>NZ_JBWYIU010000009.1:0-156629 GCF_056783995.1 Acinetobacter sp. ANC_7588 | reverse complement strand
ATTCAGGCTGGGTGTATACCGCCTTTATTATTGATGTGTTCTCACGAGCCATTGTTGGATGGAAAGTATCTACACGAATGAATACAGATATAGTG
The DNA here is from genome assembly GCF_056783995.1 of Acinetobacter sp. ANC_7588. NCBI lineage: Bacteria > Pseudomonadati > Pseudomonadota > Gammaproteobacteria > Moraxellales > Moraxellaceae > Acinetobacter > Acinetobacter sp. ANC_7588. The sequence goes on along the minus strand of NZ_JBWYIU010000009.1, from coordinate 156,534 downwards.
CTCGATGCATTGGAGCAAGCATTACATGATCGAGGCATGCCAAAGCACGTGATTCATCATTCCGATAGAGGTGTGCAATATCTTTCCATTCGCTATACCAATCGTTTAGAAGCAGCAAATTTACGAGCATCAGTTGGTACGACTGGTGATTCATACGATAATGCTTTGGCTGAAACGGTGAATGGCTTATACAAAACAGAAGTGATTGAATATCTAAAAGCAGATTGGCAAGGTTTAGTAGATGTACAACTTGCGACATTAAACTGGGTGGATTGGTTCAATAAAAAGCGTGTACATAGTGCTCTAGGTTATGTATCGCCATTTGAGTTTGAAGCAATGTACTATGATAAGGTTAATCCGTTAGGTCAGGTGGCCTAACTTAAATAAAAATCTCTCCGATAAACCCAGTACGGTTCAGTGGATAATAGAAATGAAAATGAAGTAGAGTTATTACTAGATTTTTATTATTTATCAAGAAAAGAACTAGCAAAGAATAATGTCTTTAAATTTTTAATTTTAGATTTTTTAACGGAATTGGAATTACATTTAATAAAAGAATATTCTCTAAAACTGAATAAACCATTATCTATCATTATATTTCAAGATGATCCTTGGTTTAATAGTGAATTTAATTTAATAGAAAAAAGAAAAATAAAGATTAACAAACATACTTATGAGTTAATTTCTGATGCGACATTAGTTGCAGAAACTCAGGTACGTTGCTTTGAAAAATATTATGCTGAAAGTTCAGGTATTACAATAAGGTTGAACAATTTTATACCAATAGGTTTATCTATTTTACCAATGCTAGATGAAAGTCTGCTTCTGTCTTTTGCAAAAAAGTTTTTTGAATATATAGGTAACAGTGATCAGATTGTAATGGAAAAGGAAGCAGTTATTTTAAATGCAATGAAATTTGGTGATATTCAAGATTTCAATGAGTTAATTGAAGTAATTGGCGTAGCTTTTTTACAAGAGGTTTATTATTTTAATTCTATAAAATTTAATGATAATGAAAAAAAATTCTGGGAAAAATTTCTTGGCTTATGTAGTTGAGCTGAGTGATGCAGAAAAAATAGAGCCATTTGGCTCTATTTTTATGGAATGACATCAGATGTGTCGCCGAATGTCATTGGATGTGTCGTAAATGTCACTGGTTGTGTCATCTAACGTGATCTATTACCAGCTTAACGCACCACCAGTTTGATAGTCTGTTACGCGAGTTTCGAAGAAATTCTTCTCTTTACGTAAGTCCATCATTTCTGACATCCACTGGAATGGATTGTTCACACCAGCGAATTGCTCAGGTAAACCTAATTGAGCTAAACGACGGTTTGCGATGAACTTCAAGTATTCTTCCATCATTGCAGCATTCATACCCAATACACCGCGTGGCATTGTGTCACGTGCATATTCGATTTCAAGCATCGTACCTTCAAGAATCATTTGAATGATTTCTTCTTGGAACTCAGCAGTCCACAAATGTGGGTTCTCAATCTTGATTTGGTTAATCATATCGATACCAAAGTTCAAGTGCATTGACTCATCACGTAAGATGTACTGGAATTGCTCAGCAACACCATTCATCTTGTTACGACGACCCATTGACAAGATTTGAGAGAAACCACAGTAGAAGAAAATACCTTCAAGAACACAGTAGAATGCGATCAAGTTGCGAAGCAAGATTTGATCTGTTTCAGGGGTGCCTGTTTTGAATGTTGGATCACTCAATTCTTGAGTGTACTTCAAGCCCCATGCAGCTTTACGCGCAACTGATGGAACTTCGCGGTACATGTTGAAGACTTCGCCTTCATCCATACCTAAAGATTCGATGCAGTATTGATAAGCATGCGTGTGAATCGCTTCTTCAAATGATTGACGCAAGATGTACTGACGGCATTCAGGGTTAGTAATGTGTCGGTAAATCGCAAGAACCAAATTATTTGCAACCAACGAATCGGCAGTAGAGAAGAAGCCTAAAGAACGCATCACGATGGTACGCTCATCTTCAGTTAAGCCATCCTCTGACTTCCAAAGTGCGATATCGTGGTTCATGTTAACTTCTTGTGGCATCCAGTGGTTTGCACAACCATCGAGATATTTTTGCCAAGCCCATTCGTATTTGAATGGAACAAGTTGGTTCAAGTCAGCGCGACAGTTGATCATTGCTTTATCATCAACTTGAACACGTTGAGCGCCCATTTCTAACTCTTCAAGACCTGGAGCAACGTCCAAATGTTCTAAGGCGTTAGATGCTCTTGCCAACGGATCGGCTGAATTTGTTGTTCCGTTTGAACTGGTTCGAGCGGGTTGTGCAGCTGCCACACGCGTCGGTTCGTTGCGTGCATCAGATACCACTTGTGGATTAGGCGCTTTTTGCGGTTCGATGGGCGCAGACTGCTGTGCTTGTGCAGTTTGTTTCGGTTCATCATCTTCGAAATCGTCCCAACTGAGGATAGACATATCAATTCTCTCTACGTTGCTTATATCTTTTTATTCAGACATCTCAACGTGAGACATCCTACTATACGCTTATATTGTGTAAGCAAAATTAAGTTTTGCCGATGAATGTACTCAATTTGTTCGTTTGAGTAGATTGAATTTCCGCACTACTTATTTTGCTTACGCTTCTGTTGTTTGCGAATGGCTAAAAATGCATAGACCATCGGCGTGTAAAAGAAAATAAAGGCAAAGACCAATACAGCAAGTCCTAACATATAGTTATGCGTCATATGGTGCATGGTGGTTTCCTTCATTTCTAAATAGTGGACTTCCGGAATAATCTAGAAATCCACGTTAAACTCTCAAAATAATTACTTGGTTTTAAGAATTTGTTTAATCGTCGTTTTTGGATGAGCTAAAGCATAAGCTTTAGTCACGAAGCGACCATCAATGGCACTTTTATAAATCACGCGCTTAGACATAGTCTATTCCTCCTTTCTCAAAGAAAATGACTTGTACTGGCTCGAGATAGTTTTCAGTGCTACAATCTATCTCGCATTGCTATGCCAGCCTCTTTGTGACCATTTTGATATCACATCGAGATTGAAAAGCCTTCTACGAGTTTTGATCGGCCTGTAGAGGGCTTTTTTATTGCCTAAATTTTTTTAATCCCCCTAAGTCCCCCTTGTGCAAAGGGGGACTTGCATCCCGCCATTTGCTTCGAGGAATCTCCCTCCTTTATTAAAGGTGAGAAGCAAAGCTTGCAAGGGGGAGGATTTAAAACCTGTCAGATTACTGACAAGCTTCGCAATCAGGATTGTCAATTGAACATGCCATTGGCACTGGCGCTGCTTGCTCGAAGCCTTCTTCTGACGCTGCTGCTTCAGGCTTAGCTTCTTGAGCAACTGCTGCCACTGGCGCTGCAACTGTCGCAGGTTTAACTGCGTTTAATGCACCTGTGTTAATCGTAGATTTCTCAGCAGATGTCGCACCCAATGCACGAAGGTAATAAGTCGTCTTAAGACCACGTAACCATGCCATCTTATACGTGATGTCCAATTTCTTACCATTCGCACCAGAGATGTAAAGGTTAAGAGATTGTGCTTGGTCGATCCATTTTTGACGACGTGATGCAGCATCAACAATCCAGCGTGCTTCAACTTCAAATGCTGTCGCGAAAATTGCTTTTAACTCTTCAGGAATACGCGCAATTTTTTGTACTGAACCTTCGAAATGTTTCAGGTCATTGACCATTACAGAATCCCAAAGACCACGTTCTTTTAATGCACGAACGAGGTAAGGGTTGATGACAGTGAACTCACCAGACAAGTTCGATTTCACATATAAGTTTTGGAATGTTGGCTCAATAGATTGAGATACACCACAAATATTTGAAATGGTTGCAGTTGGTGCAATTGCCATCACGTTCGAGTTACGCATACCATCTTTTTGAACTTTGGCACGTAACGTGTCCCAATCCAAACGTTGTGTGCGATCGACTTCAAACATACGTTCTGGGCGAGATTTCGCAACCAGCTCAAGAGAGTCAATTGGTAAAATACCTTGATCCCACAATGAACCTTTAAATGTTTCATACGTACCACGTTCAACCGCCAAATCGCTTGAAGTTTGAATCGCGTAGTAAGAAATCACTTCCATAGACTCATCTGCAAACTCAACCGCAGCATCAGAACCGTAAGCAATCTTCATTTCGTATAGTGCATCTTGGAAGCCCATGATACCCATACCCACTGGACGGTGTTTCAAGTTTGAATTACGCGCTTGTGGAACTGCATAGTAGTTAATGTCGATGACGTTATCGAGCATACGAACTGCAGTTTTAATCGTGCGAGCAAGTTTCTCACGGTCTAATTGACCACCTTGAACGTGTTGAACAAGGTTGATTGAACCCAAGTTACATACCGCAATTTCATCTTTGCTTGTGTTCAATGTAATTTCAGTACACAAGTTAGAAGAGTGCACCACACCTACGTGTTGTTGCGGTGAACGTAAGTTACATACGTCTTTGAATGTGATCCACGGGTGACCTGTTTCAAATAACATTGATAACATTTTGCGCCATAAGTCTTTCGCACGGACTTTCTTATGAAGCATGTCTGTTTCTTTCGCAATGCTTTCGTAGTAAGCATAACGTTCTGCGAATTCAGCACCCGTTAAATCGTGAAGATCTGGTGTTTCAGACGGGGTGAAGAGTGTCCATTCAGCATCTTCAAATACACGTTGCATGAACAAATCTGGAACCCAGTTTGCAGTGTTCATATCGTGTGTACGACGGCGGTCATCACCCGTGTTTTTACGAAGCTCTAGGAATTCTTCGATATCCAAGTGCCAAGTTTCAAGATATGCACATACCGCACCTTTACGCTTACCACCTTGGTTAACTGCAACGGCTGTATCGTTCGCTACTTTAAGGAATGGAACAACACCTTGCGATTTTCCGTTAGTACCTTTGATGTATGAGTTCAAGGCACGAACTGGTGTCCAGTCATTACCTAAACCGCCTGCCCATTTAGACAACATTGCGTTATCACGCATAGCGCCATAAATATCGAACAAGTCATCATCAATCGTTGTTAAATAACAGCTTGATAACTGAGGACGTAATGTACCTGAGTTAAATAGAGTCGGCGTAGATGCCATGTAATCGAAGCTAGAAAGTAAGTTATAGAATTCGATTGCACGATCTTCACGGTTGTCTTCATTGAGCGACAAGCCCATAGAAACACGCATGAAGAATAATTGTGGTAATTCGAAACGTACGCCATCAGAGTGGATAAAGTAACGATCAAATAATGTTTGAAGACCTAAATATGTAAATTGATTAGAGCGTTCTGGTTTAATCGCAGCCGCTAATTTTACAAGATCAAAATTTAATAATTCTGGAGAAAGAAGCTCTAGCTCAACACCTTTTTTCAAGAAGGTTTCAAGCGCATCATTTTCAAGCGTGTCTTTAGATAGACCAAGAAACTCAAGACCGGTTGCGACTAAGTTGTCACGCAATAAACGTGCAGTGACATACGTATAGTTTGGTTCTTGTTCAATACGTGTACGTGTCGCCATCATCATCGTTGTAGAGATGTCTGATGCTTTAACACCGTTGTATAGGTTTTTTACAGTTTCATCGATGATCGCTTGAACATCAATGCCTTCTAAGCCTTCGCTAGCTTTTTCAATCTTCGCTTGTAAACGACTCAAATCTAATGGTTGGAGCTGACCATTTTGACCTGTGATCTGAAGAGTAGGGTGATGATGAGCACCTAACTCTTTACGCGCTTCAGCACGTTGTTCACGATAGATCACGTATGCACGCGCTACTTTTTGTTCACCTGTGCGCATTAAAGCTAATTCAACTTGATCTTGAATTTCTTCAATATGAATCGTGCCACCAGAAGGTAAACGACGCTTAAATGTATTCATCACCATCTCAGTCAGCTGAGTAATACGATCATGAATTCTGCTCGAATCTGCACTTGGTTGACCTTCAACAGCCAAAAATGCTTTACCAATTGCTACAGAGATTTTATCTGCATCAAAAGTGGCAACATCACCAGTGCGTTTAATCACTTGAAGTTGACCAGGGGTTGTATTAGCGCTCATTTCAGCGTCGCTCCATTCTCATCATTTTTATGCTTATGGACCATTTGAATCGGATACAAACTCAAAAAATGAGCTATCGCGATATTTGAGGGTAAACACAAGACTTAGTGGTTTAATGTAAATTAAGACACAAGATACGGTAAATTTCAGGGTAGATCAATATTGACATTTTGATAATTTTTTTTCTGAGTTTAACACTCAAATTTCCCTATACTTTTTCCACGTTCCGCCATTTTGTTATGTAGTCAGCGTCACAGGGTGCTAAGCATAACAGAGACTTTTTAGAGTGCTTATAGATAAGTTTGTGGATAACTCTGAAAGTGCAAATTGCTTCTCGAAAATAATTTTTTTGAAATATTTTGTTTAAAATATCATCAAATTGATTTGTGTTTGAAAGTTTAAAGTTGATTGAAAAATATTGATCGACTTGGCAAAACTATCTATTTATCAATAGTTAATAAAAAGATAACAAAAGACTACGCTCGTGTATCAGTTTCGTGAACAGGCTCTTGTTTACAATGTAAACGTGTGTATATTGCAAAACATATCGATGTAAATCTGTGAAGTTTAATCAGCAGATATCGTAACAATATAGGGGCATTCTATGAGCCAAGAAGAAAAGTTACCAAAGATTTTGATCGTTGAAGATGACGAGCGTCTTGCGCGTTTAACGCAAGAGTATTTAATTCGTAATGGATTAGAAGTTGGGGTAGAACCAGACGGTAATCGTGCAATCCGTCGTATTATCGCAGAGCAACCGGATATGGTGGTGCTGGATGTTATGCTTCCTGGTGCTGATGGTCTAACTGTTTGTCGTGAGGTTCGTCCACATTATCATCAACCGATTTTAATGTTGACTGCTCGTACTGAAGACATGGATCAAGTATTGGGTCTTGAAATGGGGGCAGACGATTATGTTGCGAAACCAGTTCAGCCACGCGTTCTATTAGCGCGTATTCGTGCTTTGCTTCGTCGTACAGACAAAACACCAGAGGATGAAGTTGCTCAACGTATCGAATTTGATGATTTAGTGATTGATAATGGTGGTCGTTCTGTAACCTTAAACGGTGAGCTTGTAGATTTCACAAGTGCAGAATATGACTTATTATGGTTGTTGGCATCTAATGCTGGTCGTATCCTTTCACGTGAAGACATTTTTGAGCGTCTACGTGGTATTGAATATGATGGTCAAGACCGCTCAATTGATGTTCGTATTTCTCGTATCCGTCCAAAAATTGGTGATGATCCTGAAAATCCTAAACGTATTAAAACCGTGCGTAGTAAAGGATATTTATTCGTTAAAGAAACCAACGGGATGTAATCACATCCCCGCGGTAATGCCCTCACTCCTCAGAAGGTCATACCTTAGTGTCTAAACACAGTATATTCCTGCGTATCTACGCAGGTCTCGTCATTTTGGTGGTGCTGGTTGCCATATTTGGTTATTTGCTTGTGCAAATCATCAACTATCAACGCGCGCAGGAATACCGTGAGTCATTGACTGATGGGATTTCGTACGTCATTAGCGAGGGTGTTTCAAGACAACAAACCATGCAACAAAGAATGGATTGGATATCAGATGCATCTGATTTGCTCGAACTTCCAATCTATTATCTAGAATCTGATAAAGTCGAACTTTCACGCACCGAAAAATATCGTTTAGAAAAGCGCAAAGCAGTGGTGCGGTATGACGCCAAAGAAAGTATTGCTTATGTCATTATTGGTTTAATAGATGACCCTGAGCATTTACTTTATGTGAAAGTGGATAATATTGGTGAGCGTCAAATGAAGGCCTTGCCAATCTTTGTATGGGAATACTTGGTTTATTATCCAGGGCAGGAAAGGGAATATCTTGCAAAAATTAAGCAACACTTTTCTTATGATTTAAGCATTCAAAATCTTTCTGATCTCAATTTAGATTCCGAGCAAATTGGTCGTTTACGTGCGGATCAAGGGGTTATCCTGTATCAGGATAGCGCTAGCATTCGTGGTACTACGATTTCTGTCATTTCTCCAATGACGAATTCGTCTGGTGACGTATTGGTGATGGGACCAGTGCCAATGTTCAATTGGATGCCATTCCAATTGGCGGCAGGGATTACTTTGCTGAGTATGTTTATTTTGTCGCTTGGTGTGTATGGTCTGATTGTCCCAATGCAACGCAAGTTGAAGCAAGTTAACTCAGCCTTAAATGTTATGCAAAAAGGGGATATGTCCGTTCGCGTTCCTGTCGAAGGATATGATGAGTTAGCACATTTGGCAGCCAGCTATAACAGTATGTCAGATCATATACAGCGTTTGATCGAAGCTCAGCGAGAGTTAATGAGAGCTGTATCACATGAGCTGCGAACGCCAGTAGCACGTATTCGCTTTGGTATGGAAATGTTGGTTGATGAAGAGGATTATGAGTATCGTCAGCAACAAGTAGAAATGATTGATAAAGACATTGAGGCTTTAAATACCCTCATTGATGAAATCATGACCTATGCTAAGCTTGAGCAAGGCATGCCTTCTATTGATTTTGAGGAAATTCGACTATACGAAGTGCTTGAGCAAGTCGCTATTGAAACTAAAGCATTAAAAACCAATAAAAATATTCAATTACATTTGCCATCACAAGCTTTGGTGGTGGATGCTGAACGCCGTTATTTACATCGTGTAGTACAAAACTTAGTCGGAAATGCGATCCGATACTGCGATGATACAGTGCTGATCACTGGTGGAATTGATGCTCAGGGAATGGCGTATATTTCAGTTGAAGATGATGGTCCGGGGATTCCAGAAGAGGATCGTAAGCGAGTCTTTGAAGCTTTTGCTCGCTTGGATGATAGTCGTACACGTGCCTCAGGCGGATATGGTTTAGGCTTGTCTATTGTAAGTCGAATCGCTTATTGGTTTGGCGGTTCGATTCAAGTGGATCAAAGTCCTAAAATGGGCGGTGCACGATTTACTATGCAATGGCCAGCTAAAAGATTTAAAAAGAAGAAGATTGTTCAAACCAGTCAAACATCAGAATAAAGCAAGAATTAAAAAAGCGCGATTAAGCGCTTTTTTTATATTTTATATTGCTTTTTATTGGTAATTATTGGCATTCGGTTCAATGATGCGTTTTCCTTGTTTAAGTGCATTTAAGGCATCGGCATTGAAATCGATCAGTAAACTGTTATTGGTTGCATCAATATGATAATTGCTAATCAGTTTTTGATCCCCGTGAATGGTCTTAACTGTATATTCATCTGCGATGTTGAGAATAGCATCAAGATTAGTGGTTGTAGAGGCGAGGTCTTGGCGGAAAATTTGATAAATATCGCGTAAATCAAAAATAGCATTCGTTGCATCAGGATGTTTTTTGATATAGCTGTCTAAATGATGGACGATCAACTGAGCAAATAAAAAATAGTTAGGTTTGTGTGTGAATTCTAGACTCATAGATCTTCTCCTTATTATTTAATTGAGCATATAACGAAAATCAGCACGATTTGTATAAAGTTAATTAAAACATTGTAAGCAATTAAAATTTAAAACTTTTAAAATAGAATAAATCAAAAATAATTGAGCCATATTGGTGCAAAAAAAGCTAACCTAACACGAATGGTAAAACTAAGAAAGTAATAGTGGGTGGATTGAGGCCGCTTGAATTTTTTGAATGATTATTCGGAAAAAATAATCAGTATTATCACCTTGATAACTTTCTGCGATTAAATAAGGTTTTATTGACTTTAATCACCATCAAATCTGGAAAAAGGGCAAAATTCATCCTAAAGACTTAGAGGGATTGGCTAGCAACAGAAATCATAAATCAGGTACAATTGGCGGGATTAATTTTGTGTTTGGTGTATTTGAAGGCCAATACATACATTCTTTGTTAATAAATAGGCCTGCCAGGAGTTATCCCCGCATGAGTGCCATTACTCCATACGATTGGGCAATAATTGCCTTCGTGATCGGCGTTACATTTTTATGCGTCTTTATGCTCACTGTCCCGCTACTCCTAGGGGGTAAATCGTGGGGACGTGCTAAGCAAGAGCAGTTCGAGTCAGGCGTAGTTAGTGCTGGTGGAGCACGAATTCGTCTATCTGCAAAATTCTATTTGGTTGCAATCTTCTTCGTTGTGTTTGACTTAGAAGCGCTCTATCTCTATGCATGGGCTGCGTCAGTTCGTGAAGTGGGTTGGATCGGTTTTGCAGCAGCAGCTGTATTTATTTTAGTTTTACTCGTTGGCTTGATTTATGAGTTGTCTACTGGTGCATTAAATTGGGCGCCATCTGATAAGCGTAAAGCAGCAGGGATTAAACCTAAAATTGGTTCGCCAAATATGGATCTCGCAGAAATTACTCGCTTCAACTCAATTGAGGAGTTGGTGGTTGACCCTACAGGTCAAATTCCAGCGCAATCATCTGGTCGTGTAAAAGCTTCGCCAACGACTACATCATCTGATAAGGAGTAATACGGGATGAAATATACATTAACCCGTGCGAATCCGGATGCTGATCAGTATCCACTTCAAGAGCGTATCGTTGTAGAAGATCCGCTTCTACAAGAAGAAGTGAATAAGAATGTGTTCATGACTCGTTTAGAGGATTTGGCGCATACAGCAGTAAACTGGGGTCGTAAAAACTCAGTTTGGCCGTTCAACTTTGGTACATCTTGCTGCTACGTAGAGTATGCAACGACTTTAACAGGCGTGCATGACTTGTCACGTTTTGGTGCCGAAGTAATTCGTGCTTCACCACGTCAAGCGGACTTGATGATTGTTGCGGGTACATGCTTCGTCAAGATGGCACCTGTAATTCAACGCCTTTATGAGCAAATGTTAGAACCTAAATGGGTGATCTCAATGGGTGCATGCGCAAACTCTGGCGGTATGTATGACATTTACTCGGTTGTACAAGGTGTCGATAAAATCATTCCAGTGGATGTGTATATTCCAGGTTGCCCACCGCGTCCTGAAGCATTAATCCAAGCGTTGATGTTATTGCAAGACCAAATTCAATTAGAGCGTCGTCCGCTTTCTGCGGTGATCGGTGATGATCTTAAGCCAGTTTATAAGCCAAAGATGCAGCCTGAACGTGACCGTAAGAATGCTGAACGTATTGCAGTAAAACACTTACGCTCTATGGATGAAATTAAATAATCTTAACGGCAAATAATATTGATGCACCCGCTTGGGTGTAATTGTCGTTTTGGTTGAATGAATTTGTATTAAATAGGAAGCCAAGCCAATGGCTGAAACTGACATTGCTATGCCAGAATCAACTCCAGTTGATTCACGCCCAGCATTTGCAATTGTAGAAGAGCTCAAAACCAAGTTTGGTGAGAATTTCTACGTGCAAACGACTTTTGAAGACTTTCCAACAGTCTGGGTTGAGCGCTCACGTGTACAAGACGTATTAATGTTCTTGCGTACAGTGTCACGTCCTTACGTGATGTTGTTTGACTTGTCAGCGGTAGATGAGCGTTTACGTACTCACCGCGATGGGTTACCTGCGTCTGACTTCACTGTGTTCTATCACTTGTTGTCACTAGAGCGTAATACGGATATTCGTATTAAAGTTGCGTTGAATGAGTCTGATCTCAATATTCCAACAGCAACCAACATTTGGCCAAATGCCAACTGGTACGAACGTGAAGCTTACGATATGTTCGGCATTAACTTCGAAGGGCATCCAATGCTCCGTCGTATTTTATTGCCAACGTATTGGGAAGGTCATCCGTTGCGTAAAGAATATTCTGCACGTGCGACTGAATACACACCTTATCGTCAGAACCAAGCGAAACAAGATTTCGAACAAGAGCATTTACGTTTTGTACCTGAAGATTGGGGTCTAAAACGCGGTAATGCTGATGAAGACTTCATGTTCTTGAACTTGGGTCCTAACCATCCATCTGCGCATGGTGCATTCCGTGTGATCTTGCAGTTAGATGGCGAAGAAGTGAAAGACTGTGTGCCTGATATCGGTTATCACCACCGTGGTGTGGAAAAGATGGCTGAACGTCAAACTTGGCATTCATTCATTCCGTATACTGACCGTGTTGACTACTTAGGTGGTTGTGCGCAAAACATGCCTTATGTGATGGGTGTGGAGCAGATGGCAGGGATCACTGTGCCAGAACGTGCGCAATGTATTCGTGTCATGATGTCGGAACTATTCCGTATTAATAACCACTTGCTTTATATCGGTACAGCGATTCAGGATGCCGGCGGTATGACCCCAGTATTCTATATGTTCGCCGATCGTCAAAAGATCTATGACGCGATTGAAGCAATCACGGGTTACCGTATGCACCCAGCATGGTTCCGTATCGGTGGTACTGCACACGATCTTCCAAACAACTGGCAACATTTGATCCGTGAAATTTTGGATTGGATGCCTAAACGTTTGAAGGAATATCATACTGCAGCACTTAAAAACTCGGTATTTGAAGGTCGTACCCGTAATGTTGCGCAATACGATGCAAAATCTGCATTGGCATGGGGTGTAACAGGTACAGGTTTACGTGCAACAGGTATTGATTTTGACGTACGTAAATATCGTCCATATAGCGGTTATGAAAATTACGACTTCGAAGTGCCTGTAGAATACGAAGGCGATGCATATGCACGTGTGATCGTTCACTACCGTGAAATCGAACAATCTTTAAAAATCATCAAGCAGTGCTTGGATAACATGCCATCTGGTCCTTATAAAGCGGATCACCCATTGGCTGTTCCACCACCGAAAGATAAGACACTACAAGACATTGAAACTTTGATTACGCACTTCTTAAGCGTGTCATGGGGTCCTGTCATGCCAGCAGGTGAAGCATCTGTTATGGCGGAAGTGGTAAAAGGTGCATCGAACTACTACTTGACTTCAGACAAGTCAACGATGAGTTACCGTACCCGTATTCGTACACCAACCTTCACGCACTTACAGCAAATTCCTTCTGTAATTAACGGCAGTCTTGTATCTGACTTAATCATTTATTTAGCGACGATTGATGTCGTAATGGCTGACGTGGATCGCTAAGGGGTACGCATTATGATGATTTTGACTGATAAAAAGCCACGTGTGAATGTCGAAGGGATTTTAACTGCGGAAGAAATCCACGAAATCGAGCATCACATTGGTCATTACCCATACCCACGTGCGGCATGTTTAGATGCACTTAAATGTGTTCAACGTCGTAATGGTTGGGTGGATGATGCGCAAATGAATGCGATTGCGCAGATGTTGTCAATGAGCCTTGCTGATTTGGAAGGTGTGGCAACATTCTATAACCGTATTTACCGCCAGCCAGTAGGTCGCAACGTAATTTTGCTTTGTGATTCTATTGCTTGCTTCTTGATGGGTGCAGAAACTTTAGCAGAAGCATTCCAACGCGAACTCGGGATTTCATTTGGTCAAACGACTGCTGATGGTCGTTTTACTTTGCTCCCGATTTGCTGTTTAGGAAACTGTGATAAGGGTCCAACCTTGATGATTAATGAAGATACTCACGGCCTAGTAGAAGTTTCTTCAGTGAAACAGTTATTGGAGAAGTATGTATGAATACTGAACCAAAACCGATTTATGGCGACGGTAACCCAGAAACTCACCCATTAACATGGCGTTTGAGCAAGCAAGAATTTGTTCATAGTGTAGAAGACTATGAATCTCTTGAAGGGTATGAGGGTTTCAAGAAAGCACTCACAATGCCGCCTAAAGATGTATTGGAAATCATTAAAGCAGCGACTGTGAAAGGTCGTGGTGGTGCTGGTTTCCCTGCAGGGATTAAATGGTCGCTCATGGCGCCAAATGACAATTCAGGTCCTCGTTACTTGATTTGTAATGCCGATGAGATGGAACCAGGTACATTCAAAGACCGTTTGTTGATGGAAAAGCTTCCTCATCAATTGATCGAAGGGATGTTAATTGCAGGTTATACACTTGAAGCAACCCATGGTTATATTTTTATCCGTGGTGAATACATCGAAGCTGCGAAGTATTTGAACCAAGCTTTAGAGCAAATTCGTGCCAAAGGTTACTTGGGTGAAAACATCCTTGGTTCTGGCTGGAATTTTGAACTACATGTGCACACTGGTGCGGGTCGTTATATCTGTGGTGAAGAAACTGCATTGATCAACTCGCTTGAAGGTCGCCGTGCAAATCCACGTACAAAACCACCATTCCCACAAGTTGCAGGTGCTTGGGGTCGTCCTACGATTGTGAACAACGTAGAGACCTACAATAACTTGCCAGCCATTATGCTGCGTGGTCCTGAGTGGTATATCAATTTATCTGCAGGTAAGTCGAAAGATCCAGGCACTAAAATTTATGGTGCATCAGGTAAAGTGAAATTCCCTGGTCTTTGGGAGCTTCCATTCGGTACAACTGCACGTGAAGTGATTGAAGAACATGCGGGTGGTATGCGTGATGGCTTAAAGCTTAAAGCGTGGTTACCAGGTGGTGCATCAACTGACTTTTTAGCAGCTGAACACATCGATCTTCCAATGGATGCGGAAAGCATCATGAAAGCAGGTTCGCGTTTAGGTACGTGTTTGCTCATGGTGGTTGATGAAACTCAATGTATGGTTTCAGCAACACGTAACTTAGAAGAATTCTTTGCGCGTGAATCATGTGGTTTCTGTACACCATGTCGTGATGGTTTACCTTGGGCGGTGAAAGCGCTTAAAGCACTTGAAGATGGTACAGGCAAGAAAGAAGACATCGATCATTTGCAAGAGCTTACACGTAAGCTTTGGATTGGTAAGACTTTCTGTGCTCACGCTCCTGGTGCTATGGAACCACTCATGGGTGCACTCAAATATTTCCGTGGCGAATTTGAAGCGAAAGTGGTGAATGCCGCTGCTCAAGTTAGCAACGTAGAACAAGCTTAAGGAATTCGACTATGGCTACAATTCATGTCGATGGCAAATCGTATGAAGTCAATGGCTCAGAGAACTTGCTACAAGCATGCTTGTCTTTGGGTATTGATATCCCGTACTTTTGTTGGCATCCATCCTTAGGTTCTGTCGGTTCTTGCCGTCAATGTGCTGTAACTCAATACGCGAATCCAGAAGATACTCGCGGTCGTTTAGTTATGTCATGTATGACACCTGCAGCTGACAATACCTACATCTCGATTGAAGACAAAGAAGCAAAAGATTTCCGTGCGTCTATTGTTGAATTCTTGATGACGAACCACCCACATGACTGTCCAGTCTGTGAGGAAGGTGGTCACTGTCACCTCCAAGATATGACTGTGATGACACAACATGACCGTCGTCGTTACCGTTTCACGAAACGTACGCATTACAACCAAGAACTTGGTTCGTTCATTGCACACGAGATGAACCGTTGTATCGCATGTTACCGTTGTGTTCGTTACTATAAAGACTACGCAGGTGGTACAGACTTCGGTGTGTATGCAAACGCTTCACGTGTTTATTTTGGTCGTCCAGAATCAGGTACTTTAGAGTCTGAGTTCTCGGGTAACTTAACTGAAGTATGTCCGACGGGCGTATTCACAGACAAAACACACTCTGCACGTTATAACCGTAAATGGGACATGCAGTATGCGCCAAGCGTCTGCCAAGGCTGTTCTTCAGGTTGTAACATCTCTCCGGGTGAGCGTTATGGTGAATTACGCCGTGTAGAAAACCGTTTTAACGGTGAAGTCAACCAATACTTCCTGTGCGATAAAGGCCGTTTCGGTACGGGTTATGTGAACCGTGAAGACCGTCCACGTCAACCGCAATTCCGTTCAGGTAGCAATGTAGAGACTGTTTCAGTTGATACAGCGTTAGACACCGTGATTGAGAAAATCCAAGGCAAAAAAGTATTGGGTATTGGTTCTCCACGTGCATCTCTTGAGTCTAACTTTGCGCTTCGTGAATTGGTTGGACAAGCAAACTATTCAACAGGTATGTCTCAAAAAGAGCAAAACTTGGTTGAACTTGCTGCATCAATTATGCAAACCGAGGGTGTATATAACCCAGGTATGCGTGAAATTGAAAGTTACGATGCTGTCTTAATTCTCGGTGAAGATTTAACTCAAACTGCACCACGTATGGCATTGTCTGTACGTCAAGCTGCGAAAAACAAAGCCAAAGAAATGGCTGCAGAACGCCGTACACAAGAATGGTTGGCTGAACCAGTACAACGTATTGCTCAAGACGAAAAATCACCAATTTATATCTTGGCTGCGACTCAAACACGTTTATCTGACGTAGCTACTGGTGAAGTCGTTGCTTCTCCAAATGATATCGCACGTTTAGGTTTTGCTGTTGCTGCGGCGGTGAAAGGTGAAAGTATTACCGGTTTAGAAGAAGATGCAAAAGCATTTGCTCAAACCATTGCTGACACTTTAAAAGCTGCAAAAAAACCATTGATTATCTCTGGTACAAGCTTGCAAGAAGCTGCAATTATGGAAGCTGCTGCACAAGTTGCACAGAATCTGGGTAATGCGGGTCTAACTTTGACTGTTCCTGAAGTGAACTCAATGGGCTTAGCAATCTTTGGCGGTAACAGCCTTGAGCAAGCATTTGCACAAGACTATGACACTGTCGTGATTGTAGAAAACGACCTTTATCGTCGTTTACCTGCAGTGCAAGTAGATGCTGCTTTGTCTGGTAAAGACGTGATCGTGCTTGACCATTCAGAAACTGAAACGGTGAAAAGAGCGAATATCGTTCTTTCTGCAGCGAGCTTTGCTGAAGGTGACGGTACTGTGGTATCTCAAGAAGGCCGTGCACAACGTTTCTATCAAGTGTATGACCCAAGTTACTACAAACCAGAACTTGCGATCAAAGAATCTTGGCGTTGGTTACATGCCATTGAAACTGGCGTGAAAGGCAAAGCAATTTCTTGGACTGTGCTTGATGATGTCATCGAATCAGTTGCCAAGAATGTACCTGCGCTTGAAGCCATTCAAGATGTAGCACCAGATGCAGGATTCCGTGTCCATGGTCTTAAAGTGGCACGTGAACCACGTCGTTACTCTGGTCGTACTTCACTTCGTGCGCCGTTATCTATCCATGAGCCTAAACAACCAACTGATCAAGACTCTGCATTAACATTCTCTATGGAAGGTTATGTCGGGAACCAAACGCCGTCAGCGTTAGTTCCATTTGCATGGTCAGCAGGTTGGAACTCGCCACAAGCTTGGAATAAGTTCCAAGAATCAGTGGGCGGTTCTTTAAAAGGTGGTGATTCAGGTATTCGTTTATTTGATCGCCTTGCGAAATTACCAGCACGCACATACGTTGCACCAGCACCAGTTCTTGTAAATGCTGAGAGTTTCCGCCTTGTTCCAATGCATCATATTTTTGGATCTGGTGAATTCACAGTGAAAACACCTGCAATGGAGTCTCGTATTCCAGAAGCGGTATTTGCAGTGGGTGAACAAGATGCAGCGCGCTTGAATGTGAAAGATGGCCAAAACATTACTGTGAAAGCAGGTGAGGCTTCGATCGTTCTTCCTGTTCAAGTCATTGAATATTTACCTACAGGTTATATTGGTTACCCAATTGGTCTCGCGCCAACGGTATCGTTAGCTGAGCCTGTATCAGTCGCGGTAGGAGCATAATTCATGGAACAAGAATTAATCCGTCAAACGCCGCTTTGGGCTGAGAACTGGCCAATTGCCTACTCTGTAGTTCAAGCGATTGTGATCTTGCTCGTTGTAGTTTTGATTGCTGCGTTGATGTCTTTCATTGAGCGTCGTTTACTTGGCTTATGGCAAGACCGTTACGGTCCAAACCGTGTAGGTCCTGGGGGGATGTTCCAGATTGTTGCCGACATGCTGAAAATCATGTTCAAAGAAGACTGGACACCAAAGTTTGCAGATAAATTGACTTTCCGTTTAGCTCCAGCAGTTGCAATGGCAACTGCGGTGTTATCGTTCATGGTTATCCCTGTATCACCTTATTTAGGTGTTGCAGACATGAGTATCGGTCTATTGTTCTTTATGGCAATGGCGGGTATTGCAGTGTATGCAGTTTTATTTGGTGGTTGGTCATCAAACAACAAATATGCATTACTCGGTGGTCTTCGTTCAGCAGCGCAAACGATTTCTTATGAGGTCTTCTTAGGTATTTCGTTGATGGGTGTGGTTGCAATTGCAGGCTCATTCAACATGCGTGAAATCGTAGAAGCTCAAAAAGATGTATGGTTTGTCATTCCACAATTCTTAGGTTTCCTCATCTTCGTGGTTGCAGGTGTTGCGGTAACGCATCGTCATCCATTTGACCAACCAGAAGCGGAACAAGAATTGGCGGAAGGTTACCATGTCGAATATGGTGGTATGAAGTGGGGGATGTTCTTCGTTGCGGAATACGTCAATGTTGTCCTGATCTCAGCTTTGATCGTAACCTTATTCTTCGGTGGTTGGTTAGCACCATTTGGTCTAGATTTCCTACCTCCAGCATTCTGGTTCATGATTAAAACAGCATTCTTTGTGATGATGTTTGTCTTGGCACGTGGTTCATTAATGCGTCCACGTTATGACCAAGTGATGAACTTTGGTTGGAAGATTTGTTTGCCTTTAGCGTTGGTCAACTTGTTGGTGACTGGTGCTGTGATTTTGATGAATCAGGCCTAGGACAGCAGGGAGAACATTATGTATAAAATTCTAGCTGGGTTTGGGTCAATTGTACGTTCGTTGTGGATGGTATTTAGCCACGCAACACGTAAACGTGACACTATTTTATACCCTGAAGTTAAAGCTGAAGAAATCGTTCCACCACGATTCCGTGGCCGTATCGTATTGACACGTGACCCAGATGGTGAAGAGCGTTGTGTAGCTTGTAACTTGTGTGCTGTAGCTTGCCCTGTTGGCTGTATTTCATTACAGAAAGCTGAAAAAGAAGATGGTCGTTGGTATCCGGAATTTTTCCGTATCAACTTCTCTCGTTGTATTTTCTGCGGTATGTGTGAAGAAGCATGTCCTACAACTGCTATTCAGATGACACCTGATTTCGAACTCAGTGAATACGTTCGTCAAGACTTAGTTTATGAGAAAGAAAACTTGCTCATTTCTGGTCCTGGTAAATATCCAGACTATAACTTCTACCGTGTAACTGGTATGGCTGTAGCTGGTAAAGACAAAGGTCAGGCTCAGCGTGAAAGCGCACCTGTCGATGTACGGAGCTTATTACCATGATGTGGCCATTTTATTTGATGGCACTTGTGGCCATCGTTTCTACGGTTCGTGTTGTGACTAATGCGAATCCAGTACACGCACTTTTAAGCTTAATCGTTTCGTTACTTGCAGTTGCTGGTATGTTCATGATAGTTGGTGCACCATTTGCAGGTGCACTTGAGATTATTGTTTACGCTGGTGCCATTATGGTTCTTTTCGTCTTCGTTGTGATGATGTTGAACCTTGGTTCTCAAACTGTTGAACAAGAACGTAAATGGTTAACATCTGATGCTTGGGCTTACCCTGCATTGATGAGCTTTTTAATGGGTCTAGTTTTAGTTTGGACAATGACTTCAGAGCACAGCATTTCTGGTCCTTTAATGGGTACAGAAGTTGTAGGCCCTAAAGAAGTTGGTCAAGCACTCTTTACACAATATTTATTATTGGTTGAAGTTGCCGCAATGTTATTGCTTGCTGCGTTAGTTGCTGCATTCCACTTAGGCAAACGTGAACCAAGTGCAGAAGAGGAAAAAGAATAATGGGTAATATCCCTTTAGAGCATGGTTTGATTGTTGCAACCATTCTTTTTGCACTCGGTTTCTACGGTGTAATGGTGCGACGCAACCTTCTATTTATGTTAATGAGCCTTGAGATCATGATGAATGCAGCTGCGCTTGCATTTGTCCTTGCTGGTAGTGCATGGGTGCAACCAGATGGTCAGATCATGTTTATCTTGATCTTAACGCTTGCTGCGGCAGAAGCGTGTATCGGGCTTGCGATCGTCCTTCAGTTCTATCATCGCTTCCATCATTTGGATGTAGATGCTGCTAGTGAGATGCGCGGATGAGTTTATTAGCATTAACCATATTATTTCCGCTCATTGGTTTTATCCTTTTAGCGGCAGGGCGTAATAAGCTTCCTGAAATTGTAGCTGCCATTATTGGTGTGGGTTCAGTTGGTCTTTCAGCACTATGTGCATTATTGGCTGGTATGAATTTCATCAACAGCGGTGAAACATCTCAAGTGACTCACCTTTGGACTTGGTTCAGTGTGGGTGGTTTTGAGCCAGGTATTAGCTTGCACTTAGATGGTTTATCTTTACTTATGCTTGGCATGATTACGGGTGTGGGTTTCTTAATTCATATCTTTGCATCATGGTATATGCGTGGTGAAGAAGACTTTGCACGTTTCTTCTCTTACTTCAACTTATTCGTAGCAAGCATGTTATTGCTTGTGTTGGGTGACAACCTTGCGTTGTTATTCTTAGGTTGGGAAGGTGTTGGTCTGTGCTCATACTTGCTGATTGGTTATTACTACCAAAATCCAGCAAATGGTGCTGCTGCAATTAAAGCATTCACCGTGACACGTATTGGTGACGTTTTCTTACTCATCGCATTATTCTTAATTTTCCAACAATTTGGAACATTGAATATTGCTGAAATCGTTGCTGCTGCGCCTGTGGTAATGACACAAAGCTCATCGTTAACCATTTGGACTGCATTAATGTTGTTCTTGGGTGCTGCAGGTAAATCTGCGCAGATCCCATTACAAACATGGTTAGCAGACGCGATGGCGGGTCCTACACCAGTATCTGCATTAATCCATGCTGCAACAATGGTAACAGCAGGTGTTTACCTATGCTGCCGTATGTTCTCTGTATTTGAAATGGCACCAGAAGTCATGGTGTTTATCTCAATCACAGGTGCGGTAACATTATTAGTTGCAGGTTTTGCTGCACTGGTTCAAACAGACATCAAACGTATTCTTGCTTACTCTACAATGAGTCAGCTCGGTTATATGTTTATGGCTGTAGGTGCTGAAGCATACCAAGCAGGCTTGTTCCACATGCTCACTCACGCATTCTTCAAAGCGTTGTTGTTCTTGTCATCAGGTGCGGTGATTCTTGCATACCATCACGAACAAAACATTTTCAAAATGGGTGGTTTGTTCAAGCGTAATAAATTCTTATTTGCTTGTTTCGCGATCGGTGGCGGTGCCTTAGCAGCGATTCCATTCTTAACGATTGGTTTCTTCTCAAAAGATGCAATCTTGGCGGCTGTGTGGACACAAAGTCATATCGCAGGCTTACCTGTATTCAATACATTGTATTGGGTCGGTGTTGCTGGTGCATTCTTAACGTCAATCTACACGTTCCGTTTAATTTGGATTGTGTTCTTTGGCGAAGAGAAAACGCCATATCACGAAATCAAAGGTGCAACTTACTGGGCTCCTTTAGCGATTCTTGCTGTCCTTTCTACAGGTTTGGCAATCGTACTTAAAGCGCCAGTCATGAGTATTCTTGATGCAGCACAAATCCCTGCATTTGTTATTCCTGAAGCGCTAGAAGCTGGTGCGCATGGTGCAGAATATGTCGCTATTGCAATCGCACTTGCTGGTTTAGCGGTTGGTGTTGTCTTATTTGCTTTTGCTTATAAAGCAGTTCAAGGTTTTGCTCGCACTTCATTGGGTGCTGGACTTGCAAATATCTGTCGTAATGCGCTTGGTTTCGATGCGTTATATGACCTCGTGTTTGTAAAACCTTACTTATTTATTGCAAAAATGATTGGTCGTGACCCGATTGATGGCGTATGGCTTGTATTGCCAGCGATTGTTAAAGGTGGTCATAGCTTCACTAGTTCACGTCAAACAGGTTCTTTGCGTGAGTACGCATCGAGCATGGCGTTCGGTATCGTGGTGATTATCATGATTCTGATCGTGACTCAGATCGTGGGGAAATAAGATGGAAAACATCAATAACTGGTATTTACCCGCGCTGATCCTCATTCCGTTCATTGCTGGTTTTATTTGTTGGGTCGTTGATAAATTAGATCAACACCTACCACGTTATATCGCACTTGTGGGTATGCTCATTACTTTGGGCATGACCGTTGCTTTATGGCAATCAGGTACCTACAGCTACCAAATTGGTGAAACTGTACCGACTTGGTCTGCAGAGTTCTATGTACCTTGGATTCAAACCCTTGGCATTAACATCCACTTAGCGGTGGATGGTCTTTCACTTCTAATGGTCGGTTTAACTGCTTTACTAGGTGTATTGGCGGTTGGCTGTTCTTGGGGTGAAATTCAGAAGAACGTTGGTTTCTTCCACTTAAACCTTTTATGGTCTTTAGGTGGCGTGATCGGTGTATTCTTGGCTGTTGATTTGTTCTTGTTCTTCTTCTTCTGGGAGATGATGCTCGTTCCAATCTACTTCTTGATTGCACTCTGGGGCCACAAAGGTGCTTCTGGTAAATCTCGTGTTTACGCTGCGACTAAATTCTTTATTTACACGCAGGTGGCTGGTCTGATCATGTTGATTGGTATCTTAGGTCTTGTGATCTACGGTTTCATGATGACAGATACAATCAGCTTCAGTTATAACCATTTACTCGCTGTTGCGAATACATTGGATGCTAACCCACAAACGTCATCAATTGCCTTTGCATTTATGATTTGTTTGTTTATTGGTTTTGCAGTCAAACTTCCTGTTTTCCCATTGCATGGTTGGTTACCAGACGCGCACGCACAAGCACCTACAGCAGGTTCTGTAGACCTTGCGGGTATCTTAATTAAGACAGCGGCTTACGGTTTACTTCGTTTCGTCATTCCATTCTTCCCAGTTGCTTCAGCGCAGTTTGCTGATGTAGCAATCATTTTCGGTTTAATCGGTATCTTCTACGGTGCTTGGTGTGCTTTCCAGCAAACCGATATGAAACGTTTGTTGGCATATACGTCGATTTCACACATGGGCTTTGTTTTACTTGCAATCTACGCAGGTAACATCCTGACCTTCCAAGGTCTGATGGTCATGATGTTGGCTCACGGTTTATCGTCAGCAGCATTATTCATTATGTGTGGTCAAGTGTATGAGCGTCTTCACACACGTGATTTACGCTTGATGGGTGGTATTCGTGGTCAATTCCAGTATTTACCATTCTTCTTGATGTTCTTTATTGCTGCGCTTGTAGGTATCCCTGGCTTAGGTAACTTCATTGGTGAGTTCCTCATCTTGATGGGTGCATTTGCTCAATTCCCTACATTCACGATTATTGCTGCGATCAGCTTAGTATTTGCGGGTCTATATGGTTTAATCCTGATTCATAAAGCGTTATTTGGTGTGCCAAACGAAGAGCAAAAACAACACTATGCGAACCCATTAAAAGATCTTAATGCGCGTGAGCTTGGTATTTTGTTAATTTGTGCGTTCGGTCTGTTATGGCTTGGTTTGTATCCA
This sequence comes from Acinetobacter sp. ANC_7588, assembly GCF_056783995.1. Lineage (NCBI taxonomy): Bacteria > Pseudomonadati > Pseudomonadota > Gammaproteobacteria > Moraxellales > Moraxellaceae > Acinetobacter > Acinetobacter sp. ANC_7588. The sequence continues at coordinate 133,136 of NZ_JBWYIU010000009.1, read as the reverse complement.
CAAAGCTTCCTTGATATTTCAGAATCAAGTTTGGCTTGGATTGCGAATAGCTACATTCCAGTACAAGAAGTAGTTGAAGTGGTTGAACAAGCCACAACTCAACTCGAAAATGTGGAGATGCAATAAGTCATGAACTTCACACTATCATTTTCTGAGCTAATGCCATTAGCTCCTGTGATGATTGTTGCTTTAACAGCAATCATCGTAATGATTTTGACTGCAATCAAACGTAATCATAATTTGATTGCGACAGTATCTGTTATCGGTCTTAACCTTGCATTGTTGAATATTCTATTCACGTTGTTTACAGGTTCTCAGATCTCACCAAATGTCATGAACCTATTTATGGTTGATGCTTTTGGTCTGTTCTATCAAGTGATTATTTTGATTGCTGCATTGGCTTGTTGCACACTGTCACATGCATATATCGAAACCTATAAAGATAATCGTGAAGAACTTTATCTATTAATGTTGATCTCTGTTTCAGGGGCAATGTTAATGGTAACAAGTTCACACTTTGCATCATTCTTCATTAGCTTAGAGTTAATGTCGATTCCAGTGTACGGTCTGATTGCTTATACCTACCAACGCGGTAAGTCACTCGAAGCGGGTATTAAATATCTTGTACTTTCAGCAACTGCTTCTGCAATGTTGTTGATGGGTATGGCTTATGTTTACTCAGTTCTAGGGTCATTATCATTTGCGGGTCAAGTGGATGATATGTTCTGGGCGTTAACTAAGTCTCAAGATCCTCAATTGATGATGGCGCTGCAAGCTTATATTCCTCAATTTGGTGAGAAACTTACCACTGTATTTGGAATCTTAGGTCTTGGTTTAATCATCGCAGCTGTTGCATTTAAATTGTCTTTAGCGCCATTCCATAAATGGACGCCAGATGTGTATGCAGGTGCTCCAGCACCAATTGCAACATTCCTTGCTACTGTAGCTAAAGTTGCAATGATTGGTTTATTCGTACGTTACTTACTGTCTTCAGGTGTAATTGGTATCGAATCGATCAAAACGATTTTGATCGTCATTGCAGTGTTATCAATCTTGATTGGTAACATGCTTGCAGTGAAACAAGTGAACTTAAAACGTATTTTGGCATACTCGTCAATTGCGCATTTTGGTTACTTATTCCTTGCTGTTGTTACGACATCTTTCTTAAGCTTAACGTCAGTAAGTTTATATGTATTAACGTATGTATTAACGACGATTGGTGCGTTTGGTGCTGTAGCGTTGATGTCTAGCCCATACAACAACAATGACGAAGCAGAATCACTTGCAGACTACCGTGGTCTATTCTGGCGTCGTCCAGTATTGACGGCAACACTGACTGTGATGATGCTATCTCTTGCAGGTATTCCGTTAACTGCAGGCTTCATCGGTAAATTCATGCTGATCATGACAGTTGTGTCTGAAGCACATTGGTTCTTCGCTGCGATGATCATTGTGGGTTCTGGTATTGGTCTATACTATTACCTACGTGTCATGATCGTCATGTATATGACGCCACCAGACACACCACGTATTGATGCTGATAAACATTGGGGTCAAAAAGTGGGTGGTATTATGGTATTGCTTGCTGCGCTTGCAGTGCTTGTAATCGGTGTATATCCAGATCCAGTCATTGCGATGGCAAATCAAGCACAATTGATCGCGCCATTACATATCGTTCTTCAATAGTTGATCGATTAATCTAAAAAAACTATTGTTGTTAACAAAAAAAGCCCTCATTCATTGAGGGCTTTTCTTATTTCTTATATTAAAAACATTTATAATAGACAGAATTTACATTTATGCTTCAGGTGTTCTCCCGTGCCAATCCAAGAAATTCGTCATCCGCTCATTCGTCATAAATTAGGTTTATTACGCCGTGCAGATATCAGCACGAAGAACTTCCGTGAGTTAGCGCAAGAAGTCACAATGTTACTGACTTATGAAGCAACCAAAGATTTACCTGTTGTAGATCACGAAATTAATGGCTGGAATGGCCCGGTGACAACACAGCGTATTGCAGGTAAAAAAATTACTGTTGTACCAATTTTACGTGCTGGCATTGGTATGCTTGATGGTTTCTTAAATCTTATTCCAAGTGCAAAAGTTTCTGTTCTTGGTTTAGAGCGTGATGAGGAAACATTAGAAGCACGTACATACTATAAGAAATTGGTACCTGACGTACAAAACCGTATAGCGATGATTATTGATCCAATGCTTGCGACTGGATCATCATTGGTTGCTGCTATTGATGTCCTTAAAGCGAGTGGTTGTAAAGATATCCGAGTGATGGTTTTGGTTGCAGCACCAGAAGGCATTAAACGTGTGGAAGAAGCACATCCAGATGTTGTCATTTTTACAGCAGCTGTGGATAACGGTTTAAACGAGAATGGTTATATCGTTCCGGGTCTTGGGGACGCTGGCGATAAAATTTTTGGTTCTGTACAAAAAGATTAAAATTTGATTAAATTATAGAGGAGGCTAAGGCCTCCTTTTTTATTAAGATTTTGATTCAACGATAAATTTAAAAAAACTAATTACTAAGAATCAATCTTTTTTATGCTGGGGAAATAACATGTTTTACAGGGGTGTTTTACATTCGTACGACCCTGCATTGAAAGCAGGAATTATCAAAATCAATGATCATGATTTTGATGTACATTTCGTATTGAATGACATGGCAAATTCCAGTATCGCGCCTCAAATTGGTGAGCGTGTGAAATGTATCGTGGTCGATAAAGACGACCAACGTCATGCAAAATTTATCGTGCGGTTAGACAATAAACATGCACGCGTCGAACAACCCTTGAATCAACTTTTTTATCGTGCGCACGAAGATTTAGAAGGTGAGTCTAAGAAGTTTGAACAAGAGCTAGATGAGCTGATCGAAAAGCGTCTTGCAGATCAGGAAAGTACGCTTGACTCACAAACACAAATCCAAGATTTTGAACTAAATTTTAATACACTGAGTAAAGAATCAATCGTGTTGGATGGTTCTGGTGCTGAACATCATGCAGATCAAGTTTCAGATCCAGTATCTAAAATTTCCTTAGGTGAACCTCTTGAGGAAGAGCAAATTAAAGAAATGCTCGAATCAAAGCCAAGTCGCCGTGTGCCAGTCTTAGATGAGTCAGCTGTCGTACCACTTACGAAAGTTCAACCTTTGAATGAGAGTGCGCCTGAAGAGAACGTAGATGATCATCTACCCGAGCCAACCCATGCAAAAGGGCGCCCACCAAAAGTTGTACGTAAAGAACTCCCTGATGTTAAAACGCATTTTCAATTAAAATTTAATGCGCAAAAATTCATTACGAGTTCGCGTGTTGATGAATTCGGAGCTGATAAAAAATCAAAGAAAAAAGCCAAGAAGATAAAAGATCCAAACAAGCAATTTAATCCATGGATATTTGCAAGTATTGTCCCTATTTTAGTGTTCATTAATCTGGGTGTTTGGGGATTTCAAAAATATGAGCAATACAGAGAAGAGCAAGACGCAAAAGCAAAAATTTATGCGGTAGAACAAGAACACATTATCAAAGAACAAAAGAAAGAAGCTGAGAAATAAAAAAAGCTCCAATGAGGAGCTTTTTTTATTAAGCATCACAGAATTTCATAAAGGCTTTTAAACCAGGTCCCTGATATTTTTGACGGTGTACCAACATAAATAAAGGACGTGTGAGTTGCCAGAACGGCGTTTCTAAAATCACCAGTTGCTCTTTTTCTCTTAATGGTTCAATAGCTAATTTTGAAATACATGACATGCCTAAACCACCAGCAACAATTTTCAAAATAGCTTCATTATGACCCAAAGTTAAACGAATATTGGCATTCGGTAAGTCTTGCAGGATTGCGTTGTCAAAGACTTCACGAGTCCCTGAACCTTCTTCACGTAAAATCCATTCAGCCTGTTTAAAGTCTTCAATGGTCAGAGGGCGGTCTAATTTCGCCAAAGGATGGTCTGGTGAGCAACACACAGCAAGCTCATCATCACGCCAGTGGATCGATTGTAATTGAGGTAAGTGACATGAACCTTCAATAAGGGCTAAATCAAGTTGGAATTGATTAACAGCTTCAATCATTTGACGCGTATTGCCCACTTGAAGTTGCAAATGTGCTTGTGGTTGTAATTGAAGAAAATCAGCCATTAAATCAGGCATCAAATAATCACTAATGGTCAAAGTCGCCCCAATACGGAGATCAATACTTTGAAGCTCGCCTTTTGCCGCTTGTTCAAATGATTCACATCGACCTAAAATTTCAAGCGCCTGTGGAAGTAAAAAACGACCCAAGTCATTCAGTTGTAATCGTTTTCCTAAGCGATCAAATAATGGTGCACCGAGACCATCTTCAAGATCTGCTAACGCCATACTTGCAGCACTTTGTGTGAGTCGTACAGCATCACTTGCTTTAGTTACCGTACCCTCTTGAGCGACAGCTACGAAAACAGCCAGTTGGCGTAATGTCATGCGCATGAATGAAGCCTTAATGTGAAAAAATATTAATAAATTATATTGTCATGCTACCATGAGCGCAGTCTGTCATGCCACGTAGAAATTATGTCAATTGAAAAATTTAGCGTAGAAAAAGTCCTTTCTGTACATCGTTGGACCAACACTTTATTTAGCTTTACCATGACGCGTCCCGCACATTTTAAATTTACCGCAGGGCAGTTCGCGCGTATTGGTTTGAAAGTTGGCGATGATTTAGTGGTACGTGCGTATTCTGTCGTTTCATCGCCTTTTGATGAAACCTTAGAATTCTTTTCAATTGTTGTACCAGATGGTGCTTTTACATCAAATTTACAACATCTCAAAGTTGGTGATGAACTTTATTTGGAAAAGATTCCTTATGGATTTTTGACGTTAGCACGTTACCAGTTACCTATGCCAAATGACCTGTGGTTATTGGCGACAGGCACGGGGCTCGCACCATTTATTTCTATGTTGCAAGACTTTGAAGTATGGCAAAAATATAAAAATATTCATTTGGTTTACAGTGTGAGAACAGCAAGTGAATTGGCTTACGTAGACCGAATTCAGGAAGTCGCGGATACCTTTGGTGAAGGTCATACAGGATTTAAATTTGTGCCAATTATTACACGTGATCCAAATGCACTATTGCATGATCGATTGCCAGTATTGATCGAAAATAGAGCGTTAGAGAAAACCGTTGGTCTCGATTTTAATCCGCAAACGTCACATATCATGCTGTGTGGGAATCCCCAAATGGTTGAAGATACAAAAGAGGCACTGAAAGCCCGTGGCCTGACCATGAATCGCCGTGGTGAAGGAAATATTGCAGTAGAGAACTATTGGTAAGTCCTAATCACCCTCTCTCTTTGGGTGAGGGAATTATGGCAAAAAACCTCCATCTCGGAGGTTTTTTTCTAAATTACATAGGAATACTATGCGACATACTTAATGGACAAACATATCCATAAATTCACGAATCTCTTGAATCGCAGTATCTACATCACTCGTGAGCCAAGTCGGTTCAAATAAACCTGCATAATGTTCCAAACGATCGTGTGGAACCACTAAACGAATTGGGCATTCTTCTTCGAGTAAACGCCAAGGAATAATGGGTACTTCATTATCTAAGAAGCAAGCGATGTTACGAATGTCGATGATCATGCCGTTGACACATTCAGGAAAGGGCATCACCGAAAACTCTTCAGTGCGACGGCGGAAATACTCTAAGTCACCCCACTTCAGCACATAGCTTGGTTTCGTAAACTCAATAATTCCAATCAAATGCCCATCACGGGTATGATGCAAAGAACAGGCATGAGTGACATCTGTGTCTAAATCTAAAGAGACACTTTGTCGGCGATAGGTCATACAGATCGACAATAAAAATGAGGAGGGTGCATATTATACTCTATTTTGCATCACAGCTCATGTGCTTTGATCAGTACGAATTGATAATGTTTTTTCACACAAAACAACATGATAGATTGCTAGTATAAAAAATCATCAAAATACATAAGAGGGGCATCATGGTAGATCAATCCAATCATCCGACCCATAATGATCAAAAGAAGAAAAGTAAGATCCCAGTGTATATTCTGATTATCGTTGGTATTTTTTTAGCAGCCTTCATTTTCTATATGCTCGCTGATCGTGAACCAACACCAGGTCAAATTCCTGCTGATACGAGTATTCCTGCAACTCAAGATAATGCAGATACAGCAACGGCAACAGATTCAGCAGTGGATAATACCGTTACTGCGGTCGCAAACGATCAATAAACCACTACACTTTTCATGTTTAAACCCAGCTTAGGCTGGGTTTTTTCTTGATTTGCAACAATGTGTTGTATTTATGATGCTTTGAGTTGATTAAAAAATATTCGAAATTTATGGTGTGATGACGCGATCGAAAAATGATCTAGGGAAAAGAATTAAATCAATCGTAATTCAGAACACTTAACATAAGAAGAGGCGTAACCAATGAATGATGAATATAACGGCTTCACTCGAAATGGGGGCTTTGATGCAATGTATTATTGGGAGCAATTCCAACCAATTATTGCTGCAGTGGCCATTTTACTCATAGGATGGATCATCGCTTTAATCGTTGCCGCAGGGGTTAAGAAGGTACTTGCAAAATTAAATACCAATCAAAAATTGAGTAACGCGACAGGACATCGCTCAAATATAGAAAATATCATCTCCAGAGTCGTTTTCTGGCTGATCCTCATTATTGCTGTTATCGGTTCACTCAACGTTTTAAACCTGACCAGTGTGAGTGGTCCGTTTAGTAATATGGTTCAACAATTCTTACTATTTATCCCACAATTATTGGCTGCAGTAGCAGTTGGTTTTATTGGATGGATCGTAGCAAATTTGGTCAAAGTTGGATTAACTCGACTACTCAGTCGTACACAATTGGATGAAAAGCTCAGTCAAGACGTTGGTGTGAGCTCATTTAGCCAAAATATCAGTGAAATTGTTTACTGGCTCATTTTATTACTGTTCTTACCGATCGTGCTGTCTATTTTGGGCTTAAATGGTTTGTTATATCCAGTTCAGAATATGGTGACTGAAGCCGTTGCATACTTGCCGAATATCTTTATGGCAGGTGTAATTTTATTTGTTGGTTACATTTTGGCAAAAATTGTACGCGGTATTGTCGAAGGGCTTCTTTCAAGTTTGAATGTCCAACAGCAAGCTGAAAAAATCGGAGTTTTTAAAAATTCCAATCTGCCTAAGCTATTAGGATCATTTGTATTTGCCTTAGTCATCATTACTTCACTGATTATTGCGTTTGAGGCTTTGGGTGTAGACGCGATTTCACAACCAGCAACGGCTATGTTGTATGAAATCATGAATGCAATTCCACATATCATCGCAGCAGGTTTAATCCTGATCATTGCTTATGTGGTCTCACGTTTCGTATCTAATCTTGTGGTTGAAGTGATCGCTGGGACAGGTGTTGATAACATTCCTCAAAAGCTCGATATGCAACGCTTTTTGGGTCAAACCAAAATATCAAAAGTTGTCGGTCATTTGATTGTATTCTTCACCATGCTCTTTGCGGTGTCTGAAGCTGCGAATCGTTTGGGCTTCGATCAAATTAGTGATTTAATTGCGATGTTCATTTACTTCGGAGCGAATGTACTTTTAGGAGCAGTTATCCTCGTCATCGGTTTCTGGTTAGCAAATCTTGTTGCCAATGTGGTGAAACGTGGTGAGACCAACAGCGCACATTGGTTAGCGAATCTTGTCCGTGTACTGATCATTGGTTTAGTTGTGGCAATGGGCTTGCGTGCAATGGGAATCGCTGACTCAATTGTAAACTTAGCCTTTGGATTAACACTTGGAGCGGTTGCTGTCGCTTTTGCGCTTGCTTTTGGTCTCGGTGGTCGCCAACCTGCAGAGCGATTGTTGACTGACTTAATCGATAAAGCGAAATCTGACGCGAATAAGCCAAGACCAAATCAGCCTGAACAAGTCACGCCACCACTTACTGAGCAAATGGATGCTTCAACTGTTGCGGAAGAATATCAAGACGAAGACATTCCACCCACGCAAATTGATGTAGAGGCACCAACTCAACCATTGAATAATCCTTATGGGTCTACAGGGGAGTCAGATCAAAATACGCCGCCTAAAAATGACCCTAAATAACATGTAATTTTGTGTCGGGATCAGTCAGGATGGTTTGGCTGATCCTCATGAAAAAGAGTAAAAATTATGAGTAAGAAATTTAATAAATTATTCGCCCCAATAGTGATTGCGGGTATCACCGTGGGTTTTTTAGCAAGCGCTTACCGCTTTGTTTTTGCAAATTCAAAAGCTAATGAAAACAACAGACTCAATACACCATCTATTGATGATGCAGTAACAGATCCAACCACACAAATGATTGATTCAACTGATACCAACGCCCAAAGACCCTCATAAATTGCTGCATTTAGAAAAGATAAATGAATAATGAAGCATTCAATTGATCAATAGGGATGATAGTCAAAGAGGGCAAAGGATGCCCCCTTTAATGAAAAAATGAACAATACTCGTTGTTAATTAGACATACTCAGATGCAGCATGTGCAGATGACCAAGCCCATTGAAAGTTAAATCCACCTAAATGGCCAGTTACATCGAGTATTTCTCCGACGAAGAAAAGCCCTTTTTGCTTTTTACTTTCCATTGTTTTTGAGGAAACTTCAGCGGTATCAACTCCACCTAAAGTCACCTCAGCCGTACGGTAACCTTCAGTACCAGAAGGCTTAACTTCAAATGCATGAAGACGCTGGGCAATCGCCTCTAGCTTCTCATCACTGATATTCCCGATTGATATTTCAGCTTGATCCATCCAAATCAACTGTTGCAATTCAACTACGACACTCTTGGGTAAGTGTTCAGCGAGTAAGGTGCGGAGTAACACTTTAGGTTGATTTTGTTTTCTAGTTTTAAAAAAATCCAAGAGATCAAGACTCGGTAAAAAGTCGACTTTAAAACTTTGACCCACATCCCAATAGTTTGAGAGCTGTAAAGAACTAGGACCACTTAAACCACGGTGCGTAAACAAGAGCGCTTCTGTAAAGCTATTGAGATGATTGCTTAATGTCGCTTCAACAGCATTGCCACTGAGTCGTGTCGTCACTTCTTTGAAACCATCAGAAAAAGTAAAGGGAACTAGACCTGCACGAGTCGGATAAACATAGTGTCCAAATTGTTTAGCAATCTCATAGCCAATGCCTGAGCCACCAAGTGTCGGAATTGAGAGACCACCAGATGCGACCACGACAGATTCAACTTCAAAATAACCTAAATTGGTTGCCACCTGAAAACCGTGTTCCTCCAGGGCGTTAAGGGCTTTCACCTCGCAACTGGTTTTGATGTCGACTAGAGCAGTTTTATCACACTCAGCAAGTAACATGGCTAAGATTTCTTTCGCGCCGTTGAGGGTAAAGAGCTGACCGTGTTTACGTTCTTCGTATTCAATGCCATATTCGCAGACCAAGCCAATGAAATCCCAATTGGTATAACGAGTGAGTGCTGAGATAACAAAATGCGGGTTATGTGAAATATAGTTATCAGGCTCAACATACAGATTGGTAAAGTTACATTTACCGCCACCTGACATGAGAATTTTTTTCCCCACTTTATTGGCTTTTTCAACCACCACGACACGACGCCCACGCTGAGCAGCCATATATGCGGTCATTAAACCAGATGCACCCGCACCTATTACTAAAACATCGTATTGCTTGGAAGACATGAAAATAATCAAAAAACGAAACAGCGCAATTATAACGGTAAATTAAGATGAACTGAGCATTATCAGATTAATTCAAGCGAACAGAAGCAGAAGCAAGATCAACTAAATCGTTCGACCTTGAAGCCCGCCCGAATGAATGACTAAAACTTTAGCGTTTTTGGGGAAATAGTTTTGTTGTATAAGATCATGAATGCCAAACATCATTTTTCCGGTATAGACTTGTTCAAGTGGAATACGGTATTCATATTCAAACTTTTCAATAAATTGAATCAGTTCAGGTCGGGTTTTGGCATAGCCTCCGAAGCAATAATCATCAGTGATATGCCAGTTGTTTTTACCCGTCAGTAGTTTTACTTCATCATTCAGAAAATTGCCTTTTAATGCAGAAAATCCAATAATTCTTTGACGGTTTAAACTGCGCTCAATCAATCCTGAAATCGTACCGCCTGTCCCGACAGCACAACAAATGAAGTCAAAGGTCTGATCAGCATCTTTTAAAATTTCTTGAGTGCCCTGAATGGCAAGCGAGTTGGTGCCACCTTCTGGAATTAAATAACTTTCAGGAAAGCGTTGCGCTAAGTGAGCTAAAAACTCAGGATCATTTTTGTGTCGATATGCTTCTCGTGAGATAAAATGCAGCGCCATACCAAAACGTTCTGCGGTGGCGAGGGTGTGATTGCGGGCTGAGTTTTTGAGTTCTTCACCACGAATGATCCCAATAGACTGAAAGCCAAATTGATGCGCAGCAAACGCTGTGGCGGCAATATGATTTGAATAAGCCCCACCAAAGGTCATTACTTTTTGAAAGCCTTGACGTTTTGCCTCAATAAAATTGTATTTCAGTTTATAAAACTTATTTCCAGAGATATGTGGATGAATTTGGTCTAAACGGCGTACGGTGATGTTTAAACCATTTAAAGAAATTTCCTGATCTTGAACCTGTTGGGCAATCGTATCAAACATAGTGCGAGCATTTGGTTTTTTAACAGTATAGCGGATTTCGAATCTTAGCTCTTACTTGGAGAAATTGAAAAACAGTGAAAAAATATGTTTAAAAAATAATCAGAAGTGCTAATCTGAAAGAAAACGGAATTTTGGGAGGGTGGCATGAAGCAATCTCTATCCATTTTATTATTGGGTTTGTTTGTTTTAACGGCCTTAGGCTGTGAGCAGGATTTTCTAAACAAACCAAAAACTGAAGCACGAAGTATGATTATTGCTGGCGTACCTGTACAGGAAAGGGACTATCGTCTGTCTCCGCACGAAACTGCATATAATGAAGCACTGTCAGATGATGATTAGCATGACTTGGCTATTTTTATAAAATCAATTGTATTTAATTTATACAGTAAACTAATTCGCTAAAAATAATAAAATAAATAGTGAATAATTTTAATATTTAAAAAAATCACTCAAATAATTAGGGAAATATTCATAAGGTTTCCAAGTAGAATAACGCGATAAATCAATCATCTACTATGGAATTAATGTGGAATCAATTTGGATTTTAGGTTCGATTGCAGCAGCACTTTTACTGGGCGCAATGAGTCCGGGGCCGACTTCAATCTATGTCGCTAAAAATTCAATCGCTATTTCGCGTAAACATGGTTTATTTACTGCACTGGGAACTGGTCTCGGTGCTGCGATTTTTGGTTTATTGGCAGTATTAGGTTTACAGGCATTCTTACTTGCAGTGCCTTCAGCATATTTGGCTTTGAAAATCTGCGGTGGATTATATTTATTGTTTTTGGCTTATAAAATTATCAAACATGCCAAAGATCCAATCGAAGCTGATCATTCTGCATCGCATCCGATGAGTTTACGACGTGCATTTACCACAGGCTTAATTACTCAATTGTCGAATCCTAAAATTGCCATTGTACTTGCCAGTATTTTCACAGCTTTATTACCCAAAGAGATTCCGTTGTATTTTTACTTTGTGTTACCAATGCTGTGCTTTTTTATCGATGCTGGTTGGTGCTCGTTGGTGGCGGTTGCTTTATCAGCAGAAAAGCCACGTGCGGTGTATTTAAAATTTAAGAAAGTATTTGATCGTGGTGCGGGCATTGTGATGTCTGTACTCGGATTGAAGTTGATTTTTGGTGTGAGGTAGATCACATTTTTAATATTGTCTAACAATTTTTATGATCTGACCTGAATTCACATTTGCCAGTCCTGATCAGCTATAAAGAACTGAGGAGAGGTTGTTTAGGGTGTAAACATCTCTCATTGTTTGTGAGTTTGTTATGTATTCTCTCCTCAGTAGTCATTCCAAAAATAAAAGTCTACAACAAAAGTTCTACTATCAATTGGGTCAAATGGCCAAAAACCTTTTGGGTGCAGTAGAGCCAGAAGAACAAGCACTTTTACCGCGCGAATATAATTTAGACGCGCATGTTTTTCATCGTCAATTCGCGAGTACGCATTATGGAATTATGATTCCAGATTTACCTGAGCCTTTTCGATATCTGTCCTATGCTTCTGTCATTGGTGATGTCGGTGCGAAGATAACGCATTTACCCAAGTCGATTTCTGGTCTTAGTCCTGAAAATACCGCTACTTTGGTTCATGGAACAGCCTTATCGACAGATGAAGAAGCCTTTCGCATTTATAACATTCAAGACGACATTGTATTTCATCAAAAGCCATTTAAGGTTGAGTTTGGTCGAGAATCTTTCCTTGCTGAAATTGAAGGGAGTTATCATCTAGTATCTGAACGTGATGATCTGCAAGTTGATCTTTGGTTAACCCCAACGCCTGCCATTACGTGGTTTGCACATAGCATGTTATATCAGCACTTTAGTGTATTGATGCAATATGAAGGTCATCTCACCCAACATGGAAAACGTGTTGAAGTTAAAGGGTTATGTACACTTGAACATTGGAAAGCAGTCTCAAGCTCAATGTTGCCGAGTCCCATTAAACCGACCACAGGATTGGTGCCGTTAGACAGTTTTAGTTATCAAGTCATCAACATAGATGATGAGTCACAATTGGTTTTGGCCTATATCGGTTTTGCAGGTGAACCTACTTATACCGCTGTGTCTTACCGCCATATTGATGGTACCTCCATCCAGTATGATGGTGAGGTTGCTTTTCAAGTGATTGCATTAAAGCCTGATCCGAAAATAACACCTGACGGTTTTGAAATGGAGGTGCCCCAATCTTTTAGATGGATTGCGCATCATCAAGGTGAGAAAGTGTTAGATATTCTTGCGGTGGCAGATACGGAATATTGTTATGGTTTAGCCGCAGGTTATGTGAGTTCTTATCAGTGGAGTGGTTTGCTGAATGGAACTGAACGTAAGGGGCGAGGTTATGTTGAATATATCGACCGAAGACAGAACGTAAATTTAGACACCTAATTTTTGATTTAAATACGCCCGTAAAAAAGCCTCTAAACGTATTAGAGGCTTTTTTAAAATCTTATTTCTTACATTCAGGCTGTGAACGGTCAATTACTTGTGTACCTTCTACACGATAACCAATTTGACCAACAATGAATGCTTGATTCAATTGAGTGATCACCACATCAGAAAGAGCCACAGCGCAACGGTTTTTTTCAATAGCACGATCTACAGCAGTTTTAAAGTTTGGAACCCCTAAAGGGAACAAGACAACTGGGACCTTATCTTCACCTGTTACACGTTCACCTTTCACAAACTGATTTGAGTTGAGATTGTAGTTTTTAGTTGAAGCAACAGTCATATCAGCCATACGAACTGAACACCCTGTCGCCAATACTGAAGTTGCTGCGATAATTGAAATTAATAATTTTTTCATTAGTTTACCCCCGTTTTTAAGCGAGGGAACTTTAAATAATAATACTTGAAATTTCAACTATTACGTGCCTTTAGTTTAATCTTTAAAGTGAACCGGTATCCATTGGTAGCTTTGTCCATCTTTGGAATAAATGTGCCCAAGCCCCGGGAATGGTAAATGCGGTGCCGCAATCAGCTGTCCGTTTTTAGCATATTCAGCAAAGTGTTTTAAGCGTGTTTCTACGGCTGCTTTTGGATCAATATCGAATTCGATAGCAGTTTCGGGTTTGTCGAACTGCAAGGTATGTGAATGTACGATGTCACCAATAAACACCACGTCTTGATTATCAGCTTTCAGTTTAAAACTGTAATGTCCTGGGGTATGACCAAAGGATGGTTTAAATTCGACATCACCAAAGCGTAAAGATTTGTCTGAGAAGACTTTAATCTGTTTGGCTTTTTCATATGGCGCAAGCGCTGCTTTGATTTTTTCAACTGTTCCTAAAAAGCCTGCTTGCTTATCTTTTGGCAGTTTTTTTACGGTGTTTGGACTCAGCCAGTAATCGTATTCAGTTTTGGCAATATGCAGGGTGGCGTTTGGATAATTCGCTACGCCATTGTTTGAAATACCGCAAACATGGTCAGGGTGTAAGTGAGTGAGGAAGATACCATTCACTTGCGTAGGCTGATAACCAGATGCTTTGAGGTTGTTATAGATTGAACCTAAATGTGCGCCAAAGCAGCTAGCAGCTCCGCTGTCGACCATCAGCAGTTGGTTGCCTGTATTGATGAGAAAGGCGTTGACTGAGGTTTGTATGCCTTTGTCGTTCACCGCAGCGTATTTCTTTAGGATTTCAGTTTTATCAAAGTCGCTTAAGCCTTTAAACATAGATGGATTGAGATAGTTTGTACCATCGAGTAGGGCGGTGATTTGGGTGTTTCCGATTTGGTGATGGTAGTAGCCAGCGACTTGTTTTTGAGGTTGTACTGTTGATTCAGTAGCCTGAATACCAGAAGAAATGGTGGATAGAGATAGTGCTAGACAAGTGTATTTTATAAGTTTCATCGCTATTTATAGTCATCAGGTCGATATTTTATTTTTAGCACAATTTTTTATTTTTTTCATTTCAGCTTTTACAGCAATAAATCGCATAGGTGAATTATAAAAAGACTAATCAATGAAACATGATTAGCACACAAGCGAGATCAACTCATGGCTAGATAGAAACACAATTGGTGAAATGAAAATAAGGAAATAAAAATGTCGACGATGCGTGCAGTTGTCTATTATGGTGAAAATGATATTCGTTTTGAAGAGCGTCCAAAACCACAAGTGATTGATCCCACAGATGCTGTAATTAAAATTGTGAAAACCACGATTTGTGGGACAGATCTAGGGATTTGGAAAGGTAAAAACCCTGAAATTGAAGAAACTGCAAAACAAAAAACAGGCAGTTTTAATGGTCGTATTTTAGGGCACGAAGGCATTGGTATTGTTGAAGAGGTAGGCAGTGCTGTAAAAAACTTTAAAAAAGGTGATCGTGTCATTGTGTCTTGTGTCAGTCGTTGTGGTACCTGTGAAAACTGTCAAAAACAACTCTATGCACACTGCCGTAATGATGGCGGTTGGATTATGGGTTATATGATTGACGGGACACATGCCGAATATGTGCGTACACCTTTTGCAGATACCTCACTGTATCCACTGCCTGAAGGCTTAAACGAAGAGGTTGCAGTTTTTCTCTCTGATGTTTTACCGACTGCACATGAAATTGGCGTGCAATACGGTGATGTAAAACCAGGTGATGTGATTGCAATTGTCGGTACAGGTCCAATTGGTATGGGTTGCTTGTTAACCTCACAGTTCTATTCACCTTCGCAAATTATTGCAGTCGATATGGACAATAATCGCCTTGCTTTAGCTAAAGAACTAGGTGCAACGCACACCATTAACTCCGGTAAAGAAGATGCGGTAAAACGCATTTTAGAGTTAACTGATGGTCGTGGTGTGGACTGTGCAATGGAAGCAGTAGGCATTGAGCAGACTTGGAATATTTGTCAAAATATTGTGAAAGAAGGCGGGCATATTGCCAACGTGGGTGTGCATGGTAAGCCAGTGAATTTTGAGCTGAATAAACTGTGGATTAAGAATCTCACCATTACTACAGGTTTAGTGAATGCCAACACCACAGGGATGCTATTAAAGAGCTGTTGTTCGGGTAAGTTGCCTTTAGAAAAGCTTGCAACGCATCATTTTAAATTTGATGATTTTGAAAAAGCGTATGATGTGTTTAAACATGCTGCTGATGAAAATGCCATGAAAGTAATGATTGAAGTGGCTTAATTACTTCTAAAATTTAGTAAAAGGCTTCTTCGGAAGTCTTTTTTATTATTCTAGATGATTGCACAGCTCGCCAAAATCTTATCTATATAAAGTCCTTTTCAGTTATAGCATAAAGATATCTATTACAGTGTCGTTTAATAAGGTTGTTAACCCAATAAATCTTATTAGTATCAGAGGTTTCCTCTATAAAAACTAATTTATTAATTACATTTTCTTCAGGGTAGTTTTCTAATTCTTTTGAAATATAATCTCTTATTTGGTCACTGTAGGAATTTTCTTTGAGTATCAAATAAATATGTGGTGAAATAGGAAAAATACATTCAAACTCCTTATTATTAAAATGATCGAGCTTATAATTTATACATGGATTATCTGAAGTGATAATATTTATTTCTGTACAATTTTTAACTATATGAAGAGTATTTAAATCTTTGAGTAAAGATAAATGTAATTTTTCATTTATGATTAAGGATACATATATAGAAATGGTATACATTTCCTCATATGTTAAATCAGGATGATATTTCTTAAATTCAAAATGAGCCTTATCTAGCACCTTTCGAGTTCTAAGAAATTGTAGTGTCATATAAAATAATAACTCTTGATATTCTTTCTTATCTATATGAAGGTTCTCAGATTGAATAATTTTTGTGATGATAGGTGATGCCTTACTTTCAAAATATGAAAAATATTCTTCGATAATATTTGTTTGAAACTCTTTTATGATTTCATTCGTTTCACCATCTGTTCTAATTTTTTCATTAGGATAAATGTTCTTAACTATCTCCCATTTTAATAAAATCCGATTTATAGATTTAATAACTTTTTTATAAATTGTTGTGTTATGTGCATCTAGTATTTCTACAATATTTTCTAAAGCCCTTATAGCTTCGTAACTTAAAGGTCTAATTCTATAAAAGAATTTACTATAAGCTGTAGCATTAGTTTTGACTAGAAATGGCTTTGATTTCAAATCACAGGCAAAGATTCTATCTTGATCTTTACTCCAAGCCTTTAAATAAAATTGGCTAACATAGTGTTGTTTTTTCTTTAAATTCATAATTTCAAAATTAAAAAGCCCCACTAAAATATAGCAGGGCTCTTTATAAGTATATATATGTTAAGACACTTTATCACCCGGTTTAGCACCAGATTCAGGTGAAATCACCCAAACGCCGTCGCCATTACCCGCAGCGAGTACCATACCGTTAGAAATACCAAAACGCATCTTACGTGGTGCAAGGTTTGCCACCATCACCACCAATTTGCCTTTTAAGTCTTCAGGGTTATAGAACTCACGAATACCGCTAAACACGTTACGTGGTTCAGCTTCACCAACATTTAAAGTGAGTTGTAAAAGTTTATCCGAACCTTCAACGTGAGCTGCTTCTAAAACTTCAGCCACACGTAGGTCAACTTTCATAAAGTCTTCGATACCGATAATTTCAGCTTCACCTACTCTCGACTCAGCTTTCTTCTCTTTGGCTTTCTCTTTTTTCTTTTCAGCTTTTGGTGCTTCCGCAGGTGCAGCTAAAGAATCTTTAGATGCATCGACCATTGCAGCCACAGCTTTTGGATCTACACGTTGCATTAATGGTTGGAACAATGCGATTTCATGTGCAACCAAAACTTGCTTACGAGATTCAAAGTTGAAGCTGTCTAATTGTAAGAATGCTTGAACTTGATCTGCCAAAGTTGGAAGTACAGGTGCAAGGTACACCGCCAATTGACGGAATAGGTTAATACCGACAGAACATACGTCATGAACTTGTTGTTCTTCGCCCTCAATTTTCGCAAGTGCCCAAGGCTTTTTCTCATCGATGTATTGGTTGGCTTTATCCGCAAGCGCCATGATTTCACGGATTGCAGTTGAGAATTCACGTGATTCGTATGCTTGCGCAATTGAATCACCAGCATCAATAAAGCTTTGAACCAACTCAGGCTCTGCACAAGTCGCAGACAATTTATTGTCAAATTTCGTGTTAATGAATTTCGCACAACGACTTGCGATGTTCACCACTTTACCAACAAGGTCAGAATTCACTTTTTGAACGAAATCATCAAGGTTTAAGTCAGAATCTTCAACTTTGTCAGAAAGTTTAGACGCAAAGTAGTAACGTAAATATTCAGGGTTTAAATGCTCTAAATACGTTTCCGCTTTAATGAACGTACCACGAGATTTAGACATCTTCTGACCATTTACAGTCAAGAAACCGTTTACGAATAGGCTTGTCGGTGTACGGTAGTTGGCACCTTCAAGCATTGCAGGCCAGAACAATGCGTGGAAATACACGATGTCTTTACCAATGAAGTGATACACCTCATTTTTAGAATCTTTTTTCCAATAGTCATCAAAGCTTAAGTCAGGACGTTTAGTTTTGATGTAATTTTCAAAGCTCGACATATAGCCGATTGGCGCATCCACCCAAACATAGAAGTATTTGTTTGGAGCATCAGGGATTTCAAAACCGAAGTAAGGCGCATCACGAGAAATATCCCAATCCGACAAACCTGCTTCAAACCATTCATCTAACTTGTTGGCAATCGACACAGGTAAACGACCTTCGTCACGTGTCCATTTTTGTAGGTATTCACCAAAGTTCGGTAGTTTAAAGAAGTAGTGATCTGAAGATTTCTCAACAGGAGTCGCACCGCTCAAAGTTGATTTAGGATTTAACAATTCAGTTGCATTATATGTTGTACCACATACTTCGCATGAATCGCCGTATTGATCTTCCGCTTTACATTTCGGGCATGTGCCTTTAATAAAACGGTCAGACAAGAACATGCCTTTTTCAGGGTCGAATAACTGGGTTACAGGACGAACTGCAATATTTCCTGCTTCACGGTTCTTAATATAAATCTCAGAAGCACGTGCTTGGTTTTCAGCGCTGTTGGTTGAATCGTAATGATCGAAATCAACCTTGAAGCCGGCAAAGTCACGCTCATGTTCTTTTTGTACATTGGCAATTTGCTGTTCTGGAGTAATACCGTTGGCTTCAGCACGTAGCATAATTGCTGTGCCGTGAGCATCGTCCGCGCAGACATAAGTCACGTTATGACCCATTGCACGCATCGCACGTACCCAAATATCTGCTTGGATATAACCGAGTAAGTGACCCATATGGATCGGGCCATTGGCGTATGGAAGGGCGTTAGTGACTAAGATATTACGCACGGATCTGACTCTCTCATTCGTATTTTATGCAATGGGCGATAATTTTACATGAGATAGGCGAGACTTGCATGAGCCTTTTGATGAATTCTTATTTATTAACAAAGTTAGAGCACGTGGAAAGGCTACTTTGTTACAGACTTATCAGGGATAATAGATATCCTGCTATTCACCTGAGTGTTTGACCATGTATGACGATTTTGATGATTATGAAGATGAGCAACCTGTAAAACGCATCAAATCGAATGTGCAGGGCTTACCAACTCTGGGTAAGCAAATTCTTAATCAGGCACAGGATTATCTTGATCAAATCTCGCAAGGCGAACATACACTTTTAGTCAATCATTTACGTGAACTTGCCCAGCAAGATGAATATTTTAATGTGCTTGCCGATCAGTTGGATCAACCTGTCGGTTCGAAAGTTGCCAATGATGCGTTAAACTTGATGCACTTTTGGCAACAAATTCATGCTTATGAAGATGTGCAAAGTTTTAACTTACTTGATGTTATTAACACTGAAGCTTTTCAAAAAGATGTGTTGACCGCTTTCGATGCTATGCAGATCGATGAGCAGAATAAAGCCTTGCGTCGTCCTGTGATTATCGAAGCTTTTAAAATGTATAAACTCGGCTGTTATGCAGGTTGTGTGCCTTTACTCTATGCACAGTTGGAAGGGCTGTTGACAGATGTACTGATTCAACAAGCATTCTTAAAACAAAACGGCACCAAGTTTGTCGATGTTTATAAAATTGTACCGGGTTTGAAAGGCAATGAAATTAAGAGCCTTTGGCATAAATCTAAGATAGCCATTGAGCTTAATCCATACTTTGCAGAACTCGCGGCTTATAAAATGGATTCAAGCTCGAATGTGACCGCGACACGTCATAATATTTTGCATGGCACGGATGTCGAGCATTTCACACAAGCACGAAGCTTTATTTTATTTATTTGGTTGTTTTCTGCATTGAACTTTATGTCGAGTATTCGCTCCTAAATTCATCATTTTAAACTCAAAAGTTACAGCGTAGTGTTGTTCTACATCATCATGTGAGAAATTGTAGTGATTCGAAACATTTACGATGAGCACTGCAAATCTTCGATATAACTTAGATTCACTATCAAAGCGATAAAGAGGATTGAAGATGTCGAATAATAAAATTGATGACTTAAAAAACAAAGCTTCAGAACTCGGCGATGATCTGAAATTGAAGGCGAAGGAAGCTGAGCTGAAAGGCGAGAAAGCATTGGATCAAGTGAAGCATGGTGCAGCAGAAGCCAAGCTTGAAGGTGAAAAAAAACTGAATGATCTTAAACATGATACGCAGCAAAATTCTTCTGAAGCGCATTCAACTTTAGAAGATTTAAAACATAAAGCGGTAGAATTAAAAGAGCAAGCAGCAGATAAATTGCATGACCTGAAAGATCAAGCGAGTGAAAAATTTGCGGATCTTAAAGCAAAAGCATCAGAGAAAATTGATCAACTGAAAAAGTAAATTGATCACAAAAAAGCTCATCATCAGATGAGCTTTTTTTTTAATTTTTTCTAATCCATTCGATTTTTCTAATTTCATTATTCACCACAGTAAAGGTGTAAATCAGATCATGAAATTCGTAGGTATAGCTATAAGCCATAAAACGATTTTTTCCTTCTTTCCATTCATAATGTTGTGTTGAAGTCGGCGTCTGCTTCATGTGTGAGCTTAATTTTGCATAAGAGTCACCTAAGCTGATGATTTGTCCAGAAGGAGTACGAAAACTTCGGGATTCATTGGCGGCATAACCTAAAATTGGTAGAAGCAGCATTGTGCTCATTAAGGCAGTTATTGAGCGTGTTTTTAATTTAAGTTTCAGATTTCTTTGTTTTAAAGACATATCGAAGTGTTATCTTGGTTTTATATTCTTTTCAATTTTAATTTGAAAAATTCTCTATTGTGTTGCTATTTGTTGAAAGCATGAATCACTTGCAACATGAATCAAGGCGTTTAACAGTGAAATCAAGTTTATAGCCTGTATCAATGACAGCATTCGCAATACGCCAATAAAAATAATAAAAAAGCTGACTAATCTAGTTGGAATTCGACTAACATATTTCTAATCAAACGGGGATCAATATATTGTTGCTTAACCTTGTTGATATTTCTCGTTAAACTATTCCTTTATCAGTTTCTGTCCAGACTTGGAGTACGGTATGTCGTGGCTTTCTTCACTCAAATCTGTTTTTTCACCCTCAAAGGAGGTGAATGAAGAGGCTGTACAACACGTATTACAACACTACGTTTTGCCGAATTCTGACAATTTTTTGAAAGATCGAATCACACAGGTGAATGTTGAAGGTGATGTACTGCAAATTACCATTAATACCGTGCCAAGTGAAAAAGATCAGTTACAGCAAATTCACGATGAACTCGCTGATGCTTTGGAAAAGTGTGGGATTAAAGAGCTGAATATGCATGTCATTCAGCAGAAAACAGGAAGTCATGCTCAACAACAAGGTGGTTGTGGGCACAACCATGCAGCAGGTGAAAGCTGTTCAAGCAAAAAAGCCGAAGCCCCAAAATCCAATCTGCCTCCTGTTGTAGATGCATCTGCAAGCCAAGATGCGGTAAAACAAGCGAATGCGAATTACCAACCTCAACAAGAAGAAGCACCGATTCAAAAAGCTGCACCACAGCAACGTGATGTACCTAAGCATCCACGTATCCAGAACGTGATTTTAGTTTCGTCAGGTAAGGGTGGTGTAGGGAAATCAACCACTACGGTAAATTTAGCTCTGGCATTACAAAAGCTCGGGCTGAAAGTAGGTGTGTTGGATGCAGATATCTATGGTCCAAGTATCCCAACGATGCTTGGCAATGCCGGTAAAACCCCAATGATCGAGGCAGAACATTTTGTACCGTTGGATGCTTTTGGTATGGCGGTGTTGTCAATTGGTCATCTGACAGGAGATCACAATACTCCTGTGGCTTGGCGTGGTCCAAAAGCAACAGGCGCATTGATGCAACTGTTCAACCAAACCCTTTGGCCTGATCTTGATGTATTAATGATCGACATGCCACCAGGAACAGGGGATATTCAATTAACTCTGGCACAACGTATTCCAGTGACCGGTGCAGTGATCGTGACGACACCACAAAATGTCGCATTGATGGATGCGACCAAAGGTATTGAATTGTTTAACCGTGTTCAAATTCCTGTGATGGGCGTGGTGGAAAATATGTCGACACATATTTGTTCAAACTGTGGCCATGAAGAGCAAATCTTTGGTACTGGTGGTGGCGATAAGTTATCGGAACAATACGATATTCCATTACTTGGACGTTTACCATTGAATACGAAAATCCGAGAGCATGCCGATGAAGGTAAACCATCTGTATTGATTGGTGATGATGCAGCAGATAGTTATATTGAAATTGCACAGAAGATTGCAGCTGCATTGCCTAAAGCTGAAAGAGATCAAAGTCGGATTTTCTAAGTATTTGAAAAGACTCAATGTTAAACCTGCCTAAGTCTTACTTAGGCAGGTTTTTTTGTTGACCGTTCGTCGTTTTAGGATTATTTACTCTAATTTTTCTACCTAAAATATTTTGTGAAATTTCACGTTATATGGGTATAGAAATGCGTTCAATCACTGCAATGAAGATGGTTATGATTTCTCTCATTCTGTCAACGACAGCTTCTGCTGCTATTATTCCTTATGTTGATTATCCTGAAGAATTCCAAAAGAAATCTTTAAATATTCAGGTTCAAGAAGCTGAACAACAGTCAAATTAATGCTTGAACTTAGCATCACAGCGTGAATGGACTGTGATGCTGAATTTCATCGATGAAGAACGTGCTATAAGCATTTTTGCAAGAGTGCATCATGTTTTTCGTTTCGATTACATTGTGTGACTTCAGAGTTATAATTTAAATGACAAACTAACCTGATGAAAAATATTACAAAAAAATTGTGTTTCATTCTTGAGAAATTTTCACACAAATAATATTTTGCCAATTGAAATAATCCTGATTAATCTGAGCGCATTATCAGCGAGGTCATCCTATGATTTCATGGCTCTTTATTGCGTTGGTTACCACGATTTTATTCACACCCGGACCAACCAATACTTTACTTGCATCTTCAGGCATACAGGTAGGTATTAAAAAGTCATTTCGCTTAATACCCGCGGAAGCATTAGGCTATCTTATTGCCATCACTGCATGGGGATTTTTAATTGGTCGTGTCACCACTCATTTGCCAATTTTGCCAGTGATATTAAAATTATTTAGTTCATTCTATATTATCTATCTGGCCATCAAATTATGGCGCACTGCCAACGTAGAACATCAGTTGAATCAGCCCACCATCAAAGCTTCTGAATTATTCTGTGCAACTTTACTCAATCCTAAAGCTTTGCTTTTTGCCTCGGCTATTTTCCCTGCAATTGTTTGGGTGAGTGTAGATTATTATATTGCGCACATGTTGATGTTTATTTTATTGATCCTACCCATCGCTTTTATTTGGACACTCATTGGGTCGCTGTTAGCCAATAATAAAATTAAATGGGTAAACCAGTCCAATATGCAAAAAACAGCATCCTTAGTCCTGATGAGTTTCTCAATTCCAATGAGTTATTCTGCATTGTTAAGTCTTTAAGATGATTCACCGCAGCAGACTGAACAGGAATACAAATCGTGGGTTATTTCCATTGACGGGGTTTTCAGTTAAAGTACAGCGCAGTAATTGAATATGTATTCTGGGAATAAATAAATGGCTATTAAGTCTGATCGTTGGATTCGCGAAATGAGCGAAAAACACGGCATGATTGAACCGTATGCAGAAAACCAAGTTCGTTTAGATGAAAATGGTCAAAAACTCATTTCATATGGCGTTTCAAGCTATGGTTATGATGTTCGTTGTGCGCGTGAGTTCAAAGTGTTCACAAACGTTCACTCTGCTATTGTTGACCCAAAAAATTTCGATGATAAAAGTTTTATCGATATCGAAGCTGACGTGTGTATTATTCCACCTAACTCATTTGCACTTGCTCGTACAGTAGAATACTTCCGTATCCCACGTAATGTCTTGACGGTGTGTTTAGGTAAATCAACCTATGCACGTTGCGGTATTATTGTAAACGTGACGCCACTTGAGCCAGAGTGGGAAGGTCATGTGACCTTGGAATTTTCAAATACAACCAATTTACCTGCACGTATTTATGCTGGTGAAGGTGTTGCTCAAATGTTGTTCTTTGAGTCTGATGAAGTGTGCGAAACATCTTATAAAGATCGTGGTGGAAAATATCAAGGTCAAACAGGTGTAACTTTACCTAAAACCTAAGTATTGAATTGTAAGACTTCATGCAAAAAGCAAACTCAATGAGTTTGCTTTTTTTATAAGTATTTGAAAAAATGAATTTATTCATTTATCGGAAAAAATGCCAACCCAATCGCAATTTTTTGCAAATTCTACTTCATTTATATACTATAAACTGTGATGTAATCTTAATATTAAAAGAGAAGCATGGAATTCTTCTCTGAACAATTAAAAATATAAATATGGTGCAAGGCATCGTATACGGGAAGGTCGAGATGGCACTTAATTATACGAACATATTTAATCAGACTTTACTTGCAAGTTTAATGACGCTTACTACGGTTTCGGTCTATGCATTGCAGCCTCTTTCGGATGAAAATTTAAGTGCGACGACTGGTGAGGGTGTCGCCATGATTCCTCAAGATGCTTATTTTGTTTTTCAAGGGGAAAATTCAACTGCGGCAGATTTAATGAATCGCCAAAAAGATACCGGATATATTCATCTCATTCCAGTGGGTCCTTTAACGGATGCAGCATTGGATACCAATAAAAATGGAACAGTAGGGTCAGAAGATCATTCCGTGGGTAAGGCTGATTTGTTCGTGTATGGTCTCGCATTATCTAAATCTGATAATAATCACAATACGCGCTTAGCTGCGACAGATAAAGATGCACGTATAGGATCATGGGGAACAGCAACCAATCCATGGCTACTTCGAGTCGGTACTGAAAATCAGGTTCCAAATTTTGATTTAAATAAAACATGTATAAGTAATGATCCTAGCTGTCAGGTTCCATTCTTGACGCTTGAAGCTCCATTAATGGACACAGTTCGTCCTACGGATGCAGCCAGTGGTCTTGATGCTTACAGATTGAAGATGGCCATGTGGGCGGATGCTTTTGTGCTTGATCCTTCTCGTAAAGAAGGGGATCCACTACTTTACCAATTGGGTGAAAAAGCAGGAACGAGTAATGCGGATCGAGCTAATCGACTTCGTTTACAGGCCATTTGGAATAATTTTTCCATTAATGGAAGTAATATAAAAATCTTTCAAACTTTAAATGGTGCAAGTAACCAAGCAGGCATGAGTGCATTTTATAACAACACCTTGGGTGTTGCTGGACTTTTGCGTTTGAACTCAGGTGATGGTCAAAATCTGACGACGGGGAATAAAACAGCCAATATTCTTAGACTGAGTACGCGTGAAACATCAGACACTCCTAATTTACAAACCCCTGCCATCAACAATACTCTGGCACCAGTATTTGATGCCAATGAGGGTATCTTTATTCATAATTTGAATGCCAATATCGTATTGGGTTCACTCTATCAGCCTTTGATTCTAGGCTCTGATGGTAAAAACTTTAGTTTGGAACTCACGCGTATTCCAAATAAACCTGAAATTTATAAAAAAATATACACAGATTATAGCAATCCAAACTCGACAGAATATGCGGGCTCAACCTGTAACTTTTATAAATGTGGTAACAATGGTTTGAATGGCTATCAAGGGACGAATGCAACACATAGCAGTATCACTATTGGAAGTACTTCTTATAACGCTGCGAATAATACTTTAAGTGCTTATAAAGGATCAGATGCAGTAGGTATAAGTTTTGGTGCAGTCAATCCAATTCCCCAAACGCCTAATGCCGCATTGCCAGCATCAAATTTTAAAAATATGGGTTCTGCGGTCATTGATGGTGTTCTTATTCAGCATATGAAAATCACCACAAAAGGATTATAGGAGAGCATTCATGAAAAATTCATTAGTCGCTGTCCTATTCAGTGTTATAGCATCAATGACTTATGCACTTGAGCCCATGTCAGATGAAGCTTTAAAAAATGTTGAAGGACAAGCTGGAGCTGATCTCTCATTAAAACTTTCTTTAAACCAAAAGTTAGTGACTGAGAATAATGTTCAACGATATGTGTTTGATGATGCACTGTGTAAGGATGTGGAATATTGTCGTCTCGCGCTTGCTGTCAATAATCGCTATATCAAAGATGGTCAAGCAAGTAGTACAGATGGTTTTAAATTATGGCTTGTTTTTAAAGGGATTCAGGGCACTCTAAATATTCAAAAGATTGGCTTGGATGGTGTAGATCTCAGCTATAAAAATGATTCTGGTACTGATCAGCTTAAAGCAGCGATGCAACTGAGCTTTGATGCATCTAAGCCAATTCAAATTCGTAATTTTGGTTTTGATGCTTTGGCTTTTGGTCAGGATAAATTTACCAGCAATGCCACCACTGAGGGTGTAGGAACAAGTCCTGCTGACTATGGTTACCTGCAAGTGACACGTTATGATTCATCTAACGCTCCTCGTTCTGCATATGACCATGGGCGAGAAACTGGTTTTATGGGTTTAAAAATGAATGGTAATTTAGCTGTTCAGGGTAAAGTCATGATGTTTGGTTGTGACGGCAGTCACCAGCGTTGTTGAAATTAGACATGCATAAGGAAATGTGATGAACAATAAAAAATATAATCACAGCTCATTGCTGGTTATGAATGCATTAAGCCTGAGTATCTTGCTTGCAAGCGGTCATGCCATGGCTTTAGAAGTGATGCATGACGAAGCTTTGCGAAATGTCAATGGTCAAGATGGTGTGCATATCTCGACAACATTGACTGAAGCAAACATGGATCAGGTCTATTGGCAAGATCAAGCTGGTCGTGGCAGTAGTGGAGCAACCAATAATACATTGCAGGCAACAGCAGATAATGTCTCTATTCGAAAAAGTAATGTCACTAATCAAACATTAGGGGCAGATATTAAAATTAATGCTGGAAGCAATGCGAACCAAGCAGGTTTAGACTTCAATGCCAGTGTGACACCTGCTTTAGTGACCATGAATAATCTCAGAATTTGTGATAACGAAAGTTCAAGCCGTTGTAGTTTTTCAATGGGTCAATTGGCTTTACAAACTACTTCGAATACTGATTTATCGCTTAGAACGATTCACGGATTATTCAGCAAAGAGAATCTTAGCGAAATCGCACTAGGGATTAAAAATGCCAATATCTATTTAGGGCAGACTGACGCACGAAACCAACTCAACCAACTTGTTTTAAACAACTTCAATTTCAACTTCAAAGCACGTGGTGCCATGTTTGTGGATGAAGTTGAGGGATTGAGAATGCAGTCGAATACACGTACAGGGTCGACAGATAATGTTGCCGGTATGAGTAGTACGCCTAATGATAATTTGGGTTATGTGGATTTAAACCGTGTTGCAAATTCGGCTTCAAAAAAAGCAGGATTTATTAACACAGGAACCTATGGCAATGGTAAGTCAGGTGCTGAGGGTGAAACAACAAACTCAGGTCTAAATATTGAAGTAATGTTGAATAAGAACGTGAGTTCAATTGACCCATATGCTTTAAATAGCAATACGAATAATCCTCAAGGAGCTAAAGGTCTCATCCGTGTAGGTGCCAGCGGGCGAATGGTCAATTCATCGTTGCAATTTCGTGGTACAAAAGGCAATGAAAGTGTTCTAGGAAATGCCAATAGTCCAACAGCTTCATCTAGTAATAGTGTAATTGGTGATTCTGGAATCGGATTCCGTATGAAAGCTGACTTTACCAAAGACAATGATTCAATGCTCGGAAGTGATGGACAAGCAACGACTTTAGAAATTGGGGGGGCAGGTCTAAATGCATACGGTTTTGAGTTTAGTAACTTAACAGGGTTAAGACCAAATACTCGAGCATCTTTTGACAGTGGTAATGTGTATCTCAATTTAGCCGATACAAAAACACTGCGCTTACCTGAAAACGAAGTGTTCCAAAAAAGTCGTTTTGGTAATGGAAGTTATTTAACCTTAGCAACTGATTATCAGCACCAAATTCATAATGCAGTAACAGGTGATAATCCATACAGCTTGATTGCTGCGATTCGTGGTGCTGAATTTCAGTCTATTTCCCGCCGTGGACGTTTTACCAATAGTGCAGGAACACCAGCAGCTAACTTGTTTGCGAATACAAATGTTAAAAATGAGTGGGGCTTGGCACTGCCTTTTTATAATCTGAATGCCAATCTTGCTCTATATGGAACATCAGTTCGTGCAGATCAAGCTTTTTATTACACATTAGCAGGCTCCAATGTTGTTAAAAATATGATTGCTACAGCGGGTAATACCTCTAGAATTGGTTTGTCTTTTGCAATGAGTACCTCTGGGGTAGATCGAGCTAATGGTCAAGCGCTAGGTAATAAAACCACGTCAATTTTAGTGGTTGATGGAGGTAAGGTGGGCAGTGGAGATACGGCAACATCAACCGATTACTATATGGGTTTACGTAATATTGATCTGTACGCGAAGGGTACAGGAAATATGGGCGTAGAAAATGGTAGTGTAAATGTCAGTTTACGCGATATGTTGATTGTTTTATCAACAGAAGTTGCTGCGGGTTATCTGCCAGGTACCATTTATAAAACCTGTAAATTAAATAGTGGAGCAGCAGGATGTGCTACGCGAAGTTCATCACCAGACAACAATTTTGCTTTAGCTGATGATGTGATGTTTGTGGTGAAATCACGTCTTGGTGGTGATGTTGATTTTTCTTTAATTCCAAATAATGCTGCTGAAGATGGTCAGAGCTTAACTTTTGTGGGTGAATTAGAGCTGAAAGGTGACAATAACACCTTCCAAATTACCGATCCTCATAATGGTTCAACACTTGGTTTAGACCGTTTGACAGGTAAAATTGCATTTAATAATGCATTGGTTGTTAGTAAAGATCAAAATGGTGCGGGACAATTTGGTGTGAATGCTGCCTTGATGTTTAATCCTCAAAAGACAACTTCGGGTGTTTTTAGAGCAAGAGACATCAACTTCTATCCTCCAACTGTAGGTGCTGGCGCTCGTTTAGGCGAATTGGCTATTACTGGCGGTCGCTTGAATAGTGAATTGCGCATTACACCTCGAAATTAATAAGTAAATATGGAAAGTTGAGGGATAGACTCATGAATATGATAAAAACAAAACGATTCAGTTTACTTATTTTGACCACTGCGGTGGGATTCCCGTGTTTTGCTATGCAACCATTAGATGATCAGTCTCTTTCATCTACTACTGGTCAAGATGGGATCAGCATTGGTATTGGAATGGATAAGATCGAGTTCACACAGGCTGCGATCATTGATCAAGACGGAATTAAAGATCCAATATTAGGAAAAAATTATTCACAAGCAGCTGGCTTAGTGGTCGCAGGTCCAACTGGTAATCCAATTCAGGTTCAATTTTTAGGGCATACCCCTGGTTCGTCTACAATCAATGCAAAAATTGATACAGACGGAGGCAATGGCACGCCATTTGCCAATATAGGTATCACTTTTGCGGAGCAAATTACTGGGTTTAAATTGAGTCCATTCGCACTCTATATCGCCAGCAGTAATCAGGTGTCTAGTACTACGCAAACTAAATCGATTTATAATGATCTGAAGCAATTGGTGCCTGGTGTCGCTAAAATTTTAGAAATAGGCAGTGCTGATAGAAACTTTGAAATTACATTAAATCAATCCCAACGTCCTCAGATCAATGTTCAATTAGGCAATGTGCCACAAGGCTACATGGTCCAGTTTGGAGGCGCAATTCAATCAATCTGTGGTACAGGCTCAGGCTGTCCTATTGCATTCGTATCTGGTAATTCTTCTGCAAAATTCGATTTTCAGGCTAAAGCTACTGATCAAAACAATGGCTTTTCATTATCTGGTTTCCATGCAGGTGTTGCACCTTCAGGTATTTACATCGGAAATACAGGACAATCTAGTAAAATGAATGTTGCTCTCAACAATGTGATCTTGGGACGTGAGGGGGCGAGTAGTCCGACGGTCTTTAATGGTTTAGCGAATGGCTCAATGGGGAGCTTTGGGGCTATTGGTACATCTGTGAAAGATTTGAAAGTGAATATCAACGGTCTATAAAAAATCCCGCGAATAGCGGGATTTTTTATGCTCAAATTATTGGGCGATTCTAGCGAGTATTTCTTCTTTACTCAGGTTGCTTGATTCAGTATCAGAACGACCTTTGTACTCAAAAGTACCCGCATCTAAACCTTTTTCACCGATAACAATACGGTGCGGAATACCTGTTATTTCGATATCGGAGAATTTAACGCCTGGTCGTTCATCACGGTCATCTAAAAGCACGTCATAACCAGCAGCTTGAAGTTCTGTATAAAGTGCTTCAGCAGCCTCTACAGTACGAGGTGATTTATGAGCATTCATCGGAACGATTGCGACATGGAAAGGTGCAATAGCAGCAGGCCAAATAATTCCTTTTTCATCGTAATTTTGTTCAATGGCAGCCGCGACTACGCGAGTCACCCCAATTCCATAACAACCCATTGTTACAATGAATGGTTTACCATCCTTACCTAATACTTTGCAGCCCAGAGCTTCAGAGTATTTTTGACCTAATTGGAAAATATGACCAACTTCAATACCACGTTTAATTTGAAGTACACCTTTACCATCTGGAGATGGATCTCCCTCAACAACATTGCGAAGATCATAAACTTCAGTGAATTGAGCATCACGCTCCCAGTTCACACCCGTCGCATGTTTACCATTTTCGTTTGCACCTGCAACAAAATCAGACAATACTGACGCTGCTCGGTCAACGATGACATTAATCCCTTTTTCGACCAGACCTTGAGGACCAACAAAACCAGCGGTTAAGCCTAAAGCACTCAGTTGTTCTTCAGTTGCAAATGTAAGTGGTGATGCAATCAGCGGATGTTTCTCAGCTTTGATTTCGTTTAGCTCATGATCCCCACGAAGGAACAGTGCCACGACAGGCGCAGTTTTACCTTCTTCAGCGATTCCTTGTACCAACAAAGCTTTGACAGACTGTTTTGCATCGGTACCTAAGAAAGCAGATACATCAGCTATAGTTTTTTGATTTGGTGTTTCAACAATTTTTAATTCTTGAGTTGGTGCAGCACGCTCACCTACAAGAATCGCTTCAGCCATTTCAATATTGGCTGCATAATCTGATTCAGTTGAGAATGCAATATCATCTTCACCGCTAGATGCCAATACATGGAATTCATGCGAACCTGAACCGCCAATTGAACCTGTATCCGCCTGAACTGGACGGAAGTCTAAACCTAAACGAGTAAAAATACGGCAATAGGCATCGTACATCGTGTCGTAAGTTTCTTGTAATGAGGCTTGATCTGCATGGAATGAGTAGGCATCTTTCATCACGAATTCACGAGAGCGCATAACGCCAAAACGAGGACGCACTTCATCACGGAATTTAGTTTGAACTTGGTAGAAATTAGCGGGTAATTGTTTATAACTTTTGAGTTCGTTACGCGCTAAATCAGTAATGACTTCTTCATGTGTAGGACCGAGAACAAACGGGTTGTTGTGACGGTCATTGAAGCGTAAAAGTTCTGGACCATATTGCACATAGCGACCAGATTCTTCCCATAAACTTGCTGGTTGGGTCACAGGCATCAATACTTGTAGTGAACCAGCACGGTCCATTTCTTCGCGAACAATCGCTTCGACTTTATTTAACACACGTACGCCCATTGGCAACCAAGAATATAATCCTGAAGCCAATTTACGAATCATACCCGCACGAAGCATCAGCTGATGAGAGATTACTTCAGCATCACTTGGGGTTTCTCTTAACGTTGCAAATAAAAAGCGACTCGCGCGCATGGAATTTGTCCTAATAATGAGCGTTAAAGCATAAGATTATACGATAAAAAATGAGGTGAGCATTTTGAATGACACCTCATGACAATTCTCTACATTATGACATGAATTTTCGTGTTTGACGTACCATAAAATTCTTAAAGTCATCTAAGTAAGTAAAGATAACGGGAACGACAACTAAGGTCAGCAGGGTAGAGGTAATGACGCCCCCAATGACAGCATGCGCCATCGGAGCACTTTGTTCACCTCCTTCACCCAAGCCTAATGCCAATGGCACCATACCCATGACCATCGCACTCGTGGTCATCAAAATGGGTCTAAGTCGTGTTTTACCTGCAGCAATAATGGCATTAAAACGTGTCTCACCGCGATCAATAGCTTTCTTAATAAAGTCAATGAGGAGAATCGCATTCTTGGTTACTAATCCCATTAACATGATGATGCCAATAATGGAAAATAAATTCATTGTTGAGTTAAATAAGAATAATGCAAGGAATACCCCGACCAATGACAATGGTAATGAGGCCATGATCGCCGCAGGATGAATAAAACTATTGAATTGAGAGCCTAAAACAATATAGATAAATACAATAGAAAGTGTAACAGCTGTAACAGCGTACCCAATCGATTCTTCCATATCTGCGTTTGCACCTTGTGTTTCAAAACCATAGCCGGCAGGCATCTCGAAGTTATCTTGCAATGCTTTAATATCTCGACCAATATCACCTGCAGGTCGACCTGAAGTATTGGCTTCAACCATGACTTCACGTGCTAAATCACGACGGTTGATTTGAGATGCACCATAACTTTCTTGTGTGCTTGTTACGCTTGAGAGCGGAACCAAGATCGGTTGATTATTCACATCCACTTTTTGCGATTTTAAATATAAATTATTGATGTCACTTGGAAGCGTACGTTGATCTTCAGAGAGGCGCAAATTGACATCATAGGTTTCACCTTTTTCGTCTTTCCACGTCGTTACATCATCACCAGCAAGGAGAGGGCGGATAACATTGGCAATTTGGCTGACTGATAATCCTAAATCGTTTGCCAGTACACGATTTACATGCACTTCAAGGGTAGGTTTAGGCTCCTTGAGCGAGCTTTCTAAATCCACGACACCATCAATTTTTGCCATTTCCACCATGAAGCGATCAGAAATTTTTTGTAATTCATCTAGCTCAGGTCCTTTAATGGAAATCATGACAGGCTTTTGACCACCAGACACAGTTTCATCCGCTGAAGCTATAGAGGTGAGGGTAATACCCGCCACGGTTTGTAGTCGATCACGAAACTCATTGGTTAAATCAGTCAGTGTCTGAGAGCGCTCTTGGCGAGGACTTAAACTGACTCGGATGCTTACGTGGTTTTTCCCGCGATCAGTCACCCCATTAATAACGCCGTACGTTCCTTTAACCTCTGGATGCTGTCGAATAATAGATTCAACTTGTTTTAACTTTGCCTGAGAGTATTCGAGTGAAGCATCTACGGGCGTTTCAAATTTGATCCGAATTTCACCTTTATCTGGAACAGGTACAAACTCTGTTCCCACCATTTTTGATAGCGCGAGCGCGCCAAACAGTGAAGCAACAGCAACGACAATTGTTAGAAAGCGGAATCTTAGAGCCAGTTTTAGCAGCTTCTCGTACACTTCATTTAATGAATCAAGTTTATTTGAGATCCCATTGAAGAAGCGTTTCAATGCGCTCGGTTTTTTATTTGGATGATGACGTTCAGCCCAGTGAGCTGAGAGCATTGGATCGAGCGTAAAACTGACAAACATTGAGATTAGTACGGCGGTACTCACTGTCACGCCAAATTGGTAGAAGAAACGACCGATAATACCGCCCATGAATGCAACTGGTAAGAACACCGCAACAATAGTCAAAGTGGTTGCGAGAACTGCCAGCCCAATTTCTTTGGTTCCATCTAAAGCAGCAGTCACATGATCTTTCCCCATATCAGCATGGCGGACAATGTTTTCACGTACCACAATTGCATCATCAATAAGAAGACCAATACTTAAAGACAGGGCAAGAAGAGTCATCATATTGATGGTAAAACCAAAAGCCCAAATGAACGTTAATGTACCAAGTAAGGCGATTGGCAGGGTAAGGCCTGTAATAATCGTCGATCTAAATGAACCTAAAAACAGTAGAACGATGACAACCGCAAGTACACCACCTTCAATAATTGTACGGGCAACATCACCAATACTTGCTCGTATGCCTCGAGATGTATCGACAACTACTTTCAATGTTGTCCCTTTCGGGAGTTGTTGTTCTATACGGTTTAGTGTTTTATAAGCCGCATCTACAACATCAATTACATTTGAATCAGAGCTTCTGAGAATATCCAACGCGACAGCATTTTGACCGTTAATGAAGGCACTCGACTCGAGTTCAGCTTGGCTGTCGTAAATTTCAGCTACTTGTTTTAAGTAGATTGGCGTGCCATTTTTACTCGCGACGATGAGATCCCCAAAGGATTGGGGATGAATTACTCTTGATTTAATTTCAACGACCAGCTCTGAATTTGACTGTTTGAGTGTGCCCCCAGGGACTTCAATGTTTTCGCCTTTTAGTGTGTTAATGACTTGATCAACGCCAACACCAAGACTTTGTAATTTTTGTGGATTAACTTCAATACGAATTTGACGCTGCGAGTCACCTAGCAGGTTAACTGTACCTACCCCACGAACAGTTCTCAATTGAGGAACAATTTTTTGATCTAAATAAGAGCTGAGCTCTCGGAGTGACATATTCTCAGACTCAAATACCACCGACATGATGGCACCTGCGGAAGGGTCATAGCGCTCAACAATAGGATCAGTAATTTCATCACGAAATTCAGCTGTCACTGGCGCAATTTTGTCTCGAATATCTTGAGCTGCAACGGTTGAAGGAACATCCAAATTAAACTCAGTGATAATTGTAGAGAGTCCTTCACTCGACTGCGATATCACTTGTTTAACACCTGAGATCGTATTGATCTGATCTTCCATCTTTTTGGTAATTTCAGATTCAACAGTTTCAGGAGAAGCACCTGGGTAAGTGGTATACACGACCACAAATGGGAAATCGACATCAGGGAATTCTTCAACTCCCATTCGTTGCCATGATGATAAGCCCAATACCATCAGGCATAGCATCATCATGATCGTAAAGACAGGATATTTCACACTGATTCGAGTTAACCACATAGTTCAGATCCTGTCTTACTTTGAAGCAATTGAGACTGTTTTATTTAAGTCATCATTATTAAACTTAATTCTACTGATGTAATCCGTTGGCTGAAGACCACTGATCATTGCAATATTCTCGTTGGGTTGTCGATCCAGAATTCGAATATTGGCTTTCTGAATTTTCTGATCACGGATGATCCACAGATAAGGTTTGCCATCTGCATCTTGAATAGTATCAAGCGGAACTTTTTGCCCCTGAATTTGTTTGTCATCTAAAATGAAACCTTCGACAAAAGCACCAATACTCAGTGAATTGATTGATTCATTTGGTTGAGCAAAAAACTCAACCTGACGACTGATTTGATCGGCCATTGGGGAAATGCGTGTTAACTTGGCAGTATAATTTTGGGTAGTCCCTTGAATTTTATATTCAATGTTGTTTCCAATGTTGAGCGCATGTTGAGATTCGACAGGGAGTTTTGCTTGAATCTCTAATTTTTGTGGATCTACGATTTCAAATAGTGTTTGACCCATTGAAACGGTTTGACCAGGTTCAACTTGACGTTTGGTAATCACGCCAGAAATGGGGCTACGAATTAATCCATCAGCATCGGCTTTCAGTGCGATATCCACATTTGCTTGCTGAGCTCGTACAGTTTCGAGTTGAGCTTTATGCTCAACTTGACTTTGTTCATATTCAACCTTAGAAACAAATCCTTGATCATAAAGTCGTTTTTTTCGAGTGACCATATTTGCAGCTTGTTGTGCCTGCGCTTGTGCAGAAGCAAGATTAGCGCGAGCTTGTGCGAGTCGGGCTGCATTATCTTGATTATTTAAACGTACCAAGACTTGTCCTTTAATCACCCTTTCACCGACTTGTACAGAGACTTGACTAGCAGTGGCAGTCACTTGCGCTTGAATTGTACTTTGATTCACAGCGCGTATGGTGCCTGTGAAAGCAAATTTCAGATTTGAGACCCCATTTTCAACTTTGACTAAGTCCTGTTGTATTAATTCAATTTTTTGAGGGGTAGATGAGGTTGGCTGTACACTTTCGTCATTTTTTTGACAAGCGGCTAAAAGACAACTCGTACACAGCGTTCCTAATACGAGATATTTCTTAAACTGACTGCTGTGTCGAGTCGCATTCGGCATGTGATAATTCCTTTCCATTCAGACAAACTCTTCTTTATTCAAGAGTTTTTAAGCGCTTGATAATATTGTCGTATTGTGACTGAGTATTTCGATAGTTTGTTTGTAAAGATTCAATATTTTTTTGGATATTACTCATATTCTGTGCATTATAAGTGATTCGATCTTGTAAGTTTTTAGGGACAGGGTTCCCTTTCTTGATATAGGTCTGTTCCTGCTTTTTAAACAATATTCGATCTTGCTCCAGTTGTTGGTACTGTTGTTTTTGAAAGGTGATTTGTTGGTTGATGTTTTTCAACATATCATCACGTTTGTTCGCAGCCACTTTACTAGAACCGTAAGCGCGTTTTAAGCGTAAATCTTGTTCATGTTGTTTGGCTTGTTGCGTACGTACAGCACTTTGTTGCTGTTCTTTATCGGCATCATAAGGTCGATTTTTTTTAATCACTTGCATATTACGGTCAAGTGCTTCATAACCATGACGAATATGCTCGGGTGTTACCGAGCTACTAATATTAGCTACGCCATTTTTATCATAATAACGATACCAAGACGGTTTGGTCACTGTGGTATTAGCAATTGCTTCACTGATACATAAACCAAATGTCATTATGATCACTAAGAATGTTTTATGATGAAGATGCTTTAACCCAATTCTTGATTTGTGCGAAAGATTAAACATTGGAATCGGCCCCCGTGATATCAATTCAATTTTTTAATTTTTGCTTTTAATAACAAGCATTTTATGTGGTTCTGGTAAATTTATAAATATAAACCGTTAAATAATTTACGCTTAATCTGATTCACCCTTAAATTCTCTGAAGCTTTGTGACACAATCTCTCCGCGAGTACTCAACTGCATTGAAAATCAATGTAATGTTATGTTAGAAAATAATGGTTATTCTCTAAATTAAGCGCTTCATTTTTCTTTAAATCTCATCTCAGGAAGGATCATTCAATGGATGATAATCTGCAAAATATTAAAGTGATGGTCATTGATGATTCAAAAACGATTCGTCGGACCGCAGAAACTTTATTACAGCGTGAAGGATATGACGTTGTAACTGCAGTAGATGGATTTGAAGCATTATCTAAAATTGCTGAAACTCGACCTGATATTATTTTTGTAGATATTATGATGCCGCGTTTAGATGGGTATCAAACGTGCGCATTGTTAAAAAACTCACAAAATTTCCAACATATTCCAGTGGTCATGTTATCCAGTAAAGATGGTATGTTTGATCAGGCAAAAGGACGAGTTGTTGGATCTGATGAATACCTCACGAAACCATTCAGTAAAGATGAGCTATTGAATGCGATTCGTAAACTTGTCGCTTCACGTTAAGTACTGGGAAAACAAAATATGACACGTATCTTAGTGGTAGATGACTCTCCAACAGAAATGTTTAGATTTAAAGAAATTCTGTCCAAAAATGGCTATGAAGTGCTAGAAGCAACCAATGGTGCAGATGGTGTTACCTTAGCGCAAGCAGAGCAACCAGATCTTGTACTTATGGATGTGGTGATGCCTGGTGTGAATGGATTTCAAGCAACTCGGCAAATTGCAAGAGCTGATGTAACGAAGCATATTCCAGTTGTCATTGTCAGTACCAAAGATCAGGATACGGATCGAATTTGGGGCAAAAGACAAGGCGCGGTCGACTACCTGATCAAACCTGTAGATGAATCAAGATTACTTGATGTTATTCAGCAATATTTAAATACAGGCACAGCATGATCACTCAAGATGAAAGTGATCAACAACACTGGTTAACGCAAGCCAGTAATGCTAATTCGGCTCAAGTAAATGAGTACCGTGATGTGCAAAATCAGGACCTCTGGTCTGGTGTATGTTTTAAAGTTGAGCAGCAGCAATTTATTACCCCACTTGGTGATATTGCGGAGGTTAGCCCTTTACTGAGCATTACTTCTTTACCACTTACGCCGCCGTGGTATTTAGGTTTGGCGAATTTGCGAGGTCGAGTACTGACCGTATTAGATCTAAAGCAATTTGCTTTGGGTAAAACCACACAACTACACGCTAATGTTAAAATTTTATGTTTTAACGTGGGGCAAGACTGTGTTGGATTACTTGTGGATGAAGTCCTCGGTGTAAAACATTATAAGAATAATACCTATAGCGCCGGTTCGGATTTGATCGCAGAACCATATAGATTATTTTGCCAAGGTTATTTTCTCGATCATTCAACACCTGTAGCTGTGCTGATGATGAGTCAGTTATATGAGCATGATCGCCTAAAGCATATGTTCACATCTAATTCAATTTAATGTCTAGTCAGCAATAGTTTTTTGGGGGAGCTGAGTGAGTTTACGGTTAAAAAAGACCAGTCGGAATGTGAATGATTCAGATTCCAACACACAGGGATGGAAAGCTTCACTTAAGTTAAAACTTGAACAGTTTTCAGAGCTGTTTGGGCAATCTGCCCAAACGAAGTCTTATTTAATCATGGCTATTATTAGCCTCGTTTGTGCTTTTCTGATTTTATTGTTTCTTATGTTTAATCTCCCACGTACGGTGGAGCAAAGTCGTGGGGTGGGGGAACTGAAATATCTCAATCAAATGATGATTATTCAGACTCAACAGTTTGAGGATAATCCTACAGATTACACATTACAGATTCTCAAAAACTCTCAGCTTATTTTTAGTTCACAACTTGAAAATGTAAAATCAGTTTATTTTTATAGTCCAGCTTTAAATGAAGTAGATCGACTGTGGTTAGAGTCTCAAAGCAATATCACGGAGTCTCAGTTACAAAAAATTCAAGTAGCCCTCAATGAAATTCGCACAGGTTCTACGTGGTTACTGATTTTACTGTCACTTTTATTGTTGATTAGTTTATCGAGCTTCACCTTTGCTGTAATTAAACTTTTTATTTTGAGAAGCCAAGAAGATCGTCTGCGTTTAATGGAACTGGTGGATAAAGATAAGAAGAATCAAACCGCGATTTATCGGCTTTTAGATGAAATTGGGGATTTAGCTGAAGGCGACTTGACCAAATATGCTGCGGTTTCTGCAGATTTTACGGGGACAATCGCGGATTCAATTAATGTAGCGATAGATCATTTGCGTGATTTGGTGATGAGAATTAATCAGGCTTCTCAACAAGTTACCCAATATATTCATCAAACTCAGCTCATGAGTTCACAATTGGCGCAATCTTCAGAGCTGCAAGCTCGTGAAATCCAAAATACATCGCTCGCCATTCATGACATGGCGGACTCAATTGATCACGTTTATGAAAATGCAGCGCAATCTGCAAAAGTTGCTCAGCGTGCTGTACTTATCGCAGCGAAGGGTGGGGAAGTGGTTGAACGATCAATAGATGGAATGGATCAAATACGAGGGCAGATTCAAGAAACATCTAAAAAAATTAAAAGGCTGGGTGAATCTACTCAAGAGATTGGAAACTTTGTTGCAACCATTGAAGACATTGCAGGGCAAACGCATCTGTTGGCTTTAAATGCAGCCATTCAAGCCGCAATGGCAGGCGATGCTGGACGAGGTTTCGCTAGTGTTGCTGATGAGGTGCAGCGTTTAGCTGAACGTTCAACTGCTGCGACCAAACATATTGAGATATTGGTAAAAAATATTCAATTAGATACGCATGAGGCCGTTCGCTCTATGGAGCAAACAACTTCTGAGGTGGTTAAGGGGACTGGACTTGCTCAAGATGCAGGAGCAGCACTTGCAGATATTCAGTTGATTTCAAAACAGTTGGCTCAACTGATTGCGAATATTTCAGCATCCTCAAAAGTTCAGTCAGCTGCTGCGGGTCAAATTGCGAAAACAATGTCGCTTGTGCAAGATGTCACACGAGAAAATCATGCTTCAACCTTAGATACTGCACAATCTATAGCAGAACTCACTCAAATGGCTGATTCTTTAAGGAAATCAGTTGCAAACTTTAAATTACCTGAGTGATTGAGCCATGAAAAATAATAATCCTAATAAAATACAATTATATCTTTCAGAAGCACTCTATCGTGCATATATAGATATGCAGCTTCCTCAGGATGAATCAAATTTTGAAGATGAGGAGCTTATTACCACCTTTGCTGAAGAGCTTAAGGAATTACTTCTAGAAATATCAGAAAATCTTCAAGTCTTATCGAATGATTTAGAACAGGTAAATATTTGGCAAGCATTGCGCCGTAATTTTCATACCTTAAAGGGTTCAGGTCGAATGCTTGGATTCAACTCAGTTTCTGAGCTTGCATGGACCGTTGAGACAATACTGAATATTAGGCTTGATCAGCAACGTTCATGGAGTCAACTGGTCCTTGAGTATGTTGAGCTGATCTCTCGTATATATCGCTACATCATTGTGCCTAGTTTAACAGTGAAACAAGCGATTCAATTAGATGTTAAACCTCTATTGCTTTTAGGTCGGCAATTAGAACATTCAAATATCATAGATCAATCATTGCATCCTTTGTTGGCGATCAACGCTCATCTCACACAGCTAGATCTAGATTTCAGGATTGAATGTCATTGTTTGAATGACTCAAATTCACTCTCAGCAGCAGCCACAATTGAGAATACTCAAATATGGGATAACGAGGTTCTGCAAAGTTTTTATGCTGAAGCTTCAGAACAATTGAAATCCCTGCAAGATATGTTGGATAAATCCAATCAACAATTTCAGGTGGATGCGCTCGCACGTGTTGTCCATTCTCTCAGGGGGAGTTCTGCAATTGTTGGACTTGAGAAAATTGAAGTATTGAGTCAGTCATTCGAAAAAATAATACAACGTAATCCATTTCTTGATACCAACAATAAAGAATTGCAAGCGCTCACAACGCAGTATATTGATTTAATCCAGTATTACTTAGAAAGCTTGCAAACAACAGGTGACAACGTAACGAGACAACAACAGTTTCAGGCATTAGAGCATACTTTTTTAATCGCATTGAGAGACTTCTCAGAACAGATTACACAGAACGATCCAAATCTTGATCCGCTAGAGTTACTCAAGAAAATTGTAGATTTGGGTGTAGAAGATGTTTTTCTTATCGATACCTTTGTACAAGATGGTATTTCTAACCTCGTTAGCTCTACACGTGCTACTGAACGTTCGAGCTTACTGAGTCAACAACTCAGTTCAATTGCTAAATTTGCCATTAAAGTTGATTTTGATCTCCTTCGAAAAATTTCAGAAATTTTGAGTTCAATTCACTCCAACATTGCAAGAGAACCGAATTCAATTGCCTACTCAAATGTCCACCGAGTTTTACAACAAGGGCATGAAAAACTCTTAGAAATATTTGATGAACTTGCTATAGGTCAATTGGCTCAAAATAATGAGGCTTCTCAGCAACTATTAGATGATTTAAAACAACTTAATCATGAATACTTCAGTTTTTCCAATCAATCGAATTGTAGTGGTACTATAGAGCAGGAGAGCGAAGTATCTGCTCGATCCTTAGATGAAACAATTCTGACATTACTCAATATAGATTACGCACTCAAAGATTCAGCGAAAGCAAAACAGGGCTTAGATCGCGAAGTAAGTGGTTTTTTTGTCGAGGAAGCGGAAGAAATTTTGTCTCAAATCGAAGACTTGTTCAATACATGGTTAGAGTATCAAGAAGATGCTACGTGTATCCAAAAAATTATGCGGCAACTGCACACGTTGAAAGGTGGTGCATACATGTTGCAAGCAGATTACTATGCAAATCTAATCCATGAGCTTGAATCTGTATATCTTCAACTCATTTCAGAGCAACACATTGATATAAAAAGTTTCATTATTTTGATTAAAGCCTTACAGCAGGATTTGGTACGGCGTGTCAAAATCATTAAAACTGAGTCTGTTGATTATCCGATAGAACAGGCATTAAGGCTTATTCAGGGTTTAATTGAGCTTGGACATTTCAATCTTAAGGGTGGTGACTCGAAGCTGAACTTAGTACATTCGATGCAAAATGATATCACTCACCACATGTCTTCAGATTTTAGTATTCATTCAACTTTATCAGCGGACCTTGAAACCAATTTAAGTGATTTAGTCACTACGCATAATAATTCATCAAAGTTTGACTCTTCTTCCATTCAGCAAAACTCACATCAGACTGAACCATCTAACGCTAAGGAGAGTGTTTTACCGCCTCCAATGAGTGGTAATTTGCAAAAGTTTGTGCAATCTGCCGTAGCGAACGAGACACTTTCAGTCTCTACTGCTGTAATTGAAGCAACCCTTAATTTGATTGGGGAGGATTTGATTCAACGTTCGCAAGTCGAAGTAGAATTAAAATCATATCGGTCAAATTTGGTAGAAATGGATCAAACCATTCAGCGCCTTACTTCACAATTGAGACGGATGGAAGGGGAATTAGAATCCCAAATTTTATTACAACGTAGATCACATAATTCCGCCGAGCATGGATTTGATCCCTTAGAAATGGATCAATATTCATCACTTAATCAACTCTCAAAATCAATATCAGAGTCAACATCAGACTTGTTAGATATCACAAACACTCTGCACGAAAAGCTTCAGTCTGCAGAAAGTATATTGATTCAGCAGGCAAGAATACAAAACAACATCCAACACTCGTTGATGCGTACTCGTGTCGTGCCATTCAAGACGATACAAATGCGTCTTGAACGCTTATGCAAGCAACTTTCGATGAATCTGAATAAATCTGTTCAGTTACAGATTGAACATGCAGACATCGAATTAGATCGTAGTATTCTTGAAAAGTTGATCACCTCACTTGAGCATATTCTGCGTAATGCGATTGATCACGGAATTGAGTCAGCAGAACAGCGGTTGAAATTAAATAAACCTGAACAAGCAGTCATGCAACTGACACTGGTGAATCATCACAATGAGCTGAGTATTTTGATCAAGGATGATGGTCGAGGAATTGATTCACAAGAGATTAAGCAAAAAGCTGTTGAATTTGGTTGGCTCAATACTGAACGGGAATATTCTGAAACTGAACTATTACAATTGATTTTTAGACCAGGCTTTAC
The DNA here is from genome assembly GCF_056783995.1 of Acinetobacter sp. ANC_7588. Taxonomy (NCBI): domain Bacteria; kingdom Pseudomonadati; phylum Pseudomonadota; class Gammaproteobacteria; order Moraxellales; family Moraxellaceae; genus Acinetobacter; species Acinetobacter sp. ANC_7588. Next base: position 89,817 of record NZ_JBWYIU010000009.1, on the reverse strand, counting down.
CACTGCTGCAAAATTAACAACGGTTTCAGGACGTGGTGTCGGTTTAGATGTCGTAAAAAGTGAAATACAGGCACTGGGTGGGCATGTTCATGTTACTTCGGAAAGAGGACAAGGAACTTGTTTTGAAATCAGAATTCCTAAATCTTCAATTATTACTGAAGCGTTGATGGTAAAAGTTGCAGATCAATTCTTTGCCTTACCGTTACATCAAATACAACGTGTTGAAATGATTGATAGACATGATTTAAATCATGCGAAACAACAGAGTCAGTTGTTGAGGGTGCATGAAGCAAGTTATCAATTAAACGATTTGGCTGACTTCGTGTTGTTAAATCAACATATAAAAAGAAACTCACCATATTCAGAAACCCAAAAAGTTCCAGTGATTTTGGTGAATATGCACCAGTCTCAACCTGTGGCTTTATTCGTTGATGAAGTCTTAGGAACTAATTCACAAATTATTGTGAAACAGACTGGGAGGCTGATCCATCAAATTGATTATCTCAGCGGTGTAACCATTATGGGTAGTGGAGAAATTTGCCCAATTTTAAATGTAAATCGTGTGGTTCAATATCTCACTCAGCAGGATTGGTCTATACATCTAGAGTCGAAGCCCTCTAATTTAGAGCATGACAATGAAGCACCTACGATTTTAGTGGTTGATGATTCGGTCACAGTCCGTAAAGTGACATCTAAACTACTTGAGCGTTATGGTTACCAGATTGTCACAGCTACAGATGGCATTGAAGCACTTGAATATTTACAGTATTCAACACCTGCCTTAATGTTAATTGATGTTGAAATGCCAAGAATGGATGGTTTTGAAGTGATGCAATGGCTGAGAAATCAACCACATTTGCAGAACTTACCTGTGGTTATGATCACTTCACGGGTGGGGGATAAGCATAAACAACATGCTCTTGAACTTGGTGTATCGGCTTATATGGGTAAACCTTTCCAAGAAGCAGTGTTGATTGAGCAGATCAACCAGCTTTTAAAACAGGATTGAAGTATTTTAAGCGAATTAAAAAAGGATGCATTCGCATCCTTTTTTATATTTCATTGCTCTTAAATTTTAATGTTATGCCAATAGCTCAATTAAGATTTTTTCATAAATTTCAGCCAAAGGTTCCAAATGTGCGATTTCAACATGCTCATTAATCTGGTGGATCGTGGCATTAAGTACTCCCAGTTCGAGAACCTGAGCTCCAGTTGGTGCGATAAAGCGGCCATCTGATGTACCACCACTGGTTGATAATTCTGTTGTTGTACCAGTCACATCCAAAATCGCTTTTTTGGCAGCATTGACGAGCTCTCCAACAGGGGTAAGGAATGGTAAACCTGATAGTGTCCACTCGATATCATACTCAACGCCGTGGCGATCTAAAATTTCATGTGTACGTGCTTTTAATTCATCAGCAGTAACTTCTGTAGAATAGCGGAAGTTAAATAATAAGTTCATCGTGCCAGGCACAACATTGGTTGCACCCGTTCCAGCAGAAATATTCGAGATTTGGAAAGACGTTGCAGGGAAATACTCATTGCCTTGATCCCATTCTGTCTCACATAATTCAGCAATTGCTTTTGAGGCTGTATGAATTGGGTTAATGGCCAAATGTGGATAGGCCACATGCCCTTGCTTACCTTTCACTGTTAAATTGGCATTGAGAGACCCACGACGGCCATTTTTAACAATGTCACCTAAAGTATTCGTACTTGACGGTTCACCAACTAAACACCATGTCATTTTTTCTTGGCGTGCTTCTAAAGTTTCTACAACTTTCACTGTTCCATTGATAGATGGACCTTCTTCATCTGAAGTGATCAAAAAAGCAATCGAACCTTTGTGGTCTGGATGCTTAGCAACGAAACGTTCAGAGGCAATTACCATGGCTGCCAACGCCGTTTTCATATCTGCACTGCCACGCCCGTATAACTTTCCATCTCTAATTTCTGGGGCGAATGGATCGGAGTTCCACGCTTCTAGATTGCCTGTAGGAACAACATCAGTATGACCCGCAAAACAAAACACAGGTGATTCAGTCCCGCGACGAGCCCATAAGTTATCTACATCTTCAAAACGCATATTTTCAATGTTAAAACCAATCTTTGATAATCGATCAGCCATAATATTTTGACAGTTATGATCGACTGGAGTCACTGAAGGTTGGCGAAGTAATTGTAAGCTTAAATCGAGTGTTGCAGATTGGGTCATGGAAAGAAATCGAATTGGTCAAAGTCGAACTATCATAAAGTATGTTGAATTTGATGCAAAATATTAATCATTCAAGGGAATCAAATTTAAATAAAAAAAGCCCTATTAAAAAATAGGGCTTTTAGCTTCAACTTCGAATTAGTTGTTACGAATTTCGTTTGAAGTTTTTTCAGCAGTATTTGTTACAGTTTCCCCAGCTTTTGAAACGTCTTGTCCAAAACCTTTGAATGTATTACAACCAGTTAATACAAATGCAACTACGAATGAAGCGGCTAATACTTTTTTCATCATTATCTCCAATGATTGTAAATTATTTTGATGCTTAATCAGAATAAAAATTAATCATTTAGAAGAATATGAGAGTTTTATTATCAGAATGTTATTAATTGTATTCGATACATTTTTTTATTACACGAACTACACGTAAGGAAGCTTTAATGCTGGTTGACGGTACATATAAAACTGATTTGTCTGTACATTGTGATAAAGCCCATTGCTCCACCAATGTGCTTCATTTGAAGTCTGACTCGCATTCGGACAAATCCATTCCTGTCTTTCCAGTCGATAAAAAGATGATCGTAATTGATGTCCCCATGTGCCTATACGACGATGTGGGCTGACCCAGTTGGGTAAGGTTTGAAGTTCGGTATGATACGGAAAGTAGAGTTGACCTTTCATCACCGCAATTTTTCGATCAATTTTATAAGTATTGGCTTGAGTAAATTGAAATTGCTTTTGCGTAAAATGATTGAGCTTTCTAAATAGAGTGTCGCTTCGATTTAATCCGTACCAATGTTGAAGTTGAAAGTCTTGTTCTGCTAAATAAAATTTCAGTGCAACTTCCCATTGTTCAATTTCTTGGGTGTGATGATTTAATATCACAAAGTCAATTTCACCCAAAGTATGGCGGCCATCAATGATTTGAACACTGTGATCTAACAGCGAAAAATCAGCTTGATCGCGTTGATCATCTTGTAGCCAGAACCACATTAAATATTCAAAGCGCAAACCTAGACGAGTACTTTTAAGTTGCTGAATAAAATCAATCAGTTCTTGTGGGTTTTGATCTAGATCATGAAGTCTGGAGATATATTTTTCGTACTGAGTTTGCCAAAATAGTTCATGGTGCAGTTCAAAAGGATGAACGATCGTTAATTCTTTAGGCGCAAAACGAATAATATTAGGACTTGCGATGACAAAAGCCAGTTGGCGTACAATTGCATGATGAAAGTTCTGCCATGGCTCATAAAAATCAGATTGCACCGCTTCTCCAACTAGAATTCAAAACTGAAAATAAATTTACAATCAGACACTACCACAAAAGCATATATACTAGTGAGATTCAACTGAATGAGTTGCGGTATGAAAATCGTGTTTTGGCGGAGCTTGGTCATTATTTTTGTGACTCTAGGTTTTATTGGTGCGCTATTGCCAGGATTGCCAACCACAGTCTTTTTAATTCTTGCCGCATGGGCTGCTTCAAAAGGTTGGCCACAGGTTGATGATTGGCTACTCAATCATCCTAAATATGGACCAACACTGAGAAATTGGCGTGAGCATGGCACAGTTCCACGCAAAGCAAAATGGCTCGCCTCGATGATGATGTTGATCAGCGGTATTCTCATGCTTTATACCAATGCTCCTGATTTAGTAAAAATTTTTACGAATGTCACCATGCTAATTGTCGCGATTTGGTTGTGGTTAAGACCTGAATCAAAAAATACTGTTTAAATGAATGATTAAAATATTTTAACGCTGAGTTTTGTATGAACCCAAATCTTGAAAGTTATAACTTAAGTCAGGCGGATATCCTGATTGATATGGCGAAACAAGTTCTATATGTCCCACGCTTGAAAAAAAGCTATTTGGTGTCTACTGGATTGAACGGTATAGGTGAACAGGAAAATTCAGGTAAAACCCCAAGGGGATGGCATCGTATTGAACAAAAAATTGGCGATGATCACCCAATCAATGCTGTTTTTAAAGCACGTATTTGGACTGGGGAGATCTATGATGTGGAACTTGGCGAGCAATTTCCAGAACGTGACTGGATTCTAACGCGAATTCTTTGGTTAGCAGGTTTAGAATCTGGTTTTAATCAAGGGGAGGGTTGTGATACCTATAATCGATATATCTATATTCATGGTACGCCAGAGTCAGAACCTTTAGGCATTCCTAAATCACATGGATGTATTCGAATGCACAGTGCAGATGTCATTGAGCTATTTGATACATTGGACGAAGGTGCTTTAGTCTATATTTCAGAACAAGAGATCGAATTGGATCAAATTTAAATCAGAATCGTAAAATGTGTTGTGATAAAAACTTTGAATAAAAATAAAAACATATCTCTAATTAGGCAAATAATAGACAAAAAAGCGATTTTTTAAGAGAAATGATCTATTTTTTAATCATTCAAACTGAAAAACTGAGAAACCTGTAGAAAAGCGTTTGACAGTATCTGAGGATTCTCTATAATGCACCACACAAACGATGAAGTCGTAAAGGGCGCTTAGCTCAGTTGGTAGAGCGTCTGCCTTACAAGCAGAATGTCGGCGGTTCGATCCCGTCAGCGCCCACCAAGCCTTTACGTTAAGTTTTAGTGCAGCGGTAGTTCAGTTGGTTAGAATATCGGCCTGTCACGCCGAGGGTCGCGGGTTCGAGTCCCGTCCGCTGCGCCACTTTAAACTTAATAGATTGTTTGTACTTTAATAGAGATATTACATAAGTGCAGCGGTAGTTCAGTTGGTTAGAATATCGGCCTGTCACGCCGAGGGTCGCGGGTTCGAGTCCCGTCCGCTGCGCCATTTTATGTAATGACCTTATTAAGGGCGCTTAGCTCAGTTGGTAGAGCGTCTGCCTTACAAGCAGAATGTCGGCGGTTCGATCCCGTCAGCGCCCACCAGATTTTTTGTGATGCAGCGGTAGTTCAGTTGGTTAGAATATCGGCCTGTCACGCCGAGGGTCGCGGGTTCGAGTCCCGTCCGCTGCGCCATCCTAAAAATCAAAGCCTAATAAGGGCGCTTAGCTCAGTTGGTAGAGCGTCTGCCTTACAAGCAGAATGTCGGCGGTTCGATCCCGTCAGCGCCCACCATATTCAAGCTGCAAAGCTTATATGACCCTAATTGCGTAAGCAGTTACCGTTGCAGCGGTAGTTCAGTTGGTTAGAATATCGGCCTGTCACGCCGAGGGTCGCGGGTTCGAGTCCCGTCCGCTGCGCCATTTTCTAGATCCCTTGTCTAGATATAATGGTTTAAATCAGCAAGATTTCTTTCTTGCATCTTAAAAATAGCGGTGCTATTTTTATTCCTCAAGGGCGCTTAGCTCAGTTGGTAGAGCGTCTGCCTTACAAGCAGAATGTCGGCGGTTCGATCCCGTCAGCGCCCACCATATTCTTTCTATAAAAAGTCTTTTAAGTTTCTATAATTTATATAAAATATGATGAATTCATGTTTATAATAGAATTATGAGAAATCCATACCAGCGTAAGCCTTCAAGTACCTCTATTGCCTCTACAGTTGTCTCTCCAAAAGAACAATACCAACAATTTATGGAAACAATTGTCGCTCAGGCTAAAGTTTATAGTTTATATAATGATGGCTGGGCATTGTGCTCCACTCCATCTGGTCAGCGCACGCTTGCTGTTTGGCAAAGTAAAGGTATGGCACAATTATTGGTTCGTGATAAGTGGGAAAAATATCATGTGGAGGAAATCCAACTGATACCATTTATTGAACAAGTTGTTCCTTATATTCGACAACACAATACGCATTTGTCACTGAACTTGATGCCAGAAGGTCAAAATGTTTTGGTATCGGGGCGACAATTTCTAATTGACCTAAAAGCTTATCTATACCAGTTATCGATCGATCAACCTGAAAAATTAAATAGAGAAGGGGTTCCTTCTCCTCGAAAAATCCGAATACATGATAAATAAAAAATTTAGTATTCTTTTAAGATCCAGCCACTAATATAAGCAAAATATTCTCTAAGCCATGCGTTATATCGTGTGGTTAAAGGAGTTTCAGCACTGACTGATGTGATTTGGGTATAACCTTGAAATCGGGCAATGGCTGCAGCACGTGGTGTATGAAAATCACTAGTGACAACTACAATACAACTATCTTGGTTTAAGCCTATTCTGTTTAGAAGCGGAACACTGTTTTTTAGATTGAGTTCGGTGCTGGTGCTTTGACTTTCTTCAAATATACGCTGTGGGTGAATACGGTACTTGTCGATCAAATATGCTTTCATCACTGCAGCTTCAGTAATTTTCTGATCAAAACCTAAACCGCCAGTTACAATAATAGAACTACTGGAATATTGAGCGGCGATCGTTGCACCTTGGTCTAATCGAGCCTGAAGCGTTGGGGAGGGTTGGTTATTGATTAAACCACTACCCAAAATAATAATCGCATCAGGTGGTGTATTCATGATGGGGGAATGATTTGATTTAGCTAAAAAATTAAAAAAAATAGCCAAGCTGATTAACCAGATGGAAAAAATTGTCCATCCCATTTTCCAAAACAAGTTAAAGTTAGAATGATTCAAACGGTAGTGTTGGATTTTCTTATTAAAAAACAGACATACAATAATCATTATGCCAATAAATGCTGGAAGTACAGTACCTAAATGAATTTTATTTTGACTGATTAAAATGATTCCATCGATTAATAGTATCAATGCTATTAACCAAGCGAAAAATTTTAAAATCCTTATATACATTCGATGTCATCACTAGTGGGAAATGCGAAAAAGTATAGCGCATAAAAAAACCGAGCAGATTAAATAAAAATCGTGCTCGGTTTTGATCATAATAACCGTGTTAATAAACGTCTCTACGGTAGCGACCAGCTTGTCTTAATTCATCTACAGTAGTTTCACCTAAGATTTCAATTAAGGCTAGATCAACATCGCTTGCCATACCATTGATACTGCCGCACACATAGATTACAGCACCTTGATGAATCCATTTAACGACTTCATCCGCATTTTGACGCAGAATATGGTGTACATAGACTTTTTCTGGTTGGTCTCGAGAGAACGCAAGATCAATACGCTTTAACATCGCTGTATTTTGCCAAGCTTCGATTGTTTCTTTATAAAAGAAATCATGTTCGCGTTGGCGTTCACCGAAGATGAGCCAGTTGTCAGTGTAGTCTAAGCGTACGCGAGCTGAAATTAAGCTCATTAGCCCTGCGATTCCTGTCCCGTTACCGATACAGATAATCGGTCGATTATCATCAATTAAATGGAATGATTCATTGGTTCGAATACGAAGTTGTACCTGAGCACCAACCGCAACATGATGTGTTAACCAGCCTGAGCCTAAGCCGAGTTGCTGTTGTTCATCACGTTGTTGACGTACCACCAATCGCATCATGCCTTGAGTTGGAATACTAGCAATCGAATATTCACGAGTAGGTAAGTTTTCAAGCTGCTCAACGAGTTCTTCAGCTGTATTAAATGGCTGAATCTCGCTATTTAAATTTTTATTCCACAGGCTTTCAACTAAGGTTTGACCTGTAGTTGCGAGAACTAAAGCCTCATCTAAGTTGTGTTGTTGTAAAAATGCTTGAATATGTTCAATGCTATTGCCTGGTTGAATTTCTGCAATATCTCCAGCTTGCCAGATCGCGTCGTGATCAGACTCAAGCTCTAAATTATAAGCAGGTTGACCCAAACTGTTTGGATTGAGCAGTGTACGTTTTTGAAGTTTCCATTGATCAAAGACTTTATCAATAGATAGTGTTGCTAATTCCAATTGAGCAGCTTGTGCGAGCGCATCTGTCCAATTTTGAATATCTTGGTTATTGGTATTGTCCACTTCAATCACATTAAAGAGCGGAGTTGCACCAGATGCACTGAACCAGTCATAAATACGATGACCAAAACTACAATAAGTGTCAGGATATTCACGTGAACCAAGTGCCATAACTGCGAATTGAGCATGACTTAGATTCAGTGGATGAGACATCAATTTCTTTTCAAAGCTTGCAGCTAAGTCTGGAGCTTCACCTGTACCGTAAGTACTCGCGACCACTAGAATTTGAGATGCTGTTTGTAGCTCATCAGTGGTCAGGCTTTGCACTGATTTAACAGTGACGGGTTGGCGTGCTGCTTGCAGAATTGAAGCTGTACGCCAAGCCAATTGCTCGGATACACCAGTTTGACTTGCATAAGCGATGAGCCAAGGTTTGGCATTTGGATCAACATCAACCACTGCTAAATTTTGCTTCGCTTCACGGGTCAATTGTTTTTGCTTGCGGCGTTTGAGGTAGAGCATCCAACCCGTCACAAAGAATAACGGCATAGCGAGTGCAGCTAACATCGCGAAGAACTGGTAAATAGGACCAAAGAAGCTGCCACGGTGTACAGGTAACATGCTGCTCATGATTTTTTCATTGAGTTTTTTGTCTTCGTACAATTCAACATCTTTCAATTGATTCGTATTTAAGTCGACAGTCGCTTTGTTACGAGCACGTTCATGTTGCGGAACAGGATCAACGAAACTCAGTTCTAATTCACCGTTTGCACGTTTAGGAATGGTGAAGGTTACGGAAGAAAACTGATTTTTAAACTGTTGATTAAATGTAGACCAAGATTGGTTGAGCGCAAATTGAATCTGTTCTGTTTGGAGTGATTTACGCTCTTCACGTCCTTCACGTCCTTCACGTCCTTCACGTCCTTCACGTCCTTCACGTCCTTCACGTCCTTCACGTTGAGCGTTTGGTCCAGCATTTGAACCAGGACCACCCGCTTGCATTTGGGGTTGCGGGCGCTCAACACCAAGCACTTTAAACATGCCGTTGCGCCACCAGTCATATGACCAATACAAACCTGTACAAGCCAACATGAGATAGAAAATGGCCACCCATGTTCCAACGACTGCGTGTAAATCCCAAATAAAGTTTCGACCTTTTAATTTGGGTTTAACTGAAAACCATTGTTTGAAACTGTGTTTTTTCGGCCAACGTAGATATAAGCCACTGAGGACAAAGAAAATAAGAATCAGTGTACATGCACCGGTAATTTGTTTTCCAACAGGTCCGACTGTCAAGTTACGATGAAGTTGTTGTACGAATGCAAAGAATTTTCGACCTTTAATTTCAGGAAGTAATTCAGCACTGTAGGGATTGATCATCATGGTCAAACCACGACGTTCGCCTTCTTTCGCAACATTGATACTCGATGAGTCAGTAGGTTGAGCAGCAATCGTAATGCTATTGATTTTAAGATCAGGATGCTCCTGCTGGAAATGTTGATAAATTTCAGCTGGTGTTAATTTTGGGCGTTGTTCAGCAACAACTGTATAACTTTCCTGATTGATCAGCTTGATAATTTGCTGCTCATAAGAATATATTGCCCCAGTGACACCCATAAGTGCCAAAATAAGGCCTGCTGTTATTCCGAAAAACCAGTGTAACTGGAAAAATATTTTCTTGAACATAAGGGTCTGAGTGAATTGGAATTTTTGAATGGTGCGATTATAACCTAACTCAAAAAAAGTGGAATGTATTTGAAGATAATATTTATTCTCATTCTCATATAAAAAATTGTGATAAAAAAACCTCCAAAGTTGAAGGTTTTAATATAAAGACGTATTTACAGTGATTTTGGCTCACCAACGCTTTCTTTGAGATGTTTACGGATAGTCTCGAAAGAGAAATTTTTGCTGTTCATTCGTTTTGGCAGGATATAAGCGCCTTGCTGACCTTTAACTTTAAAGTTCACCAGAATGAAATCTGGCGTGTTATACCACTCATAGATATCTTTCCAACCAATTGAACCTACGCCTTCTTGTAGTCCCATTTTTTGACGCATCACGATACCATGAGGCTGAACACCTAATTTAATTCCAGTAATTTCTTGTACTGGAAACTCATTCATTTTACGTTTAGCGTACCATTCTAGTCCAAACTTTCGCACTAAAAAGTATGTCAGCACACAGACTAAAGCCACCCAGCAAAATACAGTAGAGTAATTTTTAATAAAAATTAGACCCAAAATTGCGAGCGCAGTAATTGCACCCATAATAGCCCAAGCTTTAGTACCAATTTTATTTGTGCTGCGCCAGATCGCGAGTTGTGCATGGCGTTGTTCAGCTTCAGTAACCTCGTAAGGAACGGGTTGTAAAGTATAGGCGTATAAGTTTTTTGCAGTCATAGTTTCGTTAACAAAATGTGTATATCTGAGCAGAGTTTAGCATTAAATTAATACAATCAGGGAGTATATTGTACTAATTTACTGCCTTGAAAATTCAACATTTACAGTGATGCCAATGCGCTGGATTGAGTATCATGTTCATGACTTAAACTTTGTTTTAAGGTGCTCAATCGTCTTAATACACCAAGCATTAAAGAAAGTTGCTGTAAAACAATCAATGATTTATGTGAATCCTGATCATCTTTATTCAAACGTTCACGAATCGCGGACTCCAAATTTGTCAGATTTAGCTCAGGGAATTCATCTCGCAAAAAAGCACCTTGGATATCATTTAACGCTTGTTGAAGTAGTTCTAATGTTGACTGATCTTGAATTTTTTCACGATGTGCACCTAGCGCAGCAATATAGCTGATAAACGTATGATTGAGACAGAGGAACTCAAATGCTAAAGCTTTTTGTGTTGGATCAAAATCAGGTTCTGTTGCTAATGTCGATATGAGTGATGCAACATCAGCATCACGATTATGTGCAGTGCGGCGGACTACGCGGTAGTTCAAACTGTTATTACGTCCATGATGATACTGTTGTACGACTTCAGTAAGATACTGGCATTGAGCTTCAAGTGAACGTCTGATTGAATGGGGGAGTCGTCTGAATTTCCAATCTGGAAAAATAAAGCTCACCCCAAACCATGCCAATGCACAGCCAATTAAAGTATCTAACATTCGAGGAAATGCCGCTTGGAAACCTAAACCGTCCAAATTGAAATTAATTAAGGCTAAGATCGTAATAAAGGCAGTGGCTTGCGCATATTGCTTACTGCGTAATTCAAAAAATAGGACGCCACTCACAATTAATAATAAGAGTTGACCTTCGACAGAAGGAACGAAATACAGAATTGCAAAACCAAGAATAATGCCACCGAGTGTTCCCATGATCCTGAGTCTGAGTCGACGTTTTGTGGCGTTGAAGTTTGGTTGACTAACAAATAGGGCTGTTAACAGTACCCAATAACCGTATTCGATATTGGTGACTTGAACAAAAACATATCCGATGAAAAGTACGATGGAAACACGAATTGCATGTCGAAAGAGTACGGATTCAGGGGTTAAATTTTGTTTGATACGAGAAACGATATCTTCCCAACCTTTCAGATCGTCATCTTTAAGTTGGTTTTCTAAATGTTTAGTGCGGTCAAATTTAATATGCCGTTCAGTTTCAAGATTTCGTAATTGAGCATCGATGGCTTTTAAGTTCTGGAGTAAGGCAAAAAGAGCATTAACCCAGATAAGATCATGTTTTTGTTCATCACGGATTTTTTCTAATGACTTTCTGAGATTACTAAATGCATGTTCAAAACGTGGATTATGCTGGTAAGTTGTGCGATTTAAGATGCTTTCACTTAAATCTTTACATGCTTTTGCTTGCAGTGTAAGAATACGTTGGAAGCGAAATAAAATATCACTATGTTCAAAGGCTTTGGTTAATTGTTGATAATCAATATGTGCCGAGTCAGCTCGCTCGTGAATGTCCTGTGCAATAAAATAATATTGTAAGCTGCGACGGGTATCACTTTGACCACGATCTCCTTTTAATCGGGTAAGGAGTGTGGTTTTCATATCATTAAAGATACCTACTAATTTCCCATTTTCCAGCGACAAGCTGATCATACTTTTTTGGTAGCTATTCGCTGTCATATCCACATCAAAGAGATTGGATTTAGCAAAAAGGAAATCACCGAGTGAAGAATAGCTTTTCGAGAGCTGATCTTGAACTTGTCGAGCTGGAAAAATTAAGAAACTAAGCGTAGACAAAATCCCATACCAAATGGCACCAATCACCAAAAGACTAGGTTGCATGTACCATTCGTCAAAAATATCAACACCTAGCATGGCATATACAGAAATTACTAAGCAACCATATGAGATGGTGGCATAACGTCTGCCTAATGAGCCTAGTAAAATGAGACCAATACAAGAGATGATCAGGCCTGAAGCAAAAAGCACAGGATATGGGAATAACAGTTGAACAGAAGCTGCCGCAATAAAGAAACCAATATAGGTATAAATCAGATTCATGATACGTACTGAGAAGCGATCATCGATGTCGCTCAGCCCAGCAGCAACAACCCCTAATGTTAATGGGATCGTCATCAATTGCTGATCTAACAGATAGGGAATAAACGCGGTACCTGCGAAAGCGACGATCATCCGCAGGTTATACATAAATGAAGTATTATATGTCGCTTTTTTAAGCTGAATCAGCCATTTGTTCAAACCAGAATCCTTTATGAATAGAGGATAGGGGGAGATGAATATAAGTTGAATATTCATCTAATTTAAATAGGGATTATATGCTTGAAATTAACTGTTTGTCTTTATAAAACCACCCTAACTGAATGAGCGTTTTGATCCTTAAAAAATCAGTCTTCCAAGAAAACAGCAAACTCTTCAACTGGAACTCGAGGTGTTCTGAAAGTATTCACAAGCGCATCAGGGTCGGCATAGCCTAAAGCCATCCCACAAACGAGTTCTTCGTTGGCAGGAGCATCCAGAACATCAGTGACGATTTGATGAAAATGATTCCATGCCGCTTGAGGGCATGTATCTAAACCACGTGCTTTTGCTGCTAGCATAACATTTTGAATCATCATGGAAATATCCATTTTAGAGCCAATGCCCATGGCTTTATCCACGGTAAAGAAAATGCCAACAGGTGCATCAAATAATTGATAGTTTCTAAGATGTTGTGCAGCCATCTTATCCTTTTCACCTTTTTGAATGCCCAGCAATCCATAAAGTCCCCAACCATTTTCACGACGACGATCGATATACGGGGAAATCCATGTTTCTGGATAATAAGCAAAAGTCTCGGTGTATTGTTGAGCAAGTTCAGGGTTTTGATAAAGCTCCATTTGTGCTTGACAAACTTGATCAATTAAACGTTGACGACGTGCGCCTGTCACTACATAGACTTTCCAAGGTTGAGTATTTGTGCCAGAAGGTGCTCTTGATGCGACTTCTAAGATTTCTTGGATAAGTTTTGTGTCTACGGGGTGATCTAAAAAGGCACGTATAGATTGGCGGCCAGTGATCACTTCATCAACGGCTTGAGTATGATCTGTGGACATTGCAACTCCTATTTGAATAATTTTGGATGATCCATGATGTCTCTACGACTAAGGTATAATTTTGAATATGCTTTTAAATAAAGATTTTATAAATTATACAGATATAAACTTTTTTCAATTCATCATCAGAAATTGTGATTGAGAAAATTGGTTTTGACAATAAAAAACATTTAATTATGAAACATAAGTTGCTAGATTAAGTTACAACGAATACACATTATGTTACGTATTTATTTTAATCAATTCATCAAATTTAAAAAAAAGCAGTTTAGTGCATCGTTGATTATTTTAAATTAATCAAACGTTGTGATTGGGATTCAGCAGGTTGACCAAGCATATATGCACGGATGCAAGATGAAATAATTGGAGATTTTTAATGAGTCAATCAAAACATCAAACATTTTTAAAGAAAAGTTTAGCAATCGCAGTTGCAACTTTTGCAGTTTCTACTGCACAAGCAGCGACTGAAAAAGATGAAATTCAAAAATTACGCCAAGAAGTTGAAGCGTTAAAAGCTTTAATTCAACAGCAACATCAAGTACAACAACAGCAGCAAGTACAATTGGCTGAAGTTAAAGCTCAACCAGTAGCAGCAGCGCCTACAAACTTGAAAACTAAAGCAGGTGCTGAAGTGAATCTATATGGTTTTGTACGTGGGGATGCGAACTATATCATTGAAGGTGCTGACAATGACTTTAATGCTGTAAACAGCGTTGGAACGAGTAATAATCCGTTAGTTGAAGATAAATTACGTGCAACTGCAAAAACAACACGTCTTGGTTTAGATTTCAAATCTAAAGTAGAAGGGGCAGACGTTGGTGGTAAAGTAGAAGTGGACTTTGCAGGCTCAAATGAAGCATTACGTATTCGTCATGCGTATTTAACACTAAATAATTGGTTATTCGGTCAAACTACTTCAAACTTCTTGTCAAATCATGCTCCAGAAATGATCGATTTTGGTACCAACATTGGTGGCGGAACAAACCGTTTACCGCAAGTGCGTTGGTCTCACAAATTAGCGCCAACAACTCAATTATTTATTTCAGCTGAAGAGGGTAATTCTACTGGAGATGGTATTAAATACCGTCTTCCAACTTTAACTGCAAAAGTCACGCAAGCTTATGCAGAGGGTAAAGGTAATGCTTCAGCTCGTGCTTTAATCGAAAATTATAAATCTGATACCGCTGGTGATGATAAGACTGGTTTTGGTGTAGCGATCGGTACAAATTACCAAATTAGCGAACCACTCAAAGTATCTGCTGACGTGTCTTATGTAAAAGGAAACAGCAACTATTTATATGGCTCAAATAGTGCTTATGTTGTCGATGCAAATAACAATATTGAACAAAATGAGTTTATTGCAACCCAACTTGGTGCTACATATAAGTTCTCACCTCAGTTACGCTCAACACTGGCTTATGGCGCACACTATGCTGATGACAGCACGGGATATGCTAAAGCGAACCCAAGTGCAAATGAAACTGTTCAACAAGCATGGATTAACTTTATCTATACACCTGTGAAACCTGTTGATTTAGGTGTTGAATATATCAATGGTAAGCGTGAAACTTTCGCAGGTCAAAGCTATAATGATGACCGTGTAGGCTTAATGGCGAAATACAGCTTCTAAGCATGAGTTATAAAAAACCGAGCATAGTCTCGGTTTTTTTATTCACTTGTCATTCATCAGTTCAGACTAAAGAATGTCTGAATTTTGCTGATTGAATAAACAAAAGTAATGCGAATTATAAAAAAAAGTGCATAATGTTCGGCTTAAACAGTGAGCAGTCCTGATCATCAGGAATTTCTTAATCATTTTAAGTTCACTAAAACATATTTAAGTGTTTGTTTGAGCCATAAATCAATTGTATCTAGCCAAACGTATGTCTAAGAATAGAGTGCGTTTTGAGCAACTGATTTATTTTGAAAAGTGTATGTTTTTTATTAACAAGATTGAATCCAATGAAATCGAGGAATTAATATATTGTTACTCAATTAAAAATTTATCTATTCCTTTAGATAATCAATATTGAATAAGGATATGTTTATTTTTGGATGTGAGATTCGAAATAAATCTTATTGATTAAAAAACAAGCATAATATGAATTAACAGTCATCTGTATTTGCTGAGAATTAATGATGGAATTTACTTTTAACGCTTTTTACACGTTAATTGCTGCAGTAATAGTTTTATTGCTTGGCCGTTTTCTTGTCAACAAAATCGACTTCTTAAAAAAATATAATATCCCAGAGCCTGTAGCTGGTGGTTTGGTTGCTGCCATAGTTTCGTTAATTGTTCACAATTTGTGGGGTTACAGCATTACTACGAGTAGTGAATTGCAAACCAGTTTCATGTTGGTGTTTTTTGCGTCGATTGGTTTGAGTGCAAACTTCGCCAAACTCAAAGAAGGTGGTATGGGACTGGTGATCTTCCTGATCTGTGTCGCATCATTTATTATCGTACAAAACTTTGTCGGTATGAGCCTTGCAACGTTACTTGGTATTGATCCACTTATTGGTTTAATTGCAGGTTCTATTACCTTAACTGGTGGTCATGGTACTGCTGGTGCATGGGGTGAGATTTTAGAAGTCGAGCATGGTATTCAAGGTGCTTTAGCACTGGGTATGGCAAGTGCGACATTTGGTTTGATTATTGGTGGTTTGATTGGTGGTCCATTAGCGAAATTATTGATTAATAAGCACCAGCTTTCATCACCAGTGACGAATTCGGTTGAAAAAGACACACGTGATGCGAATGCAATTGCAAATCCGAATGATCAAGGCGAGTTTGTGCCTTTTGAAAACCGTAATCAAGTTCGTTTAATCACTGCGGATAATGCGATTACCACATTAGGTTTATTTGCTGCGTGTTTGGCATTTGCTGAATTTATGACAGGTTATAGTAAAGGCACTTGGTTTGAGCTTCCAACTTTCGTTTGGGCATTAGGTGGTGGGGTTATCCTGCGTAATATCCTCGAAGGTCTCATGAAAGTGGAAATCTTCGATCGTGCAATTGATGTATTTGGTAATGCCTCTTTATCGTTATACTTAGCAATGGCACTTCTTTCACTTAAGTTGTGGCAATTGGCTGATCTTGCAGGACCATTGGTTGTGATCTTAACAGCTCAAACCTTAACTATGGCATTGTACGCAGCATTTGTCACTTTCCGTGTGATGGGTAAAAACTACGATGCAGCAGTTCTTGCAGCAGGTCACTGTGGTTTCGGTATGGGAGCAACACCAACAGCTGTTGCAAACATGCAGGCGATTACAAATATGTATGGTCCTTCACATAAAGCATTCCTCATTGTACCTTTATGTGGCGCATTTTTTGTCGACTTAATTAATGCAACTGTAATTCAGATGATTTTAAAATTCTTTGCTTAACATAAAATCTTCTTAATAAAATGTCATGTACAAAAAGCCCCGCATCTGGGGCTTTTTGTCATAAAAAATTCATACAGACGACTTGTCAATGATATGCTTTCATTCAGTTTTGATTTTTAATTTCTGATGCAATGAAGAAGTTTGTACTCGTGATTTCCCTCTTATCTTTGATTTGCTTACAAGCCTGTCAACAGGTTGTAGCCAAAGCTCAGCTTTCAAAATCTGTGTCTACACCTTTGGTGGATGCTTCATCTCATATCATTAAAAATAAGCATAAGAAAACTGATGCTCCAAGTATTGCATTGGTGCTTGGGAGTGGGGGAGCGCGAGGCTATGCGCATATTGGCGTCATTGAAGTTTTAGAACAACGTGGAATCAAGCCTGATTTTATTGTTGGTACCAGCGCAGGAAGTATAGTCGGGTCAATATATGCCAGTGGAAAATCAGCAAAATCGTTACGTGAAGTTGCATTAAATATGCAAGTCAATGATGTACGTGATTTTAACATTGGTATTCAAGGCTTTTTTGATGGCGCTAAGGTTGAGAACTATGTCAATAAACAAGTGGACTTTATGCCCTTAGAACAGCTTCCTATTCCAATGTATGTGGTGGCAACAGAGTTAAAAAATGGAAATTTAACAGTATTTAACTATGGTAATACTGGCCAAGCAGTGAGAGCTTCTATCTCTATTCCAAGCATGTTTATTCCCGTAAAAATTGCTGATAAGGATTATGTTGATGGCGGTTTAGTGAGCCCTGTACCAGTCAATGTGGCGAGAGAATTAGGGGCAGATATTGTCATTGCTGTTGATATTTTGGCCCAGCCAGAGCACACGGAAACCTCGAATGTGTGGGGGATGTTTAATCAAAATATAAATATTATGCAAAATAAGATCGCGTATAACGAGCTAAAAAATGCAGATATTGTGATACAGCCAGATCTAAGAGAAAAAGCACATATCTTTGATGTTAAGGGTCGTGAAAATACGATTCAAGCAGGTAAGACTGCAGCATTGAATAAGGTTAGTTTATTAGATCAGGTACGTCATCGAACGATAGGACAATATGATGCTCATCAGTATCCTGCCCATGATGATAGTAAAAGAGCTGTTTGTTTAAATTGCTAAATTAAATCAGATCTTAATTGTCTCATAAAATATATATAAAAAATAAGTAAAATCATTGTTATAAATTGAATGATTGGTATATTGGGGTGATAAAAACGAGGGTTAGTACTTTATCTAACCCTTAAAAAGATGAAATATAAATTAAGGTGTAGTGTGTCAGTTTTTCAAGTTGGTCAAATTGTTTATTTAGCGTCAAATTCAGATATTACATTCGAAATAATACGAATTAACTATGATGAAACCTATGAAATCCAAGTCAAGAATCAAGCATCGTTAAAGTTAAAATACGATAATATTTCTGCTGAGATGCTTCGTTTAGTCAAAGATGAATAAATTTTAAGCAAATTTATCATAGCTTCTGAGAGTGAACGATTTCCTCTGATACTTTTAAGCTATCAAGCCTTGAAATTATTGGAGTTTGTTTCTGATTTAAACATTTTATAATCAAGAAAAAAGTTATAATAGTGTATTAAATCTCCTGTCATGATTGAGTTCTAATATTTATGTCCGAATTTAACCAAGCGTTACCGCTTGCAGATGATCAGTCTGAATTAACGATGTCTGTATTAATGACGCCGGATATGGCGAATTTCTCAGGTAATGTACATGGTGGAACAATTTTAAAGCTGCTTGACCAAGTTGCTTATGCGTGTGCAAGTCGATATTCAGGTTCTTATGTGGTAACTTTATCTGTTGATAAAGTGAACTTTAAAGAACCAATCCACGTGGGTGAGTTGGTGACTTTTTTAGCCAGTGTGAATCATGTGGGGCGTACCTCAATGGAAATTGGGATCCGCGTTGAAGCACAAAATATTCAAAAACGTACGGTACGACATACCAATAGTTGTTATTTCACAATGGTCGCTGTGGATGAGAATGGAAAACCAAAACAAATTCCACCCCTAAACCTAGATAATGACTGGAAACGCTGTCGTTTTGAAGCTGCTGAGCATCGTAAAATTGCTCGTTTGAATGAAAATCATCATCCTTCTTGCAGCATATATAAGAAATCGGTTTAAGAAAAAAGACTTCACATGGTGAAGTCTTTTTTTTTATGGATTTTGTAGCTTGGCGAGGGTATGCCCATCGACAATCATATACCAGTTGCCTTGTGCATCCTTGTAGGGTTGACGAGTGACAATAAATTTCGTGTTGATAGGACCTAAACCTGTTTCAAATCCAGTATCTGAAAACTGTTTAATTGGAGCTGAAACGGCGGTTTTTTTACTGAGCTGATTGTTACTATATTCTATACGACCATTAGCAGTAATATTCAATTGAACACGACTGTCCGCGCTAATCCAATGTCCTACATAATCCAGTTTATCCTCTGGTAAAGGTTTGGAACATGCAACCAACCATAGGCTGAGTATAGCGATCCCAAGAAATTTCTTCATTTTCATGTTACGTGCTTAGAATTAAATTGGCTTTTTGGTTAAAATATGTGATTTATTTGTCATTTATATCGTTTTATAATAATTGTGTATATGTGTTTATCGTAATTTATAGAGAATAATTCAAAAAAACAGGCATAAAAAAAGTAGAGCTGTAGCAAAGCTCTACTTTTAATCAGATCAAGCCATCGGGGGAAGACTTGGTCTAAAATTCAGTCAATTTATTTTTGATTAATTACTGAGCAGGTTGAGCTACAGGAGCTTCAGTACCTTCTTCAGCTGCAACCTCTGTACCCGGTTGAGCAGCTGTTGGTTGACCAGCAGCAGTAGTTTCAGCATTCACTGGTTGTTCTTGAGAAGAAATCAACACTTCCTGTTTTTTTTCATCTTTTGCTTCTGTTGCAGCAAATGTTGAGAAAGCTGTGAAGGCAAGTGTAGTTGCTAATAAAGTTTTAACTAAATTCATGAGTGGCATCCTTATTCAATAAAATAAATTAGAATTTAATCTCATAAGCTTTCCGAGGAGAGAAGCGAATATGAAATTAAATCTAGGTCATCGCGTAAAATGTTAAAAGTTGAATCGCATCTAATACGGTTAGCGAGTCAACGAAATTCATCCTAAGTCCAGAAGCTCAATTGAGCAATCAATGCAACAAAGTGAAACACGATAGTTAACGCACGACTAACAAACCAAGGTCTAATGTAGTTTTTTTGTCTCAATGAGAGTCAATATGCCTTATAAAGTTGTCAAAAAATATGTCATGGTGAAGAAAAAA
This sequence comes from Acinetobacter sp. ANC_7588, assembly GCF_056783995.1. Lineage (NCBI taxonomy): Bacteria > Pseudomonadati > Pseudomonadota > Gammaproteobacteria > Moraxellales > Moraxellaceae > Acinetobacter > Acinetobacter sp. ANC_7588. The sequence goes on along the minus strand of NZ_JBWYIU010000009.1, from coordinate 69,622 downwards.
ACAGCAATTTTTTTACGTAGTTTTACATTTGAAAAGGTTCGATTAGAAAATCAAAATTGAAGTTTTGAATTAAATTCAGAGTAATGATCTGTGAAATAGATTTACATATTTTTAATTTTGATTCAACAGTTCACTTATCCTATTTAATTCCAATCATTTAGTCTTTTGAATTCATGCATTCATATAAATTATGAGGAAAATTATCCTAGACTTGTTTTTTAGATAAATTCCGACAAGAATCCGTACACCTCTTCAAATTCAGAGATCCATTTTGAAAGTACTTGCAACTCAGTCAGTGCCTACACATATCATTACAGGTTTTTTAGGTGCAGGGAAAACCACGCTTTTACAACAACTTCTCAAATTTAAACCTAAAAATGAGCGATGGGCTGTATTGATGAATGAGTTTGGTCAAATTGGCGTTGATCAACAGTTATTGCCAAATAATGATGGCTATGAAATCAAAGAGCTATTGGGTGGATGTCTGTGTTGTACAAGTCAATTGCCAATGCAAATTGCATTGTCTCGGTTATTACAAGAATCTCAACCAGATCGGCTATTTATAGAGCCGACAGGGTTGGGTCATCCTGCACAGTTGGTTGAACAACTGACTGAACCACATTGGCAACATTTAGTTGCGATGCGTTCTGTAGTAACAGTGATTGATGGATCTCGTTTACATGACTCTGATTGGATGAGGCAGAGTTTATATCAAGATCAGTTAAAAGCGGCTCAAGTTGTGGTTGTGTCTCATGCTTCGGACATGAATGACATGGATCGAAAAAAATTGGCTGGTTTAAAACAACAATATTTAGCTTATATTCCGCATTGGCTTGAAGCTGATCAAGGTAATATTCGCTTAGAACAAATTGATTATCCTTATGTGGGAATTCAGCGTTCAATGAAACCCTTATTCAAGGTTCAACGTCAGTTCGAAACTGATGAGGAAATGCCAGCCGTAAAGCAACTGCCGTATCATTACGTCGAACAGGCTCAAGGGTATATTGTGGCAGGATGGAAGCTTCCAAAACGTTGGCAGTTTGATTTTTATGAATTATTAGACATCCTTTGTGAGCTAAAACACTGGGTACGTATTAAAGGCATCTTCAATACCAACAAAGGTTGGATGACATTCAATTTTAATCCTGATCAATTCAATTACAAATCAGGCGAAGAGAATATGGATAATCGGATTGAAGTGATATCCCAGCAGAATCAAGATTGGGAGCATTTAGAGCAATCAATTCTTAAGGCGCGAATCGATGATCAATAAAATCGTTAGATCATTCAACTCAGAATACAGACGGATTGAAAAGCATTTTCTCAATGTACGCTGAATCGGGTATGCTTAGCACCAAATTTGAGGATACCCCTTATGGCGTTAAAAGCGACGATTTATAAAGCAGATTTAAACATAGCCAATATGGATGTTCATCAATATGGCGACTATCAGTTAACGATGGCTCTACATCCGTCGGAAACGATTGAACGTTTGATGGTTCGAGTATTGGCATATGCTCGTTTTGCAGATGAGCATTTAGAATTTACTAAAGATTTATTTGAAACTGATGAGCCAGCACTTTGGCAGAAAGATTTAACAGGTCAGTTGGAAAAATGGATTGAAGTGGGTAGTCCAGACGAAGATAAAGTAAAAAAAGCGAGTGCGCGTTGTAAAGAAGTTACGGTGGTCACTTATGGATCATCAGTGGATGAATGGTATAAGCGCAACAGTAAATTGAAAACATTGAAAAATGTGCAAATCTGGCAACTCAGTGAAAAAACAACGGCACAAATCCAAGCTTTGTGCGAACGTACAATGCAACTGCAATTGAATGTGATGGATGGCGAGTGGACTTTGATTTCAGATCAAGGTCAAGCTGAGATTGAGTGGACTCAATTACAGTAAGCCACTAAGATTTTAAAGATTAAATTTGGAGTAAGCACATGACGGCTGAATTAGAAATTATTGACTTGGTGGTAGGTGAAGGTAAAGAGGCTGTAAAAGGTGCTTTAATTACCACTCATTATACTGGTTGGTTGGAAGATGGTACGAAGTTTGATTCATCATTAGACCGTGGCAATTACTTTGAGACTGTGATTGGTACAGGTCGTGTCATTAAAGGTTGGGATCAAGGTATTATTGGAATGAAAGTTGGGGGTAAGCGTAAACTGATTGTGCCTGCACATTTGGCTTATGGTGAGCGTAAAATGGGGAATATTATCCCAGCCAATTCTAATCTAATCTTTGAAATAGAATTGTACGATGTAAAAACTCGCGATTAATGAAAGTCGATGAAAAGCCCTGCATTGTGGGGCTTTTTTATGTTACAACAATGCTGAGCGTGCAATAGATATAACAAAAAATTTCTAAAAAACGCACCGACTCAGCAGAATTAGGATTACTATTCAGAAAATTCATTCAAACAAAATTAGGGATATAAGCGCTGAATGTTTAAGTCATTTTTTCCGAACCCAAAGTGGTTTTTTCTCTCTGTCGTCTTATGGTTTTTTATTAATCTCGCTTTATGGTTTTTTGCGGATGGAAAACAATGGGGCGAATATTTAGGTTTTCCTCAAGGTTATGCAGAAGCTGAACTTGCGATTAATATCAGTCGTTTTTGGTCACCGCAATTTTTGTGGTTCTATCTATGGTTCTTGGTGGCGACCGCCTTATTTGCACTGTTTTGGAAAATAAAATCAGACAATCCGTGGCAGCGTTGGTCGGTATGGGGTTCTGCATTTATCCTTTTTAATATTTGGTTAACGGTGCAAGTCAGCGTTGCTGTGAATGCATGGTATGTACCATTTTGGGATTCTATTCAACAGATTTTAAATTCTGGTGGTGGTGAGGTGGATAAACTCTATGCGGAATCATGGACCTTTATCAGCTTGGCCAGTATTTCAGTGACATCAGGGGTCATCAGCGCATTCTTTACCAGTCACTATATTTTTAGATGGCGTACAGCAATGAACGAATACTATGTTCAGCATTGGGAGAAATTGCGTCATATCGAAGGTGCTTCGCAACGTGTACAGGAAGACACCATGCGTTTTGCAACGATCGTTGAGGATTTAGGGGTCGAGTTAGTCCGTGCAGTACTGATGTTAATTGCCTTTCTTCCTTTATTATTTGCATTGTCTGCGAAAGTGCCTGTTTTACCATTTATTGGTGAGTTGCAATATTCTTTAGTATGGGCAGCGATTGGATGGGCGGTATTTGGAACTGTCTTATTAATGGTGGTGGGTATGAAACTGCCAGGATTAGAATTTAATAATCAAAAAGTGGAAGCGGCATATCGTAAAGAGTTGGTATACGGCGAAGACCATGAAAATCGTGCGCAACCTGCAACCTTAAAACAACTTTTTAAGAATATTCGTGCTAACTATTTTAAATTGTATTTCCATTATGCCTATTTCAACTTGTTTGCACGTTGGTATGGACAACTGGACAATCTCTATATGTTATTTGTGTTGTTCCCCGCGATTGCAGCAGGCCTGTTGACACTGGGATTGATCCAACAAATTATGGGTGTATTCAATCGTGTTCGTGAGTCATTCCAATACTTGGTGAGTTCGTGGAAAACGATTATTGAGCTACTTTCTATCCGTAAACGTCTAAAAGCATTTGAATCTATTTTGGATAAGTAGTGTCCATCATGGATTTCAATTGTTAAAAAAGGCTCGTATATACGAGCCTTTTTTATGTCTGAGTGTGGATTTAGAGCGTGCTGAAAATATTTTTTAGAATCTTACAAAACCATTTACGTGCGTCTAAGTCATCCTTATGGTTATACCAGTTAACACTGACATTGAATGGGCGAACTTCAAAAGGGAGTTCAAAAATTTGGATATCCGTATGCTGCTGATAAACCTTCGCGGCTCTCGAAGGCAAAGTAACCAGAAGTTCTGAGTGTTTTACCACGTTCTGCAAAACACTGAAATGTGGGACTTCAAGCATGATCTGACGAGAATGACCAAGTTCTTTTAAACGCTGATCAATTTCAATATGACCAGTACTCGATTTGATCGCAACATGTTTTTCCGATAAATACGCTTCCATGCTGAGCTTCTGCTGTATGCGCGGATGCTCTTTTTTAGCGATACAGACATAACGTTCCTCAAACAAATTTCGAGATTCAATTTTGGGCATAATGGTGTGACTGCTATTAAAAACAGCCACATCCAAAAAGCCTTCAACCAGCCATTCCTCTACTTTTTCTGAGTGAATTTCCTCAATTTCAAGTTTGATATTGGGAGCATGTTGTTCTAAATATTCAATCAGCGAGGGAAGTAAACAAATTTCTCCTAAATCAGAAATGCCTAAACGAAATATTTTTGAAGAGGTTAGCGGGTCAAAATGCTTGGCAGAATCAATCGCCATATCAATTTTAACAATCGCTTCGTAAAAACTTGGATAAAGACTTTGTGCGAGTTTTGTGGGTTTAACACCAAACTTGTCACGTACAAAAAGCTGATCATTCAGCATTTTCCGCAGTCGATTTAAATTATAGGTGACGGAAGGTTGGCTGAGATTCAAGCGCTCTGCGGCGTGACTGATATTTTGAGTTTGATAAATAATAATAAAAACTTTAATCAGACTTAAATCGATCAACTTTACATTCCTTGTAAATATTTAGAGACTGTCGCTATATCGAATAACCACTGTAACAAAAAAAGAGAGAGTTAACTCTCTCTTTTATTTTTAATGACTTACATGTTATTGGTGAATCATCTACTCATAAGCCACGTTTTTAACACCGTTTGCTGCGCCTGCAATTTTTTTATTGCGCAGATGGATCGCAGTCACACTGATCACTGCAATTATACAAGGGATAGATAAGGCAATGAAATTATATTGCACTGGCAAATTAAGGCTGAGTAACCATCCACATAAGATCGGACCCAAGATCGCGCCTAAACGACCTACGCCAAGTGCCATACCTAGACCTGTCGCACGTATGTTAGATGAATAATATTGTGACATATAAGCCAACAATAAAATTTGTCCGCCAATCGATGCTGCACCTGCGACTGCTACACAGAAGTAAAGCACCATGGTTGGTAAGTTATAGCTTAATAAGAATAGGGAAACTGCGCCGCTAACAAACAAGGTGCAAAGAACTTTAGGTAAACTGAATTTATCAGCAAAAAAACCACCAAAAATTGCACCCAGCATACCGCCAATATTGAGCGCAAATAGGAACACTAAACTGGTAGAGAGGTTGTAGCCAGCTTCCATCATCAGTTTAGGTAACCAGTTACCAAGCGCGTATACCAATACCAATGCCATAAAGACACTTGCCCAGAATAGAACAGTGGTTACACCACGACTTTCAGTAAATAAGTCTTTCACTGGTGATTTAGACGATTCTTGGTTTTCTTGATGCAGACTAATGCGCATATCAGCAGGGATTCTTAGATTTGTGTCAATTTGTTCTAAGATATGAGCAGCTTCTTTATGCTTGTTTTGACGAACCAAATAATCGATGGATTCAGGCAATAACTTCCAAATGATTGGCAATAGAATGAGTGGAATACCTGCAATCATAAACATGATTTTCCAGCCAAATTGCGGTACTAGCCACATGCCTAAAATGGCAGAACACATTCCGCCTACAGCGTAACCACTAAACATCAATGACACTAAGGTGGAGCGTAAACGCTTAGGCGCATACTCTGTCATTAGTGTAATAACGTTCGGCATCACGCCACCAAGACCTAAGCCAGCAATAAAGCGATAGATCCCGAACTCTTGAGGATTGCTCGCTAGTCCACACATCACGGTAAAACCACTAAAAATGACAATACAAACTGCAATCAGTTTTTTACGGCTAAAGCCATATTTTTCAAGTTTGTCACTCATACTGCCAAAAATGATGGCTCCAAACATCATGCCAAAGAGGGCAAGACTTCCTAAGAAGCCCGCCGTCATTGGATCGATTGCCCATTCTTGCATGAGTTTAGGCAATGCCACACCGTAGATGACTAAGTCATAGCCATCAAAAATAATAATCAATGCGCTGAGTAAGATGACTCGCCAGTGAATGGCTTTGAGTTTGGCATGATCAATAATTTCATTTGCATTTAACGTATTCATGGAGACCTCCCTGGTCAGTGAATCGGTTGATAACAGTCCTGTTAATGTTTTTGCTTATTTATATGGCTTCAGCCACGAGATGTTTCTCTATTGCTTGGCCTAAGCGTTGTTGTGCAAGTTCAACGTCTTTCTCTAAATCGTGTTGCCATAACCAATCAAAACGGTGTGCCAAATGTTGACCTACACTGTCAAAGTCTGGATATAGCGGCGAATATAATTCGTAAATCTCACCAGATTCGCGCGACGTATTTTGTACACGAATGGCACGCTCTTTACGCAGTTGCTCATAGACATGAGAGAGTTGTGCAAGATCTTCAGTGCAAATTTGCGCAGGGTGTTGTTCCAGATGTTTGAATAATGCAGAGAGAATTAAAGCATCTTCAAGACCTTGACCAGCACCAGCTCCTTGATGTGGCAACATGGCATGTGCTGCATCACCAATCAAAATGACATTGTGTTCGCTGTTCTGATAGGTCTTAAGTGGCTCAATCTCATGAAGCGCCCAGATGGTAGGTTTTTCAATTAAGTTCAGTAATGCGCGACAGCTCTCACTCCAATCCGCAAAATCAGCTAGCATTTCAGTTTTGGTTGTTGGTCGTGTCCAAGGGGTACCTTCTGGCAGAGTTGTATTCTTGCGATCTGACTTAAAGGCAACAATATTGATTTCTTCACCTTTACGAATAGGGAAAGTTAAGATGTGTTTGTCTTTACCCAATAACATTTGTGGGACATCTGCAAGTTCAGGATCGTGTCCAAGTTCTGCAATGACCTGTTTAAAATCTAAATACTTGATAATGCCGCGATAAGCCCATGTTCCTGAAAACTGAGGATCGACTTTTGGAAGTTGATTCGATGCCAATACATGATCACGCACAACAGAATGGATACCATCACAACCAATCACGTAATCAGCTTCAACCACTTCACCATCTTGGAAAGTTAAACGAACACCAGCGCTTGAAGCTTCAACAGATTGTACACGTTTATTGAAATGTGCATTTTGTGAAGGAACGAATGGAATAAGTGCATCAAGAAAATCAGCACGATGCACAGAAGATTGACCGACTTGAGGTGCGATTGAAGCCGATAGGTATTCATCGGTATAGCCATTACGCCATTGGAACCAGATATCTTGATAAGGTGCAGCAACTGTATCCGCAATGGCGTGATATTCTTCACCTAAGCCCAAAAGCTCAATTGCTTTAACAGCATTGGCACCAAATGAAATGCCTGCGCCAATTTCTGAAAATTGTGCTGCTGACTCATATAAATGCACATCAAATTTTTTATTTTTTACCAGGTTGGTCATTAAAGCTAATCCAGCAATACCACCACCAATGAGCGCAATCTTAATTCTTCTTTCCATGATTCAATTCCGAGTTTTTTGCCCTGAATAAGATCATTACTGATTTTTAAGTACTTATCCAATTTATATATTTTGGTGAAAACTATTTAAAAAATTGATAGTTTGAATTTGAAGTCTATTCCTACTGGTTTTGAAGCTTTATTGTCAATATATGATCATTCATGTGCATGATTTAGCAAATTTACTACCTAAATTTTCATGTGCTTACTTGTTTTACAGTGAATCTGTAGGGAAATGCGTTCAGGATGTGATACAACAAAAACATAATGACAACGATGAAAATTGAGTTTAAGTGATGACATTAAAAATGAATAAAACTGCTTTACGTACACTGTGTGCATCGGCTTTGATCATGGGCGTATCGACATTTTCGAATGCGGGAGCAGCTGTAGATCAATTGAGTGATTGTTTGGTCAAGTCGACGACCGCTGCTGATAAAACGACAGTATTACAGTGGACATATTCAGCACTGTCTACTCATCCTGATTTAAAAGGCTTTAGTAATGTCAGTGCTGAGCAACGTACGGCATTGGATCAAAAGTTAGCGCAAGTCTTGCAACGTGTGATCGTAGAGCAATGTTCAACACAGACCAAAGCGGTGATTCAAGCTGAGGGTATTCAAGCTGTTGGTGAAAGTTTTCAAGCATTGGGTCGTAGTGCAGGCGAAGAAATCATTAAAAACCCTGAAGTGAATAATCAGCTGAAAGGGGTGGTGCGTTATATTGATTTAAATAAATTGGTGACAACATTCCTCACTCCTGATATTTGGAACAAGCTTGGGATCACTCGCTAATCTCGAATTTCAATCAATCGTAAGAATATACATAATTTGGCGATTGATGAATGTAGGGTAGAATTACTCAATATCAAAATTCAAACTAGAGAAAAGGCTGGATGATATCCTGCCTTTTCACATTGTACGCATAGAAATTATTTGAATAGCAGCACACTTTTACCTTGCGTATGACCCTCTAAAATGTCTCGATAGGCTTGCTGTGCTTCTGTAAAAGGATATTCACGACTGACTGTCCAATTGAAGGTGTTATTTGCAACGCATTCGACCACATGTTTTAAATTGGAAACATTACGTTTAACCCAGACCGCTTGAATTTTAGCGGATGACAGTTTGCGTCCTGCAATCGTGCCCATAAATCCGCCATTTTTCACTGTTGCCAATGAGGCTTGAGTGGCATCCTCGTTACCTGCCATATCAATCGAAGCATCAAATTGACCTGGATGGACTTGTTTCAGACGCTCAATTAAACCTTCGCCGTACATGACAGGAATCGCACCTAAACTGCGAATATAGTCTTGATTTTTTGCTGATCCCGTTGCTACGACCGTAATGCCACGACTCACTGCCAATTGGATAGTGATCGAACCCACACCACCTGATCCACCGTGTACCAATAAGCTTTGCATTGGACCAATTTCATCTAAAATAGTCATCGCAGTTTGAGCTGCTCCTGCAATCGAGCCTGCAATCGACCAGTCTAAATTTTTAGGTTTTGCGACTAAATTTGCGAGGGGAACGTCTATCACTGTTGCATGGGTAAATGCTCCACCAGAACCCAATACTTCGTCACCGACTTTCCATACACTTTTTTCAGCTACGTCTACGATTACCCCTGCAAACTCAGTTCCGAAAGTTTGTGGGAGTTGTGCATGTTTGAATTCACCTGTCATTCGACGTGCATCAATGGGGTTAATCCCTGCGGCTTTGACTTGGATGCGTGCCATGTCAGGGTTTAATGGTGGGAGTGTGTAGTCTGTAAATTCGAGGACTTCGGGTTGTCCGTAGCTTTGGGCAAGAAGAATTGTACTGTTCATTTTTATTTGCCTAGTTTGCTTTGCGTGGTTTGCAATGTATGGATTGATTATAGAGAGCAAAAGTGAGGAGATTGAAGAGCTAAAAATAGGACAGTGTTTTCTTGTTTTTATTAGATACTCTCCTTTGTGAAGCAGTGCTTCTCACCTCCTAAAAGGAGAGGGAGCATTGCCTCTCAAATAGATTGAGTTGCGAAGTTATACCCGTTACAAAGGGGGATTTATGAGGGATTAGGAATGAAAAGCTTCTTATATTACTTGTCAAAGCCATTGAAAATGCTTTAAGCTAAAAAGCATAACAGAGTTTCTATTTTGATTTTAAATAATTGATATAATATGATATTTTTTAATTAATTCTCTTGTATTTACATTTAATGTTTTCGACTAATTCTTCTAAGTTATATCCAAAGCGTTGTAAATTTAGTGTGCAATTTTGTAGCTTGTATGTCAGTACATCCTCATGTGCTAATTTTTCATAATCACTAATAAATTTTCCATTTATTATTGAAACTAGATCATATTCATTAAAATTTGAGTTCTGCCAAAGACTATACTTATTATTATTGATACGAATAGTGCCTTCATCGAGTAGGTTCATTAAAATATTGGAATTGATACAACGATAATTGTTTTGTAAATAACCATTGAATATTCTATTTGAATTAATAATTGCATAGTGAAAATTACATTTATACAAAGAGAAACCGATATTTCGTGATAAATTTCTTCTTGTAGGAGTGTCTGAAATTTTTATTTTGAGATTTTCTAGTTGATTTGATGCTTTTACAATGTGTGAATAAACATTCCTTAATCCAAACTCATTAACGGGGTGATAGCAATTCTTACATTCGAAAATGAAAACTTCTGTACCTTTTTTTGCAATAATATCAATTTCAAATTCTCCTATTTTAACTTCAATACCAACAGAGAAACCTGATTTTACTAGTTTTTCTTTAATTAAGGATATCATTTGATCATTTTTTTCTTTTATAGATAGATTTATATTTAATTTTAGTAAACAACTTCTAATGAGATTTGATTCACTTAAAATTGACGGGGAAACTAGTAATTCATTACCAAAAGCAATAGCTGGATTATATTGAATATCAAGAAAATCGTCTAATTTATAAAAATCAATAGACATTAAATCATATATTATTTCATAAAAATTTTTATTCGTGGTTCCATATATTTTATTTAAGGTTTTATTCAATTCTGACTTAGTTGTAATAGGGATGATTGATGAGAGCAAGACTATTTTTTTATTTTTTTTGTTATTAAATTTGTTAACTATCACTTGTCTATATACTATACTTAGATATTTATAAAAGCGTTGCACTTTAATTATGTCTAATAGAGTAAAGTCTTTGTAAATCCTTAAATTAATATCGGTTGCATCTAAGAAGTTATCTTGGAAGAAAGAATTAAGTGCGTATCTTTCATCTAAATATATATAGTTAGTTGTAAATAATTCAATTATAGATGGGTGTAAAATAAACTTTACACATATTCGTGTAAAAGGTTCTTTTCTAATATCTGCAATTGATTGCGTATTTAATTTTTTTACAAATTTATTAATTATTTCGGAGAATGTTTTTTCATTATCAGTATCATCTAATGTTTTCTTTTGTATAACATATCTTTGTAGATCATAATTTAAATAAGAGAATGATAAGTTTTTTTCGAAGCTTGGATTGGATAAAAGGTATGTATGCTTGTTTTTCTGTTTAATTTCATAACCAAAAAAGTCTAATTTAATTTCCATTTTTTTGAAAATTAAAATTTCTTTTGACAATTTAATAAGTTTATTGAAGTCTGCTTCGTTAAGTGTACTTATAAATGTTAAATTTATACCATGAGAATATTGATTTTTTCTACATTCAAGTATTAGGAAAGAAATGCACTCTAAAATTATTTCTGGATTAGATTTACCAGCATTTTCATAAAAAACATCATCTGCTTTTGCGAATAAAAATTTCACTAAGTTGTTATTAGATAATAGAATTTCTCTAATTTTTTTTAAACTTCTTTGCATTTCTTTTGCCAAAGTTAACAAGCAATCGATTTGAAGGAAATAACAATTAAAACTATTAAATTTAGTATTTTTCTTCATAATATTTAGTAAAAACAAGATAGTTTTGACATTGAAATCATATTTTGATGGTCTAAAAAAGCCAGTCTTTTTAATAGAATTAATGATTTGATCTGGATTTTCTTTATTTACAAGGGTTTCAAAAGCTAATAATTCGAAATCATTAATAGTTTCAGTAATTTGTAATTCTTTTAATAATTTCCTAAAGAAATTGTCAATTTTGATTTGTTGTTTATTAGACATATAAAAAAACCCCGCATTAAGCGAGGTTTTTATATCATGAATTCAATTGATTAATGAATAAAATTAACCAATTAATTTCTTCATCAATTCATTCACTTGAGCAGGGTTGGCTTTACCTTTCGCTGCTTTCATCACTTGACCCACAAGACCGTTAAAGGCTTTCTCTTTACCAGATTTATACTCTTCAACCATCTTCTCGTTGGCAGCAAGCACGTCCTTAATAATTGCTTCAATTGCGCCTGTATCAGTTTCCTGTTTTAAGCCTTTTTCCGCAATAATCTCGTCCGCAGTTTTGCCTTCTTCCCACATAAAGCCGAATACTTGCTTGGCAATCTTACCGTTAATTGTGTTGTCCACAATACGCGCAATCATACCGCCAAGTTTTTCTGCAGATACAGGAGAGTCCGCCAATTCTAAGCCCGCTTTGTTTAAAGCACCTGAGAATTCACCCATCACCCAGTTCGCTGCAATTTTACCTTGTGCAGCACCGCCCGCAGCTTTTACGACTTCTTCATAAAACTCTGACATTTCACGCGTAAGCGTTAAAACGTGAGCATCATACTCAGTTACACCAAAGTCCGCTACGAAACGCGCACGACGTGCAGCAGGAAGCTCAGGCATCGTCGCTTTAATCGCTTCGATTTGTTCGTCTGCAATAATCACAGGCAACAAGTCAGGGTCAGGGAAGTAGCGGTAATCGTTCGCTTCTTCTTTAGAACGCATTGAACGCGTTTCCATCTTCACAGGGTCGAACAAACGCGTTTCTTGGTCAATGGTGCCATCCCATTCCAAGATTTCCATTTGACGTTCAATTTCAACATTGATCGCTTGTTCAATGAAACGGAATGAGTTGAGGTTTTTCAATTCACAACGTGTACCAAACGGCTGACCCGGACGACGTAAAGACACGTTACAGTCGGCACGGAAAGAGCCTTCCGCCATGTTACCGTCAGAGATGCCTAACCAACGCACAAGGGTGTGAATCGCTTTAATGTAAGCAACTGCTTCTTCAACCGAACGCATATCTGGTTCAGATACAATCTCAAGAAGTGGTGTACCTGCACGGTTTAAGTCGATACCTGACATCCCTTCAAATTGGTCATGGATCGATTTACCTGCATCTTCCTCAAGGTGTGCACGTGTTACGCCAATGCGTTTTACTGTGCCATCTTCAAGTTGGATGTCGATATGACCCAAGCCCACAATCGGGTTGTCCATTTGGCTGATTTGGTAGCCTTTAGGCGAGTCAGGGTAGAAATAGTTTTTACGTGCAAATACAGACGCTTGGTCGATATACGCATCGATACCCAAACCAAAGCGAATCGCAAGATCAACCACTTCTTTGTTCAATACAGGCAGTACGCCCGGCATTGCCAAATCAACAAGGCTCGCTTGTGTATTTGGGTCTTGACCAAATTCAGTTGAAGAACCTGAAAAGATTTTAGATTTAGTCGCAAGTTGAGTGTGAATCTCAATACCAATAACGACTTCCCAACCATCAATCAAATTTGACTTAGGTTTTGCATTGTTCTTCGCCATTATGCATTCTCCTCAGCAATTGCAGCGCGTTTGGTGTGCCAATCAGTTGCTTGTTGGTATTGGTGCACCACAGACAACAATTGAGATTCTGACCAGTAGTTACCAATCAACTGTAAGCCAACAGGTAAATTATTTTGATCAAAACCAACAGGCGCGTTAATCGCAGGAAGACCAGCAAGGTTGACCGCGATGGTATAGATATCGCCCAAGTACATTTCAACTGGAGAAAGGTTTGCACCAATCTTATACGCCGTTGTCGGCGCAGAAGGCGCAGCAATCACGTCAACAGACTCGAATGCTTTTAAGAAATCTTGTTGGATTAAACGACGTACTTTTTGTGCTTTGACATAGTAGGCATCGTAATAACCTGCAGACAGCGCATAAGTACCAATCAAGATACGGCGTTGAACTTCAGCACCAAAACCTTCAGAGCGAGAACGTTTATATAAGTCCATGATGTCTTTTGGATCTTCACAGCGGTAGCCATAACGTACGCCGTCAAAACGTGACAAGTTAGAAGATGCTTCAGCAGGGGCAATCAGGTAATAGGTTGGAACATATGCCTCAGTCATGTTGAGGTCAATTTCAACAAGCGTTGCGCCCATCTCTTCCAATTTTTTTAGAGATTCTTCAACACGTGCTTTAACGTCAGCAGCTAAACCTTCAACATTAAAGTACTGTTTTGGAATACCAATGCGTAATCCTTTTACAGATGTGCCGTTCAAGTTCGCAACGTAGTCATCAGCATCTTTTTGTACAGATGTTGAATCTTTTGCATCATGGCCTGCCATCACGTTCATAAGGTACGCACAGTCTTCTGCCGAACGTGCCATTGGACCACCTTGGTCAAGTGATGATGCATAAGCAATCATACCGAAACGTGATACACGACCATAGGTTGGTTTTAAGCCTGTAAGACCACAGAAAGATGCAGGTTGACGGATTGAACCGCCTGTATCTGTACCAGTCGCAAACGGTGCAAGGTCAGCTGCAACTGCCGCAGCAGAACCACCTGAAGAACCACCCGGAACACGGTCAAGCGCCCAAGGGTTCGCCGTTGCACCAAAGTAAGATGATTCTGATGTAGAACCCATGGCAAATTCGTCCATGTTCACTTTACCTAAAGTCACTAGGCCCGCAGCTTTACCTTTCGCTACAACGGTTGCGTCGTACGGAGAGATAAAGTTGTCTAGCATTTTAGAACCAGCCGTGGTTTTAATGCCTTGCGTACAGAAAATATCTTTATGTGCAATAGGTAAACCAGTCAAAGTGGTTGCTGTACCTGCTTTGATCGCTGCATCAGCTGCATCAGCTTGAGCCAATGCTTGTTCAGCAGTCACAGTGACATAAGATTTGACTTGCGCATCAATTTTTTCAATACGGTTTAAATAATGTTGCGTCAATTCACGTGAAGAGAATTTAGCGTTTGCTAAACCATCGATAAGTTCACGAACCGATAAGCGATGTAAATCTGTCATGAGAAAAATTCTTAACTAAAATTTAAATAGGGCAAAACTGAACAATTATTTATTCAATTACACGTGGAACAAGATACAAACCGTCTTGCACAGCTGGTGCAACGGCTTGATAGTCATCACGATGGTTTTGTTCAGACACAGCGTCTTCACGTAATGGCTGCGGATGGTCAAATGGGCTCTTTAATGGCTCAACACCTTCGGTATCAATGCCTTTCAAGGTTTCCATCATTCCTAAAATTTTATTCAAACTTTGAGCATATTCAGCAGATTGAGTGTCATCCAAAGACAAGCGTGCTAAGTGTGCAATGCTTGAAACGGTTTGTGCATTTAAATCTGCAGATTGCTGAGCATCTGATGCTGACATGCTGTCTCACCTAATCAGTAATAAAAATATTCAAAATATCATGCGTTATAATAAGCGATTGACTTGTCCAAAGCATCACATTTAGTTAAAGTTGCCATCTTACGTCTATATAACGTTGAACTGAGAACGACCCGTGATTCTAAAACGACTAATTGGCTTGTTTTCGCCAGATCTAGCCATAGATTTAGGCACCGCTAATACACTAATTTATGCGCCAGGACGGGGCATTATATTAAATGAACCGACTGTTGTGGCAATTCGTCACAGTGGTTCACAAAAAATAGTTGCCGCTGTTGGCTTGGATGCTAAGCAAATGCTTGGTCGTACCCCTGCGAATATTTCTGCAATTCGTCCAATGAAAGATGGCGTGATTGCGGATTTCGAAGTCACTGAGACCATGTTAAACCAATTTATTGGTAAAGTGCATGAAAAGCGTCTTTTCCCACCAGCGCCACGTGTTGTGGTGTGTGTGCCATGTAAATCAACTTTGGTTGAACGTCGTGCGATTCGTGAGGCTGTATTCAATGCAGGCGCACGTGATGTACGTTTAATCGAAGAGCCAATGGCAGCAGCGATTGGTGCAGGCATGCCAGTTGAGCAAGCATGTGGTTCGATGGTCGTAGACGTGGGTGGTGGTACAACTGAAATTGCAATCATTTCATTGCAAGGTTGTGTCTATGCAGATTCATTGCGCATTGGTGGTGATGTTTTTGACGAACAAATTATTCATTATGTTCGTAAAGCACACGGTTGCGTCATTGGTGAAACAACGGCTGAAACCATTAAGAAAGAAGTGGGTATGGCGCTTCCTGATGAAGATGGCAAAGTGTTAGAAATCGAAGTTCGCGGTCGTAACTTGGCGGAAGGTGTTCCGCGCGCAATTACGGTGACTTCTGATGAAATTACTCAAGCAATCACTGATCCATTGCAAAGCATTGTATCTGCAGTGAAATCTGCGCTTGAACAAACACCTCCTGAGTTGTCATCAGATATCGCGGAGCGCGGTATTGTATTGACTGGTGGTGGTGCGTTATTACGTAACTTAGACAAGTTATTGTCACAAGAAACAGGTTTGCCAGTAGTAGTTGCTGAAGATCCACTTTCTTGCGTAACACGTGGTGGTGGTAAAGTCTTAGAACTCTTTGACAACCCGAACCATGACATGCTGTTTGTTGGTTAATTTTCTGTAATTTAATTTAAGGACGAGGCGGTGCAACCGAATCTGTTTTCAAGACAACCGCCATCTTTTCGCTCTTTCATCATTGCAGTCATCGTGTGTTTGTTCGTGTTAATGTTTAATTGGCGTGCTCCACACTTGATTCAACCAGCAAGAGATGTCTTGTACGCGGCATACAATCCCATTTATGCCATTGCAAGTTATCCCGTTTTATCGAAAGAATGGCTCAGTCAACAAACCAAGTCTGAAGCGCAATTGCGTCGTGAGAATACTGCGATGCAGGCAGAGCTGCTTCAGGCTCAGGTTCGCCTTCAAAAACTCTCAGAACTCTCCGCTGAAAATACGCGCTTACGTGGATTATTGGATACGCCTTTGATCATTGACGGTCGTATGGAAATCTCTGAGGTGATCGGCACAGATGCTGATCCATTACGTCATATCATTATCATTAACCGCGGTGCTGCGAGCCAACTGCGTGTCGGGCAAACGGTGTTGGATGATAACGGTATCATGGGGCAGATCATCAATGTTTATCCGCACAGTAGCCGTGTCATGTTATTGTCTGATAAAGAACACTCCCTATCAGTACGTCTTGAAAACTCTGGCATGCGTGCCATTGTGTCAGGCACTGGTGATTTAGGTCGTCTGAAAATGGAATATGTACCGACCAGCGCTAACGTCAAAGTCGGGGACAAGGTGTATAGTTCAGGTTTAGGACAACATTTTCCTGCGGGTTATTTGGTCGGAACAGTGTCCAAAGTTAAGCGTGAAAATACCGGTGAGTTTGCGCAGATAGACGTGAAACCTGCAGCTCAGTTGGCCGGTGGACACCATGTAGTGGTACTGTTCTCAGACTCATTAGCCATGGAGCAACCTCATGCTCAGCGCTAAAAAAATATCATCAGTTAAAACACGTGATCCTCTATGGATCATCGTGCTTTCAATCATTATTGGTTCAGTCTTGGTGGTGTATCCGCTGTCTTATTCATTGGCAGGATGGCGACCGCTGATCATGCTGATGATTACGATGTATTGGATCTTGCTTCAACCGACATGGTGTGGTGTTTGGTTTGCTTTTGCAGTCGGATTATTTACCGATTTACTGCTTGATGCACCCCTTGGATTACATGCGTTAAGCTTCGTTTTACTAACATTTAGCATCCGTTGGTTTGTGCGTGAACGCCGTTTAATGACGTTTGGAAATACTTGGGCAATCGCTAGTGTTGCTATATTGGCACATTTGATTTACGTCCTTTTTGCACAAATTATTTCCGATATGCAATTTTCGATAACTCGTCATTGGCAGCCACTAATGAGCAGTATTTTAACTTGGCCCATCTTGTATTATTTGCTTAGAAAATGGCGAATTTAATCCTGGCGTCGAGCTCGCCTCGGCGTAAAGAACTGCTTGCACAGCTTGGACTTAAATTTGATATTTTTAGTCCAGAAATCGATGAGTCTGTACATGATGGTGAGCAAGCACATGATTATGTTCGACGTTTGGCAGAACAAAAAGCTCAGGTTGTTTTAGCACAATTTCCAGATGCGGTGGTCATTGCTGCAGATACAAGCCTCAGTTTAGATGGGCAAATTATTGGCAAACCTGACTCGAAGCAACATGCGTTTGAAATTTGGCAATCCTTGTCAGGGCGTCAGCATGAAGTTCTCAGTGGCCTTTGTGTGGCTTCACAACATAAAACAATAAGTACGGTAGTGAGCACAAAGGTTGATTTTCAATCACTCAGTCATCATGATATGGAAGAATATTGGTCAACTGGGGAACCTGTAGGAAAAGCAGGGGCTTACGCAATACAAGGAATCGCCGCAAAGTTCGTTCCTCGTATTGAAGGTAGCTACACCAATGTGGTGGGTTTACCTTTACATGAAACATCACAGTTACTGAATCAAATATTGAAAAGTGGTTAAGGCACTAAATTAACCTTTTAAAAAATTTTTATAATGTTTTGAGTGTTTTTTATGTCTGACGAGTTGTTGATTAACGTCACACCAATGGAGTGTCGGGTGGCGTTAGTTGAAAATGGGACGGTCAACGAACTATTTGTTGAACGCAACGCTAAACGTGGTTTAGTCGGGAATATTTATAAAGCCAAAGTTGTACGTGTATTGCCTGGTATGCAAGCGGCATTTGTAGACATTGGCTTATCTCGTACTGCTTTTTTACATATCAATGACATGATTTGGCCTCGTAATCAACCGACGCCAAATGTATTTGATCTTCTGCAACCGGGTCAGATTCTGACAGTGCAGGTGATGAAAGATATGTTAGGCACGAAAGGTGCGCGTTTAAGTACTGATCTTTCCATTCCTTCTCGCTATTTGGTAATGATGCCTTATGGACATCATACTGGCGTGTCTCAGCGAATCGAATCAGAAGAAGAGCGTGATCGTTTACGTTCGATCATTGAGCGGATTCAAGCTGAACATAAGTTACCCGGTTCTGTCATTGTGCGAACTGCAGCAGAGGGGATCGAAGAAGCCGCTATTGCGCAAGATATGGCGTATTTGGCAAAACTTTGGGAATTTATTCAGCGCAAACAAAAAAGTGTCGTGGTTCCATCACTTATTTTTGAAGAGCTGCCACTTCCTCAACGCATCATCCGTGATCTTGCAAATGAAGATACGGTAAAAATTCAAGTCGATTCAAGAGAAGTGTTTGGCAAGCTACAAGAGTTCGTGGCTGAGTTTGTACCAAATATGGTTGATCGTCTGAAACACTACCCCGGTGAGTGTCCGATATTCGACTTATACAATGTTGAAACGGATATTCAAAAAGCATTGCAAACACGTGTTGCTTTAAAGTCTGGTGGTTATCTCATGATTGATCAGACGGAAGCTATGACCACTATTGACGTCAATACAGGCTCATATGTAGGTGGACGCTCTCTTGAGGACACCGTCTTTAAGACCAACATGGAAGCGACACAAGTCATTGTGCGTCAACTCAGACTGCGCAACTTAGGTGGAATTATCATTATTGACTTCATTGATATGCAAGAGGCCTCACACCGTGATGAAGTGCTTAAGCAATTTGAAAAAGTCTTAGAACGTGACCATGCAAAAACTAAAATCACCCAAGTGTCTGAGCTTGGCTTAGTAGAAATGACGCGTAAACGGACGCGTGAATCACTTGAGCATTTGTTATGTGAGTCTTGTCCAACGTGTCAGGGACGTGGTTATGTAAAAAGTGCCGAGACTGTTTGTTACGAAATCTTTCGAGAGATATTAAGATATGCTCGAGATTTTGAGTCTCAGACTGACTTTACTGTCGTTGCGCATCCATCGGTTGTGGATCGATTATTAACCGTAGAAGCCGCGGCCGTCTCTGATTTAGAGCATTTTGTGAAACGTGTCATTAAGTTCCAAGTCGAAAATTTATACACGCAAGAGCAATACGATATCATTTTGAATTGAAATTGTAACAGAATATCGTTAAACACTTGTTACAACTGAGATTTTACATTCGATCTCGATTTCTCAATACTTAAGAAATCAAATCGAATAGCCAAAGACAGCGATGTTGTCTTAGCAAAGTGAGGTCAAAGTGGGTATGAATTTAACGGAACAATTAGCGGGTAGTCATCGTCAAATTGTGGATTCAAACAAAAGCGCTTGCTTGATGCTCAATGATCAAGGTCAAGAAGTTCGAGTTACACAAGCGATGGTCGTTTCTCTCTGTCAGCAATTAATCAAGCAGTGTCGTAATATTAAAAATTAAGGGGCCTTTTTAAAGCCCCTTAATTTTTTTGTAAATATCGAAATATACAGCCTTAAGCTGGTTTTTCATTTGCAATTTCTATATCCGCTACTACTTGTTTCTTTGCTGCACTACGCTTAGTAGCCTTTTTCATAATCTGCGGTTTTTCATCTTCAGGTAGACCCACAATTTTTTCAAATCGTTGAATCTCATCTTCTAAATGGGTCAATAAATTTTGCATCTTAGGCAAAGCATTTCGACATGCGGTTAAACCGACTTCTAATTTATCCATATAACTGGTCATTGTGATATTCAACGCTTGACCATCAAGTACGATAGAAGCAGGGTAAAGTGCGTCCAAACGTGCTCCGTTCCAATATAGCGGCTCTTTAGGTCCTGGTACGTTAGAAATAACGAGGTTAAATGCCTGACGTTTAGGTGCTAAACCAGAGATGATATTTAAACCTGCAGGACCATATACGAAGGCACTATAGTTGAGAATCTGATCTGAAGTCATGCGTTTGAATTTTTGTTTCGCATTCATTACGCTACGACGAATAAGATCGAGTCGCTCTAATGGATCGGCTATATGTGTCGCTAAGTTCGCCAGAATCATCGTAATACGATTTGACATGTCTGAATCATCCGTACGAACGGAGACAGGAACCATAGCGATTAATGGTTTCTCAGGTAAAGCACTTTGACTGATTAAGTATTCACGCAAAGCACCAGAGCAAATCGCGAGAACAATATCGTTAATGGTCACACCCAATGATTTTGAAATATGGTTGAGGCGCTTAAACTCATATGACTGAGCAGCGAAACGACGCGATGAGCTGACTTTTTGATTCAGAATACTACTTGGGGCTTGGAAACTGGATACATAGTCCGGATTACGTCCCATATCTTTAAAGACAGTTTCAGACAGCACTTTGAATACACCTGGTGTAGACTGCACTTGACCTTTCAAATTAGACAAGATTTGTTTTGCACGGCTTACTTTAGGTGTTTTAAGTCGCTTAGCACGCGGACCTTCGACACACCATGGCGGAACGATACTTCTTGCATTTGGATCATGAGAGAGTGATTTTTCAATTAAACGCATGCCTGCAATACCATCGACCATCCCATGATGTATTTTGAAATACATGGCGAAACGATTGCCTTCAATGCCCTCAATGATATGACACATCCATAATGGCTTAGCTCGATCAATTAATGAACTGTGCTCTTGGGAAATGTAGGTGAGTAGCTCACGAATACGACCAGGATGTGGTAGAGCAATATGTCTGAAGTGATGATCAAGATCGAATTCAGTGTCTGTGTCCCAAAACAGTCCGTTTAATTTATTATTAAACGGTGGAATTGGGATAGATTTTGAGTTGCGAATATCTGCCACTAAATCTTGAATAAAGGTTGGTGGTGCATCTTCTGGAATTTCAAATAAAAATAATCCGCCAACATGCATGGGCTGTTGTCTTTTTTCCAAAGATAAGAAAATAAAATCAAGCGGGTGTAATGGGCGCATAGTCTAGGTTTGCCTCACTGCAAATTTCTAAAATTGTTTTTTAGAATTATCAATCCAAGAGATCAGTATAGACGTATTTGTTGGAGGGGGCATAAATTTTTTTAATGAATGGTCAGTACAAAAAAGCCACTTTAAATCAGTGGCTTAAAACTTTGTGAGATAGTTTTTACTTTTTTAAATTACCTGAATGTAAACCACATTCTTTATGCGTTGCTTCTTCCCACCACCAACGACCTTCACGCTCGTGCTGATTTGGAAGTACTGGACGCGTGCATGGTTCACATCCAATTGAAATAAAACCTTTTTCATGCAATGGATTATATGGAATTTCCATCATGCGAATATAATTCCAAACGTCAGCACTCGTCCAATTCGCCAAAGGGTTGTATTTAATGAGTTGTTTACCTTCACCTGAAAAACCTAGATCAGCTTGAATGACTGGAATTTCAGTACGTGTACCCGGACTTTGATCTTTACGTTGACCCGTGATCCAACCATCAAGTGTTGCTAACTTTTTACGAAGAGGTTGAACCTTACGGATACCACAACACTCTTTATGATCATCTTGATAAAAGCTAAACAGTCCTTTTTCGTTGACTAGATTCTGAACAGCTTCAGCTTCCGGGAAACATATTTCAATGTTGATATTATAGTGCTTACGAACAGTCTCAATAAATTGATAAGTTTCTGAATGCAAGCGACCTGTATCTAGACTAAACACGCGAAAAGGTTTACCTAAATTTGCAGCCATATCAATCAATACAACATCTTCAGCACCTGAAAATGAAATGGCAATTTCACCTGTTTGATTTAAAGCTAAGGCTATAATTTCCGAAGGGGATTTATCTTCATACTCTGATGCAAGTGCATCAATTAAATCTATGCTTGGAATGGTAGTCATGAGAATCCTGGCGATATAGGCTTGGAAACAACAAGTCCTATATTAAAATATTTGATGTATATTTTAGTTGAATTCAGAGATTTATCTTATGAAATAAAAATAAATACTTATGAATAAAATAGATTTAAAAAATTACATCGATATTCAACAATCTTCGGCTATGATATTGCAAATTTTATTAATGCTGAGGGCAGTATCATGGAAATCGTTTGTCTAGATCTTGAAGGCGTTTTGGTTCCTGAAATTTGGATTAATTTTGCAAAAAAAACAGGAATTAAAGAGCTTGAAGCAACAACTCGAGATATTCCAGACTACGATGTGCTCATGACTCAGCGTTTAAATATTCTTAAACAGCATGGTTTAGGTTTAAATGACATTCAAGCTGTTATTGCAGATATGGGGCCGTTTGAAGGCGCTAAGGAGTTTGTCGAGTGGGTACGTACTCATTTCCAACTCATCATTTTATCAGACACATTCTATGAATTTGCTCATCCATTGATGAAGCAGTTAGGTTGGCCTACGATTTTCTGTCACAAATTAGAAACTGACGAAAATGGTATGATTACAAATTATAAACTACGTCAACCTGATCAAAAACGTAAAGCAGTGCAAGCTTTACACGGTTTAAATTTCCGTGTAATTGCTGCTGGCGACTCGTACAACGATACTACGATGCTCGGTGAAGCAGATCAAGGTTTCTTATTTGATGCGCCGGATAATGTAATTGCAGAATTCCCACAATTTCCTGCGATTAATGGTTATGCTGCATTGAAAGAAGCGATCCGCAACGCTTCTGTACGTGATATTCCAGCCTAAGTTATTACTTTGAAAAAAGGACGCTTTAGCGTCCTTTTTTTATAACAATTGTTAGAATCGATACCCGATTTTCATGCCATAACCTAATGCATAATTGTTGCTGAATTCTCCAACATTTATGCCACCCGTTTGAGCAGTTGCATCGCCTAACCAGAAATATTTAACACCAGCTTGAATAAAGCTTTGCTGTGATGGGTTGAATTGACCACCTAAGCCTACACTCCAATAACCTTCAGTTGGACCTAAAGTGGTTACAGGGTTTCCAGCTCCAGAGTCATAGCCTACAGTTGTGGTTGCTGCCCATTGATCATTAAATTTATGTGCAACACCTAAGGTTGCAGAGTACTGATCATCAGAATACGAAATGAGGTCCTGTCCAACTAATCCAAGTAATTTAGGTGTAACCGTAAATTGATCCCAATGAACCCAACGCAGGTTAGCAAACGCCAAAGTGTTTGTTGCAATTCCAGACTGTAAATCAATATTTACAGATTGTGGAGTAACTGCTTCAGTTACTGCAGCGATCTTATCTAATCTATTAAACTCAGGCTTTTTTAATGCATCGGCATAAAGTGGAAGGAGCGAGGTTTCATTCGACTGAGCTTTGTGTTTAATCTCAGAGCGATAAGTGATAGATGCTTTTAATGCAATTTTTGGAATTTGGTATGCAGTACCTGCAATCCAGCCATAAGCTTCTTTTTGGTCTACATGGATGTTATAGCCATTTAAGACTTGGTATGCACTACCTTTTAAATTGATATCAGCTTCAACTGTTTGCCATACTGGACCAGCATAAAAATTCCAATTTTCAGTGGGTTGATAACCAATGAGTGCAGTTAGATTTTGTGTCTTAACTTCAACTGATGTACCACTTAAACTATTGCCAAATGATTGATTTTTAGCATCGTATAATGCATCTGCACCAAAAGGCTGATCGTAAATTAAACCTAAAGAAACTTGGTCAGTAACCTGTAGTTTAAGAGCAGTGTTTACAAAATAATAATCACTGCCCATATCTGTAATTTTTTCGCCTGTTAAATCCTGACCAGTGATTTTATTAATCACTGTGGAAGAACCTTTAACAGTGGGATCTAAAACAGAAATGCCAGCTTCTGCATAATTACCTGATTGGAGAAATGCTGAAATCGACTGACCTGAACGATCTAATCCTGCGGCGTAAATTGAACTTAATGGGAGCGTAGACAATAAGACTGAGTATGAAAGTACTTTAAATTTCATGATGTTCATCCATGAATGCCATATGGCGAAAAAATTGCATGAAAAATAACACAAATAAAAAAAGAGTAAATACTCAGAAGTGGTTGAAATATAATCAATTTTATATTACTTCATTATCAAATTATGAGGCTAAATAATTATGTCCATGTTTTTAAAAAGTATTATTGAGCAAAAAAGGAATTGTAGTTTGAGTCGTTTTCTTATTTTAAATGATGATATAACAAACAATTAATTTATACTTGTATAAAAATAAAAAAAGACCACAATCATGTGGTCTTTTTTTATTTACGAATGATTAGAATTTATAGCCGATTTTAAGACCGTAAGCTAAAGCGTCATTGTCTTCAAACTTGCCTGCTGCACTATGTGCACCTGTCTGAGCATCAGCATCACCTAACCAGAAGTATTTAACACCACCTGCAATAAACGTAGCTGGAGTAGGGCTATATTGAAGACCTAAACCTACGTTCCAATAACCTTCTGTTGGTCCAAGTGTCGTTACAGGATTGCCTGCACCGGAATCCCATCCAACTGAAACATTACCAGCCCATTGCTCGTTAAATTTACGACCTACACCTGTTGTTACAGACCATTGATCTTTAGAATAATCAACTAGGTTAAATCCATTAGGTTTGCCAGGGATAAGTCCGGCACTACCAAGTGCATCAGCCAATTGACCGAAATTATTAGGCTTAATTGAGAAACTAGACCAATCCACCCAACGTATGTTTGCAAATGCTACGGTGTTCGCCATAATGCCACTTTGTAGATCTAAGTTGACAGATTGTGGAGTAGTAACATTTGTAGATCCAGGTTTGAAGCCAGCACCTAAAGCACCGATTGCTCCTTGTAGGCTACCTGCTGTATCTTGATCGATTTGTCCAAGTGCAGTCAAAGTTGTAATGAGGTTAATCAATTGAGGAGCATTTGCTGGATTTGCTAATGCGGTTGCAGCAGGAATACTTTCATTTACTTCAACGTCATGACTAATTTCAGATCTATATGTTAAAGAGGCTTTTAAAGCGATTTCAGGAATTTGATAAGCTGCACCGACTAACCAACCGAAGTCGCCGTCTTCTTTAATATCAGCATCGTATCCATTAAAGATACTATACGTCGATCCTCTTAATTTTACATTTCCTTTAACAGTCTGATAAACAGCTCCGCCATAGAAATTAAAATTTTCGTTAGGTTGGAAGCCGATAATAGCGGAAATATTTTGTGTATCTACTTCGACTGATGTGCCACCTGTTACACCAGTATTTAAACCTACACCTATAGGAGCACTTGCTGGCTTTTCACCAAGGTAAACTGGGAGTGCGCCTAAAATTGTATCAGAACCTTGTGTGGTAAAATTATTGTTACCTTTATATGCTGCATCAGCACCGAAAGGCTGGTCATAAATCAAACCAAATGAGATTTTATCAGTCGCTTGAATTTTTAATGCTGCTGAAGGAAAGTAGTAATCACCAGCCATATCACCAGTGTAATTACCAGATAAGTCTTTACCAGAGACAGATGGATCTAAAATTGAGATGCCAGCTTCGAAGTAATTTCCTGGTTGAAGGAATGATGAAATAGATTGTCCAGAACGATCTAATGCAGCAGCAAAAGTGCCTGATGATGCTAAACCGAATAATACAGCAGCTGATAATTTTGTTAATTTCACTTGAATTTTCCCTGATCTTCTTCAATGAATTATTTTGTATTTTCCAATTGAATTGAGGATTAGTTATCTTAAACTGATCCTAAATCTTATGTTCACAAAATAACACATTAAGAATCAGAGTAAATACTCTAAGGAAATAAATTTATAATTGAATTTTAATTCTGATAAAAATAATAGGAATTTTATTTTTATATAAATTATTGAATTTATGTGTGATTTAATTTTGAATGACACTATCTTATCGTTAATACTTAAATGAACTATACAGTCAGTCAATGGCATTCATGATTAAATAAAAAAAGAGCACAAAAGTGCTCTTTTGAAAAATAAATGGCATTTAGAAACGATAACCTATTTTTAGACCATATGCCCAAGCATTGTTATCTTCAAACTTACCCACTTCACGACCAACAGATCGGCCATCAGCATCTCCTAACCAAAAATATTTTACACCGCCACCGATAAAGGTTGCAGGAGTAGGGCTAAACTGAGCACTCAAACCTAGATTCCAGTAGCCTTCTGTTGGTCCAAGTGCGGTTACTGGATTCCCAGCTCCAGAATCCCAACCTGCGGATAATGCACCGCCCCATTTTTCATTAATCTTACGACCAACGCCAACCGTTGCAGACCATTGATCTTTATCATATTCAATAATATTTTGTCCTTGACCAGTAACAGCTTGTGTTAACAATCTAAATTTATCAATATCAATTTTAAGACCTCCCCATTCAACCCATCGAACATTTGCAAAAGCAACGGTGTTTGCCATGATGCCTGTTTGAAAGTCTAAATTAACTGATTGTGGAGTGCTGATTTTAGTATTCTGAGAAGGTGTATTTAATGCCCCACTCGAATCTAAATTTTTAAGATTAGTTAGTACTTGAGCTACTTGAGGTCCAACTATGCTCTCAACAATAAAACTAGGATAACCAAAATAACTTGAATAAGCGTTTATCAAACCATTGGCATCTTCCGTAGTTTCCAAACTATGGTCAATTTCAGATCTATATGTTAAGGATGCTTTTAACGCTATTTCAGGGATTTGATATGCAACACCAGCTAACCAACCATAACCTTCATCTCTTTTAAAATGAGCCTGATAATTCGCTAAACTAGATAAAGTTAAATTACCTCTCACATCCTGATATACACCACCGCCATAAATATTCAAATTTTCATTAGGTTGAAACCCAACAATAGCTGATATGTTATTTGAATTTACTTTAACCTCTGTTGAAGAGAGAGGAAGTGTACTATCTGGCAGTAATCCTGGAAGTAATCCATCTGTGTAATAGGCTGATGCTCCAAAGGGTTGATCATAGAGTAAGCCGAAAGAGAATTTTTCATTTAATTGCAGTTTTAATGCAGCACTTGGGAAGTAATAATCCTCAGCCATATCACTAATTGGACCCAATTGATTTTTTCCAGATACATCAGGGTCAATAATGGAGATACCTGCTTCAAAGTAGTTATTTGGTTGTAAAAATGCTCCTATCGATTGACCTGAGCGATCCATAGCGGCTGCATAAGCCCCAGAAATCGGTAATAAAGCAAATAATACAGATGCACTGATGGTTTTTAATTTCATGTTATCTATCCTTAGATAATTTGAATTTTTAATTTAATAGAATTTTTTTAGTTATTTCCTTAAGAGCTGATAAATAAACGATTTATGCTTAAATGTTTATTTTTTGCTCTACAAACAACATATCATAAAGGTAATGAGATGCAACAAAAATTTGACTGAAATGACATTATTTTTTTTATTTTGGGTCAATTTGTTGATAAGTGTATTAATCTAAGAAAATGGTGCGCCCTGCGGGACTCGAACCCACGCCGGTCACTTAGGAGGCAACTGCTCTATCCAGTTAAGCTAAGGACGCATACTAATCTGATCAAAAAATTTTTGAAAAAAAGTTATTGCTTAGCAATAACTTTTTTAATGCGTCTTACTATTTTCGGTAAAGTAATTTAAATAATACCAACATCAGGATAATCCAGATCGGAATCATGATCACAGCACCGCTTAAGCCCTGAGTCCACATGATGTAAAGCACGACAATAATAAACCCAAGAACCAAATAGTTACTGGCTGGTGACCATAGAGCAGGAAATTTTGAAGTGGTATTTGACAGTTTCATCGCTTGTTTAAATTTCAAGTGAGTCAACGCAATCATCGCCCAGTTAAGTACTAGAGCACCAACAACAATATAAATTAAATTACTTAAAGCATCTTCAGGTGCAAAATAGTTTAATAAAACACATCCGAAAATTAACACCGCTGACAACAATACTGCTGGAACAGGTACACCTTGTTTATTGGTTTTTTCAAAAATTTTAGGGGCATTACCTTGTTTTGCTAAACCAAAAAGCATACGGCTATTCGCGTACATTCCACTGTTATATACCGATAGCGCAGCAGTCAAAATAATAAAGTTGAGCAGGTGAGCAGCCCAATCAATACCCAGTTGACTGAAGATCATTACGAATGGGCTTTTATCTAGACCACCAAGTTGCAGTTGATTCCATGGAACTAAAGAAAGAAGAATTGTAAGCGACCCAACATAGAAAATCAGAATACGGAAAACAACTTGATTAATTGCTTTAGGAATCGTTTTCTCTGGATTTTCAGCCTCAGCTGCCGCCATACCAATCAGTTCAATACCACCAAAGGCGAACATCAGGAATGCCAACATGAAGAATAAACCTTCGAATCCATGAGGGAAGAAACCACCATGAGTCCAAAGATTACTGAATGATGCAGTAGAGTCAGATCCTGCTGTAAACAACAAGAATAAACCGAAGATAATCATCGACACGACAGCTGCTACTTTAATAATAGACAGCCAAAACTCTGATTCTCCATAAAATTTAACATTACAGAGGTTAACTAAGGTAATGATAATAAAGAAGAAAAGAACTGATGACCAAGCAGGAATGTGAGGCCACCAATAGTTAATATATTTTGCAACAGCTGTTAATTCGGTCATCGCGACCAAAATATAAAGAATCCAATAGTTCCAACCTGCTAGGAATCCAGGAAACTTACCCCAATATTTATTTGCAAAATGACTAAATGATCCTGCAACAGGTTCATGAACAATCATTTCGCCTAATTGGCGCATAATTAAAAAAGCGATTAAACCACCAATTGCATAACCCAAAATAATAGATGGGCCGGCAGATTGGATCACGTGTGCGGAACCTAAAAATAAGCCTGTACCAATTGCACCACCCATAGCGATTAATTGGATATGACGATTCTTTAAGCCACGCTGAAGTTGTGAAGACTTGTTATTCAAAGTATTCAGCCCGACGATTGAAATAAGTTACAAGATTGTAATAGATCAAATTGCATTAGCCTAGTACGTCAGCGTTCATGAATGTTTTTTATGATTTAAATAAAATAAAATTATTATAGAAAAATGATTTAATTATTTTTTAATCAATCATTTAATTTTATTAGAGTTTATTTTTGTTAGAGTGAATTAAATTTAATCTATCGTAATTGATGGAAATTCATACCATAGTGTTAAGTGCTCATGTTCACATAAAAAATCATTTATACTGTGTTGAACTAAAAATCACGATTGATAACAAATATTAAAAGAGAAGGAATGAGCTATGAGTTCAACACCACAAATTAAAATTCCAGCCACTTATATGCGTGGAGGAACGAGTAAAGGTGTTTTCTTTAACTTAAATGATTTACCCAAAGAAGCTCAAGTTCCAGGTAAAGCAAGAGATCAAATCTTATTACGTGTGATAGGAAGCCCTGATCCTTATGGCAAACAAATTGATGGAATGGGTGGTGCTTCATCTAGTACCAGTAAGACAGTCATTCTCTCTAAAAGCGCTCAATCTGATCATGATGTAGATTATCTTTTTGGACAGGTTGCAATTGATCGACCATTCGTCGATTGGAGTGGCAACTGTGGCAATCTTACGGCAGCAGTAGGCTCATTTGCGATTTCAAATGGTCTCGTGAGTGCAGAAAAGATTCCAGAGAATGGAATTTGTACGGTAAAGATTTGGCAGGTCAATATTCAGAAAACGATTATTGCGCATGTCCCAATTACAAATGGTCAGGTTCAGGAAACAGGTGATTTCGAGCTTGATGGGGTAACATTTCCAGCTGCAGAGGTGCAAATAGAATTTTTAGATCCCGCAGATGATGGAGAGGATGGGGCTGCCATGTTTCCCACAGGAAATGTGGTTGATGAGCTGGAAGTCCCAGATATTGGTCGCTTTCAGGTGACGCTGATTAATGCGGGTATTCCAACCATTTTTATGTGTGCTTCAGACTTGGGGTATGAAGGAACTGAACTTCAGGATCATATCAATAATGATGTCGAGGCCTTGGCCAAGTTTGAAAAAATTCGTGCTTATGGTGCTGTAAAGATGGGTATTATTCAGCATATTGATGAAGCGGTTCAACGTCAGCATACACCTAAAATTGCATTTGTATCTGCGCCTAAAAATTACATTTCATCTAGCGGAAAAGCAGTACACGCTGATGAGATCGACTTGACGGTTCGTGCTTTATCTATGGGTAAACTACACCATGCAATGATGGGAACCGCAGCTGTAGCGATTGGAACCGCCGCTGCAATTCCTGGAACATTAGTCAATTTAGCCTCAGGTGGTGGTGAAAAAAAATCAGTCAGATTTGGGCATCCTTCTGGAACACTCAGAGTGGGCGCTGAAGCGGAAAAAATTAATGACCAATGGACGGTAAAAAAGGCCATTATGAGTCGCAGTGCTCGAGTACTCATGGAAGGATGGGTGCGAATTCCTGGCGATACGGTTTAAGATAAAAAAACCACTTTCGAGTGGTTTTTTTACGCGCTTAAAATATGTGATAAGTATACTAAATTAGCCTGAAAGCATTACTAACAGTACGATTCACTCATAAATAATTGAGACTATGTCAATTTTGACATGTTATATTAAGGAAATAAGTCAACGTGATTATATTCACCGAATTCATAAAATTAAGTTGCTGAATAGCCTTCGCTCCACGAATAATTAAAATGAGAAAGACCAATGAAGAAGGATAATAATTTTGAGCAGGATACGCCCAAGATTGATCAAGAGTTTCTAAACCAAATTCATGCTACAAATAAATTAGATTTGGTATCTGTGATTGCCAAAATCCCTGTGCCTGTGGCGCTAGTTCAGCATGATGGTGTATTTATTAGTGCAAATCAATTATTTGCTGATATCTATGAGAGTGATGCACTCTATTTACTCGGAAAGAAATTAGGTTTCGTATCAACGACGGTTTACCAATTATTTCAAGATGCGCTGCAATTGTTTCGAAATGATTCACGTTTATACAAAATTGAAAATGAGTTCTATTCAAAAGGGCATTTTTTTCAAATTTATTTTAGTGCTTTAAGAGATAAATCATCCTCTTTGGATTGCGTGTTGATCGTATGTGCAGATATAACAAAATTGAAAAGACGTGAACGTGTCTTGATCCAAAATAATAAAAGGTTGTTTGAAGAGCTATATTTGGACCCTGTGACTGGGATGAACAATAAGCTGGCATTTGAACAGTTTTTAAAAGATCGCTTCCTTATTCAAGATCGGAAGAATTATTCTTTTATCAAGTTTGAAGTCGAAAATTTTAAAAAGTTTAATCAGCTCAATAGTTATACCATTGGCGATGAAATTTTGAGTCGTATTGGATCTCTGATTAAAGAGGAGTTGAATCAAGATTTAGCAGAAGTCTATCGTTTGAACTCTGCAAGTTTTATCTTGGTGATTCAAGAATCGACTCCTTGGAAAATTCTCACCATTGCTGAACGCCTAAAACAAACCTTGGTCCGTGAAAAAATTTATTTCGATCCTCAAGAGGATGAGGTACTCACGTGTGCGATTGGGATTTTTCATCCTAATTGCCAGAAAATGTACTCAGAAAAGCAAATATTAGAAACCTTAGATCGTGCGGTTGACATTGCACATGTATTGGGTCGAAACTCGATTCATGTGTTAGATGAATAGTCACTCTTCATTTAAATCTATCACTAAATAAAACAAATCAGCATTGTGTTTTGTAGCAATCACAATTGGTTGTAGAATAAGGACAATTTTATATATACCGACTTGAAACGGTATAACTTGAGGTTCAAAGACGGCAGTGACAGTACATATCTCTGTGAATAGTGAAGTATTACAACGTGCTCAACAGCAAATCCAACAGGATCTGAAAATTGCACTAGATGCATTTTTCATTCCAGAGCCTTTGAAAAGTGCTGTAAATCATGCAGTCATGTTAGGTGGAAAACGGGTTCGTCCAGCTTTAGCGTATGCAACAGCAGAATTAAGTGAAGATCATAAAAATTTTGCTGCTGTGCGACGTGCAGCAGTTGCAGTCGAGTTAATTCATTGCTATTCACTTGCTCATGACGACTTACCATGTATGGATAATGATTTGTTGCGTCGTGGTCAACCCACTTGCCATGTTGCATATGGTGAAGATACAGCACTACTTGCGGGAGATATCTTGCAGTCGATGGCATTTGAGGTTTTAGGAAGTCGACTTTTTGATACACAAGTGACTGTAGACCCTTCTATTGTGTTGAAGCAAATGCAGATATTGGCGACATCATCTTCTAAGATGGTTTGTGGTCAAGTCCTAGATTTGCAAGCAGAAGGCAAGAAAATTGATCAGGAAGCATTGGAAAATATTCATCGTAATAAAACTGGTGCACTGATTCAGGCGGCAATCATGATGTCAGCAGTGACAGTGATGGACGGTGTAGATGCAGGAATACCGAAATTGCGTGAATTTGGTCAAGTATTAGGTTTAGCATTTCAAGTACAAGATGATATTTTAGATATAGTTTCGGATACCGAAACGCTTGGAAAGACCGCTGGAAAAGATGAACTTGTAGAAAAATCAACATACCCAGCTTTATTGGGTTTAGATGCTGCAAAAGAATATGCAAATAAGCTTCATCAGCAAGCCATTAGTGCTTTAGATTATTTTGGTGATTCAGCATCTGAACTTAAACAAATTTCAGCTTTTTTACTTGCTCGAAAGAGTTAAAAAAAGAGGACAGAAAGTCCTCTTTTTCATTTGTTATTTTGTCGCTTTATATAATCGGTCTGCTTCGTCAAATCGGTCAGTAACATCTGAGTTCGGTTGCTTACCTAATAAACTCACAACAATGATTGCGATGAGAGAGCAAATAAAGCCAGGAATGATTTCATAGATTCCAGTATCAGCCCAAATATTTTTCCATACAATAACGGTCACTGCACCAATGATCATCCCCGCCAAAGCGCCATTTAATGTCATGCGTTTCCAGAATAAAGACAGAATAATGAGCGGGCCAAATGCTGCCCCAAAGCCTGCCCAAGCGTAGGCAACTAGACCAAGTACTTTAGATTCAGGGTTTGACGCTAAAACAATCGCAAGTAAAGCTATCAGTAGCACCATCAAGCGACCCACCCAAACCAGTTCTTTTTGAGAAGCAGTTTTACGGATGAAAGATTTATAAAAATCTTCGGTTAAAGTGCTTGAACATACAAGAAGTTGACAACTCAATGTACTCATTACCGCAGCCAAAATTGCAGCTAATACAATGCCGGCGATCCATGGGTTAAATAGAACTTTCGTTAACTCCATAAATACAGTTTCAGGGTTAGCATTCACAATATTAGCGAACTGTGGATTTTGCTGAAAATAAGCAATACCGACATATCCAGCAGCCACTGCACCACCGAGGCACAGAATCATCCAAGTCATACCAATACGACGAGCATTAGGAATCGATTTAACTGAATCAGCAGCCATAAAACGTACGAGAATATGAGGTTGTCCGAAATAGCCTAAACCCCAAGCCAGTAATGAAATAATTGCAACGGTACTTAAGTTACCCATTAAACTGCTTGCTTCTGGTCGCGCTGCTTCAAGTGCTAGATTCACTTGAGATAAATCGGAAAAAGTCAGTAAAGCCACGATGGGGGTAAGCAATAAGGCAAAAATCATTAATCCCGCTTGGATGGTGTCTGTCCAAGAAACAGCCAAGAACCCACCAATAAAAACGTAACTGATCGTTGCAATTGCACTAATCCAAAGGGCAGTGCTGTAAGAAAGATCAAACATACTTTCAAATAATCGAGCGCCTGCCACCATGCCTGAAGCACAATAAATGGCAAAGAAGATTAAAATGACAAATGCAGAAACGATTCGTAGAATTTTTTTCTGATCATTAAAACGATTGGAAAAGTAATCTGGGAGTGTGAGGGCATTGTGTTGAACTTCAGTATGAACTCTGAGACGTCCTGCCACTAACAGCCAGTTGAGCCATGCACCAATAATTAAACCAATTGCAATCCACATTTCTGATAGACCAGAAAGATAAATAGCACCTGGCAAACCCATAAGTAACCAGCCACTCATGTCAGAAGCACCAGCTGAAAGGGCTGTTACAAAACTTCCCAAGCGTCGTCCACCCAAAATATAATCTGAAAAGTTCGTGGTCGCTCGATACGCGATTAAACCAATCACAACCATGGCGACAATATAGAACAAGAAAGTGATTAAGGTGGGATCAAAGGTGCTCATACAATTTCCATGATGCAGTTAGACGATAGATTGTTTTCATGCAATCTTTCAGGATGCGAAATTTAACCATAAATTTAAAATAAATGCTGAAGAATTGAATCTCGAGTCATATCAATAACAAAGGCAGCCGAAGCTGCCTTATAAATTTTGAAGAGTGTCTGAGCGATTTAAGGATTATTACGACCCATTACCCCACGAATCGTATTCATGATGTCAGCAGGCAATACCACAGTTTTAGCATTATTAGATTTAGCCATATCCTGCATTGCTTTTACATATTGTTCACCAAGTAGATAAGCGACAGGAATCTCTTTGTCGCCTACAGCATTGGTAACCATATTAATGGCTTTTTCTGAAGCTTCAGCGAGTACAACTTGAGCCTCAGCATCGCGACGTGATGCTTCAAGACGACCTTCAGCTTCAAGAATCGCAGCTTGTTTTTCACCATCAGCACGTGTCACTGTCGCACGACGTTGACGTTCAGCTGCGGCTTGGGCTTCCATTGCAGATTGCATTGTACTTGATGGTTGAATATCTTGGATTTCAACCGTCTTAAGCGTAATTCCCCAATCTGAAATATCATCAGAAATTGCTGCTTTCAGCTTCGCTTTAATATGATCACGTGAAGATAAAGCATCATCCAAGTCCATTTCACCTACGATTGAACGTAAAGAAGTTTGGACAAGGTTTTGGATTGCCCAAGTATAGTTTTCGATACCGTAGACTGCTTTTTCTGGTGTAGTAATGTTAATATAGGCAACAGCGTTCATTAAAAGAACTGCGTTATCTCTTGTAATCACTTCCTGAGATGGAATATCGAGAACGATATCTTTTGTCGTGACTTTATATGCGACTTCATCAACATAAGGAATCACAAAGTTTAGACCTGGACTTAAGGTTGTATGGTATTTACCCAGACGTTGTACGATCCATTTATAGCCTTGAGGAACAATACGAACCCCTTTAAAAATAGTGATCCCGACGAATGCCAAAAATGCGATGGCAATAATTGAACCAGACATTTCTACTCCTTTAAGAATTATTGTTTATAACGGTGAGTTGAGGTTATTGTGCGCTTGAACGACCAGCTCATTACCTAAAATATCTGTAACTCTGACACGATCACCGACCTGAACAGGGCTCAGTGTTCTGCAATTCCATTCGTCAGAGCCTAGAACTGGAAGCTGAAAACGAACTTTGACTAATTCAGGTTCATGACCAATTTGAATCACCATCCCAACTTGTCCGATGGTCGCTTCACGTGAGAGACCCGCTTTAGTCTTATCAACGGAAAGTGGTTTAATAAATTTAAACCAAACCACCGTACATGAAATCGATAGGACAACCCATAAAATAATTTGAGTTGGAAGCCCCATAGAAGGAAATAGCCACACCAGTATGCTAATAATGACAGCAGCTATACCAAACCACAGTGCAGCAAAGGCCGGTAAAATGAGCTCAGACAGGATGAGCAAAATACCTAATACAAACCAATGCCAAGGTTCAATCAATAAGTCCATACATCTACTCTAATCGTTATCTTGTTATAGACGAAAACATCTATATCAAGATAACAGACTAGGGCAGAGAAGCCTATAAAAAATGCTTAAAAGCGAGCTGTTGGTGCAGGTTTGAAAGCAGCAGGAGATTTTTTGAAATTGGCAATTGCGGTATCTATTGATTTAATTTTCAGTTGCGCTGCTTTCTCACCTTCAAGTATTGCCTCATTGCTGGCTTTCAAATCCAAAGTTCCTAAATGGCCAACTTTTGGCTGAATCACGACTGTAGCTGCATTGAGTTCAGTATTGATACTTTGTTGACCCATAATATTAATCGTTTGATCCAACAGTCCCCACATGCTCATCGGCTTATTGCCTGCAGGGCGTGCAGAAATATCAACTGCTATCACAATATCTGCACCCATATTTTTGGCAGTTTGAACTGGAATTGGACTCACGAGTCCACCATCAACATATTTGGTTTTGCCAATCGTTGTTGGAACAAAGACGTTAGGGATACTACATGACGCTCTTACGGCTTGACCTGTATTACCTTTGACGAAATCAGCGCGTTTACCATTATCTAAACGTGTGGCAACTGCAGCAAATCGAATCGGGAATTGTTCAATCGGTTTGTTCCCAACCTGTCGATTGACATAATCTTGGAGCTTTTGACCGAGGACCACACCCTGTCGATTTAAAGTTAAATCACGAATATCGGACTCTTTCAGCTGAAGTGCAATTTGCTGTAGTTGATAGGGAGATTTGCCTGAAGCATAAATACTACCGACAAAACTTCCAGCACTTGTACCCGTAACAATTTTGGGTTTTATACCATGAGATTCTAAAACCTTTAATACACCAATATGCGCAAAACCTTTTGCACCACCACCGCCTAGAGCAATGGCAATCACTGGCTCGCGTGCTTGAATTTGAGTGGATTGTGTAGGATTTTTTACAGTAGAGTTACAGCCTGATAGCGCCAATAAACTCAGGCCAATGAAGCTGATTTTGGGAAGATTGAGGAGCAATGACATAGACATTAATCTGTTAAAAAGTGCCAAAATTTTAGGCATATCTCAACAGATTACTGTCTATTTTTCTAGCATTTTTACAAAAGTTCTTTAAAGGGTAATGCTAAACGACTTATATTTTTAGGAGAAATTTTTCCACGATAATATTCTAATATTTTGTGCAGATCAGATTCATAGTCTCCCGTCATTTCGAGGCTTCCTAAACATCGAATGACTTTATGATCATAATCAAATGCAAACATTACCACTGGTATATTTGCACCTAAGGCAATGTGATAAAAACCGCTGCGAATCTTTTCAGCACTTTTTCGTGTACCTTCAGGTGCCATTGCGACCCAAATTTTATCTCGTTCATGAATGGCTTGAACAATTTGTTGAGTCAAGCCTTGGGGGGTATCGCGTTTTACCGGAATCACCCCGATCCATTTGAGTAAATGTTTGAGTGGAGATTTGAACAGACTATCTTTTCCAAAGATTGTGACTTCAATGCCAATGCCAAGCATCGCGAGAAAGGCATACAGTCCATCATAATTTGATGTATGCGGGGACACAATTGCGACAGCTTTGGGGAAATTTGGAAATTCTCCTTCAAAAGACCAGCCTTGTCGAAGATAAAGCTGTTTGAACGCTGCTCGACTCAACTTTGAACCGCGTTGAGGAACTTGTGATGGTAATTTTGGAAATCTATTGTTCATTGTGCGTTGTATAATTGCTTTTTAAAATTATTATAAAGACCTTGTGTATGAGATACATTGGCAGAATAAGAATCAAGTGACAAGGACATCTAAATACGAATTGATTAAGAAGATATCAGTTACAGGACACCTCTTTCATGTCACCAAATACCAAAATGTATGTGCTTTTATTTTCACTCTATTGGGCGCAAGGATTGCCAGTAGGATTTATGACACATGCTTTGCCCGTGATTCTGCGTGCTGAAGGTGTTTCCTTAACGCATATTGGTGGATTTGGATTGCTGATGGCTCCGTGGGCACTCAAAGTTTTATGGGCTCCATTGGTTGATCGCTATCATTTGTTCAATCAAGGGCATTACCGCAGTTGGATTATACCTACTCAGTTACTCACAATGATTACGTTGATAATCTTATCGTTTATCCCCATTCAATCACTGAACCAACCTCAATATCTCTTTGGATTTTTCGTGGCATTGTTGATGATGAATAGTATCGGAGCGACTCAAGATATAGCAACCGATGGCTTAGCTGTGAATATTCTAAAAGGTGAACAACAGCATCTAGGCAATATGTTCCAAGTGATTGGTTCAAGGTTGGGCTTTATTGTGGGAGGCGGTGCGATATTGTGGGTATTAGATGCATTGACTTGGCAAACCACTTTTTTATGCTTGGCTATTTTGGTGGCATTTAATACGCTACCCGTATTATTGTATCGTGAGCCTCAACATGCTTCACAAAGCATCAATAATCATCAAGATGATGATTCATCATCTAAAACTCAAAGTTTCGTGAAAGCTTTAAGTCATTACTTAAAATATTTTTTTCAAAATCGAGAACTCAGACTTTGGTTTTTTGTATTGTGTAGCATTAAAGTGACGGATGGATTGTCTGGACCTATTCTTAAACCATTGTTGGTCGATTTAGGACTATCTAAGACGCAAATTGGTGTCAATGTGACCATGCTTGGAGCATTTGCTGCTTTGATCGGAGCAGGTATTGCAGGTTGGCTACTTAGGTTTTATTCGCGTGAAAGTGCTTTAATTACTTTTTCACTGCTTAAATTATTGAGTCTCATTGGATTTGCATGGTTATCGCATTATGAGGCGCGACCTTCTGAATTGAACGTCGTGTGGATCTATATCATCAATGCTTTAGAAGATATGTTCGCTGCGATGTTATTGGTGATTATTCTAACCTTGGTGATGCAATACAGTCGGAAAGAATTTGCAGGAACAGATTTTACTTTCCAAGTCGCATTGATGGCTTCCATTGCGGGAGCACTGTATACCTTGAGTGGCATATTAGGCGATTGGCTCGGTTATACCTCGTATCTCATTTTGATCTGTATATTAGGATTATTTTTGTTCATACCGATTTTAGTATGGAGTCGGTATACAGCTCAAAACAAACATCAATGGAATTAGTCTGTAATCTATCTTTTATTCATTTTCATGCTTAGGATGAAATAAAAATGAATAATCGAGATTGCGGAGAGTTGATAGCATGGGCAAATGAATACACTCCTCTAAGCACTATGAAAATTCAAGCTGTTATTTTTGATTTGGACAATACACTGACACACCGAGATTTAAGTGTTCAAACTTTTAGTCGGGCATTATTTAATACTTATAAACAGCAAATCGATCAATCTGCCTCGTCTGCGCAAGCTGAGATTCTCGAAACGATTCGATATATTGATCATGGTGGCTATCCCATCCGAGAAAGAATGACTGAACCTACCATTGGTGGTTCAGTCGCTCATGCATTACTCAAGCAGTTGAAATGGAAAAAAGCACCAGAATTAGATGAATTAAGTGACTATTGGTTTAATCAATTTGGACTAAACGCAGTCATGATGCCAAATGCTATTCAGACGCTTGATCAGCTTAGAAGCGAAGGATTTAAGTTGGCAATCATTTCGAATGGAGGACATTTCACTCGACATAAAATTATCGAAGGTCTAGGAATCGCGCATCATTTTGATGTGATCATGAGTTCTGACAAGGCAGGTGTGTCAAAGCCTCAAGCAGAAATATTTCATATGACTTGTCAACAATTAGGAATTGCACCTGACCATTGTCTTTATGTTGGTGATCATCCAGTGAATGATTATTGGGGTGCTACTCAGGCTGGATTAGATGGACTATATTTGGCGGGGTTTCACCAATCCTTAGCTGAACATCAACCGCCGTTAAATAAAACAATCCAGACTTTGCCTGAAATTTTAGCGTATATAAAACAAGTCAATGCATGATGTAAATGATGAATTTTTGAGACGATCAGCTTGATGCAGTGTAATATAAAATGATCAGTTCAAAATGCATGCAATAAACCACTGTGGTTGATTGAGCGTATTAGGACTGAGCGATCTGCACTCGATTAGGCTCATCATTTATGTACAGCATTGTTTTATCCTTAGTGCCGCTGATAGGGCTCATTTTAATTGGATATTTTCTTAAACAGAAATCATATTTAACTGACGAGTTTTGGGCGGGTGCAGAAAAACTCAACTATTTTGTTTTTTTCCCTGCCATGCTCTTTGGCAATCTGGCTCAAGCTGATATTCATATGGAGATGGTAAGTAAAATTTTAGTCGTTTTACTCGTGGTCTTTCCAATTGCTTGTGCAGTTTTATATATTCTAAAAAGAATTTTTCAGACGCCAACACGAAGATTTGGAGTCTATGTTCAAAGCAATGTACGTTTTAATACCTATATTGGTTTAGCAGTTGTTGCTTCGCTTTTTCCAGCAGAAGGCATGACGATTTTTGCATTGCTGTTGGCGATCAGTATTCCTGTTGTGAATATCATCTCGGTATTGGCACTGACCGATCATGAAAATATGAATTTCCGAGCAGTGATTATATCGCTACTCAAAAATCCTTTAATTTTAGGTTGCCTGGTTGGGGTGCTCTACAATGTATCCGGGCTACCATTATGGAAAGGTGCTGAGTCATTAATTTACCAACTTGCGATATGTAGCTTACCTATGGGACTAATGTGTGTCGGTGCTGCATTACAATTTGTGGCTCTTAAAAAAGAATCTTTTCCTCTAATGATCAACACGCTATCGCGTTTATGTTTAATGCCGATTTTGGCTTGGTTGGTCTGTAAAATGTTGGGCTTCAATGCTTTAGAGACGCAAATCTTTATTTTATATTTTGCATTACCAACGGCTTCAGCTGCATATATTCTGACGAAAGTATTGGGTGGCGACAGTCAATTAATGGCTGGCGTAATTAGTCTGCAAATTATCGGTGCTGCAATCACACTACCCATCGTTTTGACTTACATATTGCACTAAAACTCAGAAGTATAATTCCAAATATTTAGAATCATTTGAAAGCTTATCGATTCAATTTGAATTAGATTATGTATTTGTGTTGAATTATGAGAAAATGCAAGATTAAGTTGAATTGAAGTACTCCCATGACACACCACAATGCTGAATCTTTAAGTGATATCGAAATTTTAGATATTTTGCAGTCAATGAAATCTGACGAACTTAATGTTGAGGCGAATAAACTGATTCGTAGTGGTGGTAAAGAGGGGCGTCAGGAAGCACATAAAAAAGCCTTGGTTGCATTACATCAATCTTTCGAAGAAAAGTTTGTTGAAGCAGTGACACTTGCGCTAGGCTTAAATGAAGCACAAGCAAAAAAAATTAAATATAAAAAAGACAGAATTCGTATTCTTAAAGCGCGTGGTATTGATTATCTTGAGATTGATGGTGCTGAAACAGCACAAGTTTTATCGCAGGTTGCACAGGCGATTACACGTGAAGAAGCAATCGTAACACATGATCTACACAATATTTTTCCATTTTGGAAAGAAGGCTGGCCAATGGTTCAGTTAGATAATGCGTATGCTATTTTAGCTGAAGATATCGATATTCATTATCAAGCAACTTTAGATAAACTTTTAGAAATCTATGGTCGCTAATACTTTATTATTCAAGTTAAACAAAGAATTGAAAACGTAGTTTAGCGAATCAAGTGACTGAAAACCGATTTAAGCAAAGGCTTAAATCGGTTTTTTTACTTTTATCAGTAGCTTATATTTTGAAAGCAGAATAAAAAATCTTAACAGACTCAAATATGTATGCTGAGATTGTTAGACATTTCAAGAGTTCTATGCATTGTTGGTCTGTTATTATTAAGCAATATTAAAAAATAAGGATAACTATAATGATGGGTCTTTCAATTGGTCATATCGCACTATTTGCCATAATTATTTTGGTCATTTTCGGTACAGCTAAATTAAAGAATTTTGGCAAAGATGTCGGCGGCGCTGTAAAAGATTTTAAAGATGCTGTTCGCGAAGATAAAAAAGACACTCATCAATAATCTTTTTTAAACAATATTCAAAGCAATATTGTGGTGTTTTAACCTATGTTTGATGTTGGGTTTGGAGAACTACTCTTTCTTGGACTGATTGTAATTGTGGTCTTGGGTCCTGATCGTTTACCCGATGCGATTCGTTTTGCGCTTCGAAGCTTGAAAAAAATAAGTGAAATAAAATCCGATATTAAACAGAAAGTAGATCTAGAACTTGAGCTTCATCAACTTCGTGAAGAATTAAAAGACGAAATTCAGAATGTTAAACAGCTTGAAACTCAAATGCAGGAATACTTCGCGCATCTAGATGATCAAATTGATCAGAAACAAAAACAATATTTCCCAATACAAAAGTTTTATGTTCCAGCACCTTATAAAACAGATTTTCTAATGACTCATTTAGCGCATTGGTCGTGTGTTGATATACATGTAATGGGAGTGAGATATGTCTGAAACTTCCGACCTCAAAAAAACACTGAGTCATTTTTCTGATTATTTTGAAGAATTTAGGCGAAATTTAATTCATGTCGTTATCGGCTTTTTAGTTATTTTTGTTGGATTAGTGCCATTCGCGAACAAAATTTATAACGCGATCGCACTGCCTCTACAAGCTAAATTACCTGCAAATGCGCATATGATTGCGACAGATATTACCAGTACATTTGTAGCACCCATTAAGTTGGTATTTTTTGTCACGCTGATCATCCTTTTTCCTTTTATTTTTTATAAATTATATGTTTTTTTAAAACATGCGCTTTATCTGAAAGAACGTAAAATTTTCTTTTTCTTTTTTCCCTCAAGTATTGTGTTGTTTTACTCGGGCATTGCACTGGGATACTTTTTTATTCTGCCCGCTGTATTGGGATTCTTTATTGGAGTTTCGCCAGATAGTGTGACCCCTATGACAGATATTCAACAATACTTATTGTTTTGTATTAAGTTTTTCTTCGTCTTAGGGCTGATTTTTCAAGTGCCATTGGTCATTATGATCACGGTGTATTTTGGATTAGTAGACATTGAGACCATCCAAAAAAATAGACCTTACATTTTTATCTTTTGTTTTTTTATTGCCATGTTTGTAACGCCGCCAGACATATTATCAATGGCGATTGGGGGCACAATGATCTATCTATTATTTGAAATTGGGCTGTTATTTTCAAGAATATTGAGTCAATCGAATTATCAAAATTAATGTTAAATAAATCACAAAATAATTAAATAGTGTCA
The DNA here is from genome assembly GCF_056783995.1 of Acinetobacter sp. ANC_7588. NCBI lineage: Bacteria > Pseudomonadati > Pseudomonadota > Gammaproteobacteria > Moraxellales > Moraxellaceae > Acinetobacter > Acinetobacter sp. ANC_7588. Next base: position 26,199 of record NZ_JBWYIU010000009.1, on the reverse strand, counting down.
TACAGTTTTCATTATAGATACACAATTCATTCTGTATATTAAAAGTGCTTAACAAAAGTTAGGTGTATCTAACATAAATTCTTTATAACGAGGTTTTAATCATGAGCTTAGTAGAATTAAAGCAAGAAGAAATCAATGAAGTATCTGGTGCTGGAACATTGATTGGTGACTCAATCATCCACGGTGTGAACTTATTCAATCAAACACTTAATTCAAAACTGATTTCATCAGTTGGTGTTGTATTTAGTGCAGTAGGTTTAGGGCTAGTACACCAAGCTGCTGATACTACTGGTTTAGTGGCATCAAAAACATTAATTGGTCTAGGTCGTGCACTTGGTGGCGATGTAGATGAAACTCCAAACCATTACGAAAAAGAAAAGGCAGAAGGTCAATATAAACTTCTTCCGACTTTGAATGGCGTTCGTGCTTGGCTTTCATAAGTTTTAAATAAAGTGTTAAAGGCAGACTGGTCATGAGTACTTGTCTGCTTTCAGTAACAGAAATAATAAAGCTAAAACTTTTGGTGGCTATAACAATGCAAAACTCATCAGAACAAATAGATCACGATAAAAGAAACTTTCTAAAAACAATGGGTAGCTTAGCTGCTGTTGGTGCTGTTTCAGCATGGTTCCCAACACAAAAGGCAGAGGCTTGGTTTTTTCCTTTACAAGAAAGATTAGTAAATTTCCCAACTGAAATCTCAATTTTTAAACAGGAATATGAAAATTGGTCTGGGGAATCTCGTTATGAAAATGCATGGACAGCATCACCCAGAAATCAAGAACAAGTTTTAAAAGCGATTAATTGGGCTTATCAAAATGGTTATAAAGTCAGAGCCAAAGGGATGTCACATAATTGGTCACCTTTATTGTTGAATGATCAAGACACGACTACTAAAATTTTATTGATTGATATGCCAACGCATATCAACAAAGTCAGTATTGATGCAAACGGTATTGTGACTGCCGAAGCAGGCATTCAAATGGAAGCATTGTTAACCGCAATGGAATACCGTAATCGTGGATTTGTAGCAGTGCCCGCACCTGGAGATTTAACTTTGGGTGGTGTGTTGGCCATTGATGGTCATGGCACAGGTGTACCTGCCGTAGGGGAAATAAAACAAGAAGGTCAAACTTATGGTTCGATCAGTAATTTAGTGGTATCGATCACTGCTGCTGTTTTCGACCAACGAGAAGGTCGATATGTTGCGAAAACCTTCCTGCGAAATGATCCAGAAATTCGTGCATTTTTAGTTCATATAGGTCGTGCATTTATTTTATCTGCACAATTACAAACGTCAAAAAATCAATATATTCGTTGTGAAAGCTATACCGACATTCATATCAATGAGCTATTCGCTCAAGATAAGCATGCTGGACGTACCTTCTCTCATTTTCTGGATAAATCTGGTCGTGCAGAAGCAATTTGGTTTCCATTCACCGATTATCCTTGGTTAAAAGTTTGGACTGTTACTCCGTATCGTCCTTTGACTGCTCGACAGACAGTCAAACCATTCAATTATTGGTTCTCAGATAATTTGATCAAACCTATTACTGATTTGATTCATAAAATCATCGTCAATAAAAGTACTTATCTCACGCCAACCTTCGGTTTTACTCAGTATGAAATCTCTAAACTAGGTTTAAATGGTACGCCATTATCTGGAATCACGACGATTTTGACTGGTGGTTTGGCTTCCACTCAAACTTATGATTTATGGGGAACGTCAAAAAACGTTTTACTGTATGTCAAACCAACAACTTTGCGTGTTACGGCAAATGGCTATGCTGTCATTACCAGTCGTGCAAACGTTCAACGGGTTATTGCTGATTTTTGTGATTATTACGGCATTAAGATGAAGCAATATCAAAAAATGGGTCGTTTCCCAATGAATGGACCTGTTGAAATTCGAGTTACGGGCTTGGATCATCCAGAAGATTCAATTGTTCACGGCGCTCAAACAGCAGCATTATCAGCCATTAAACCTTGTCCTGATCATCCTGAATGGGACTGTGCCGTTTGGTTTGATATTTTAACCTTGCCAGGTACGCCATTCTCAGCGCAATTTTACACAGAAGTTGAGGAGTGGATGTCACAACGTTATCAAGGTGATTCTTTGATGCGACCAGAATGGTCTAAAGGGTGGGGCTATACCAATCAAAAAGCTTGGGATAGTTCAACTTATATCGATTACGAAATTCCACGCGTCCATGCTCAGGGTCAATCTAATCATTTAACCATTAAGTCGAGTAGTCATATTTTAAAGCAATATGATCCTCATGCTTTGTTCACAGCACCTTTAGTCAATCGAGTTTTGAAATAAAGCGAGATGAACGCTTCGTTTTTAATCTATTGAAATCAGTATCCAACTGAGTTTATTCAAAGCAGATTTAGGTGAGCGAAGTGTGGGATAGAACAGGAGACAACACAGATTATGACTATTTTATTGAAAACTTTTGGTTTGTGTTTGTCTCTTTTATGCACGCTGTTGAAATGTAGTCAACTTGATGAAAATTCAATATAAAAACCCGTACTTGAAAAATTAATTACAAATATATATGACAAATAAGCTGTTTAGAGACAAAGCGATTGATGCACAAAAGTCAAAGTGGATTGGTGAAGTCATTTTGATTCGACCATTTTCATTTACGGTACTTACGATTGTTGTCGCCACTTTCACTGTTTTATTAGTGAGTTTTATTTTTTTTGGAAGCTACACGAAGAGGACGAGTGTTAAAGGATTATTGATTCCTAATACGGGTTTAATCCGAGTTTATAGTGCTGAAGGCGGCACAGTCAGTGAAAAATTCGTCAAAGAAGGTCAGTTAGTGGAGAAAGGGACACCATTAATTGCATTAAAAATGACGCGTTATAATAGTACAGGTAACTATAATGAGTCTGTACAACAACAAATTGAGTTAAAAAAACAAAGTTTAGATACTGAAAAAAATAAACTAAAAGACTTACATTTAAATAGTGTTCAACAATTAAATGCAGAAATTCAATCTATACGTTTAGATTTAATAAAATTAGATGGCTTAATTGCCGAGCAAAGCCAACGTCTAGCCCTTGCACAAGAAAATGCACATCGTTATCGAGATTTAAAAGATAAAGAATATATTTCGATTGAAGAATATCAACTGAAGCAAGATAACTATATCAGCCTAAAAGTTGCTTTACAGAGCTATGAGCGAGAAAAAAATACTAAACAAGCTGAATTAGAAAATAAATTATTGGCTCAGCAAGGACTAGCATCGAAGTTGGAAAGTGAGCTGACTTTGGTCGATCGTCAATTAGCTTCGAATCAGCAAGAGTTTTTAGAAAATAAAGCGCGGGATAGTTTGCTATTACAAGCCAATGCGACAGGAAAAATAGCATCGATTAATGCAGAGGTTGGTCAGTTTATTTCTCCTAATATTCCTGTCATGAATATTGTTCCGACGCCTTCTTATTTAGAAGCACATCTTTTTGTACCCAGTTCAGCAATTGGATTTATACGGACTGGTCAAACCGTAAAACTTCGTTTTCAAGCCTATCCTTACCAAAAATTTGGTCAAGGTGAAGGTGTGATTCATTCAATCTCAGCGACGACGATGAACCCACAAGAACTGACCAATTTAGGCGAGTTAAGTCAGGGTGTAACACTTAACCAAAGTGAACCTGTGTATTTAGTCAAAGTCAAATTAAAACAACAGTTTGTAAAAGCCTATGGTGAAAGTAAGCCTCTTAAAGTGGGCATGGCCTTTGATGCAGATATCATGCAAGAAAAAAGAAAACTATATGAATGGGTACTCGAACCGTTATATAGCATCACTGGCAAGATATAAGAAGAAATAACATGCAGATATTAGACAAAATTTCTCTTGGATTTGGACGGAAAATTCCAACCATTTTACAGACGGAAGCGACAGAATGTGGATTAGCCTGTATTGCGATGATTGCGCATTATTATGGCTATGAGTCTGATTTATTAACGTTAAGACGTCGTTTTTCAGTTTCTCAAAAGGGTTCAAATCTCAATCAGCTGATCAAAATTAGTAATCAGTTGAAAATGGTTACACGCCCATTAAAGCTGGATTTAGAAGATTTGGATCAGCTTAAAACCCCGTGTATTTTACATTGGGATTTCAACCACTTTGTGGTATTGCAAGAAGTCAGTGCCAATAAAGTCACGATTTTAGATCCAGCATTTGGTAAACGTGTACTGACACTCAATGAGGTGTCTGAACATTTTACGGGTGTTGCATTAGAGCTTTGGCCAGATACTGAATTTGAAAAAAAAGAAGATAAAAATCAGATTCAGCTTAAAGGTCTAATCGGTCATGTTCGTGGTTTATGGAAATCTCTCGGGCAAATTTTAATCTTGGCCTTAGCCTTAGAAGTTTTTTCATTAATTAGCCCATTCTTTATGCAATGGGTGATCGACCATGTGATCGTATCTGCAGATCGGGATCTCTTAACGATACTGGCTATTGGCTTTGGCATGTTGATGTTACTTCAGCAGTTTATTGGGCTACTCCGTTCTTGGATCATGATGTATATGAGCACGCATTTAAGTGTGCAGTGGCAAGCCAACGTCTTTAATCACATGATTAATGTTCCTGTCTCTTATTTTGAAAGACGATCACTCGGTGACATTGTTTCGCGATTTGGATCAATTGGTAACATTCAAACCACGCTCACCACAACGTTCTTAGCTGCGATTCTTGATGGATTAATGACAGTATTTACGTTGATTTTAATGTTTGTATACAGTCCGAAGTTAGCTTGGATTGCAATTTTTACCATGGGCTTATACGCCTTAATCCGATGGATTTGGTATGCACCTTTGAAGCGAGCGACTGAAGCGCAAATTATTCATGCAGCGAAGCAAAGCAGCCATTTTATGGAAACTGTGCGTGGAGCTAAAACCATAAAACTGTTCCAGCGACAAGATGTTCGCCGTTCGACATGGTTAAATCTTATGGTCAATCAAGTTAATGCTGGATTAACGACCCAAAAGTTAGGTTTAGGTTTCTCATTGGCAAATGGAGTCTTATTTGGTATTCAGAACATTCTAATTATTTGGTTAGGTGCCACATTGGTATTGGAGGGTAATTTTACAGTCGGTGTACTGATGGCTTTTATGGCCTATAAAAGTCAGTTTGATGGCCGAGTCGCAGGTTTAATCGATAAGTTTATCGAAGTTAAAATGCTTCAAATTGATGTAGAGCGTTTATCCGATATTGTGTTAACAGAACAAGAAAAATTATACGGCGATGCTGAAATCACAAATGTAGATCAGGTTGAGAATGCAATTGAGGTCGAAAATCTGCACTTTAAATATTCAGAAAATGACCCTTATGTACTCAAGGGGATTAGTTTCAAGATACCCCAAAATCAATCTGTCGCCATTGTGGGGGCAACAGGTTGCGGTAAGACCACATTGCTACATGTTCTGTTAGGTGTATTTAAACAGAATGAAGGTGAAGTCAAAATTATGGGGCGTGATTTTGAACAATTAGGATTAAATGCTGTACGAGATCAAGTTGCCACAGTGTTACAAGATGACATTCTATTTGCTGGTTCAATCGCAGAAAACATTTGTTTTTTTGATTCAAATCCTGACATGCAATGGGTACAAGAATGTGCAGCCTATGCCGCAATTCATGATGACATTAGCCGTATGCCAATGGGATATCAAACCCTAGTGGGGGATATTGGTAATATGTTGTCAGGAGGACAAAAACAACGAATTTTATTGGCTCGTGCTATCTATAAAAAACCAAAGATTTTATTTATGGATGAGGCGACCAGTAGTTTAGACGTATTAAAAGAACAAGAGGTCAATGCAAACCTCAAGCATTTGAATATTACCAAATTGATTATTGCACATCGTCCAGAAACGATTTCATCTGCTGAGCGGATTATCGCTTTACAAGATGGCGTGATCGTCCGTGATATGTTGACCAAGGATTTGCAACCTAAATGAAAATTACATACATCGCTTTCATTGTTGTTGCTGGGTCGCTATTCGGACATAGTTCGTTGGCTTATGCAGAGAGTTGGTTGTCAAAACTGACTCCAAATCAAAAAAAACAACGCGAGACTTTATGGTTTGATGAGCTCACGGCTCAGCGTAAAGCCCGCGAGAATGAGACAAAACGTAAGCAAATAGAACAACAACTCAATCAAAGTGTGTCACTTGATCTTCAAAATCAGAAAATGTTAAGTCAACCTCAACATTGTTTATCTCAAAATAGTCTCAAGAATGAACAGCCAATAGAACTCATTGATGCCATTGAACGTGCAGTTTGTCGTAATCCTGAGACAAAAAGTGCTTGGGTACAAACGCGTATTCAAGCTGCTCAGCTTAAAATCTCTAAAGCAAATTATTATCCTCAAGTGAATAGCACCTTGAATTACGATTGGTCACGTGATGATAATCAAGTAAAAGATCGTCCTGTTTTGAGTTATGACACTGACTTACGCCGTTACGGACTTGGAATAAGAGCCAATTGGCTACTTTATGATTTTGGTAGTCGATTTTATCAAGCAGAAGAAGCCGAAAAATTATTAGCGATGTCTTTGGCACAGCATGATGTTGCTTTGCAAAATATGATCATCAAAACGATTTCGACTTATTATCAAATTATTCAGGCTGAGTTAAAATTAAACAATATTAATGAGTTGGTTGTACTTGCAGAAAAAAACTATGAAATTGCAAATGCTCGATATCGTGCAGGTGTAGGTATCAAATCAGATGCATTACAAATGTCCGCAAATTTGGCGAAAGCAAAGTCAGATCAAACTAAATTTTTAGGTGATTTAAAAATTGCAAAAGGACTTTTAGCATCATTAATAGGTGAGCCTGCATACCAAAATTTCAAAATTAATAATCAGTTAAAAATTCCAAAAGAGCTAGATCTTAAACCGATTGAAATGCTCATTCAGGATGCTGAAAAAATGCATCCAAAGTTTAAAGCTGCACAGTATGATTCACTCGCAGCTGAAAATAAAATTAAGGCAATACAGCGGTCTAGATATCCATCTGTTAGTTTTAACGGTATTTATGATCAGCAAAAACAAACGAGTGACAGTTATGGCAGTGACAGCCAATCTCTACAAGCGGGTGTGCAAGTCAATTTCCCATTGTTTGATGGTTATAATCGAAAAAATCAAATTGTCGTTGCTCAAGAAAACCTAAAATTAAAGCAATTAGAGCAAGAAAGATTGAAGCTTGAAATTAATGCTGAAATCTGGAAAAGCTATAATGAGCTAAATGCAATCCATGACAATATTAAGGCGCTAATGATATTGAATCAAAGTGCTTCAGAAGCCTATGAAGCCGCCCAAGGACGTTATAAAGCGGGTGTAGGAAATTTACTCGAAGTGCTTAATGCTCAGAATGTGTTGAATGAAGCAAAAATGAATTATTCCACCTTGTTGACAGAGTTTTTAGTGGTGAGGTATCAACTTCTATCTAACATGGGGAACTTGAATATTTGGAATGAGACTCAAGCTCAATAAGCCTTTATAAATAAGAGATTGGAGTGATCAAAAAATCACTCCGAAACTAGAGATACGATTAAATAGCAGAATAGAATGGGAACATCCCAAATATTAATCCACTTGCAAGCATCACTAAGCACGTAATAATCGCCCATTTAATGGTAAATTTTTGGTGTTGACCAAACTCAATCCCAGCAAGCCCGCAGAGTAAAAAGGTAGATGGAACTAAGGGTGAGAGCAGATGAACGGGTTGACCAACAATCGATGCACGAGCCATTTCCACAGGAGAGATGCCATAATGTGCTGCAGCTTCAGATAAGATGGGCAGAACACCATAGTAAAAAGCATCATTTGACATAAAGAACGTTAAAGGCATGCTTAAAACGGCTGTGATTGGTGCCAAATATGGACCCATACTATCTGGAATAATCGCTACTAACTCTTTTGACATGGCATCGACCATACCCGTGCCAGTGAGTAAACCTGTAAAAATACCAGCGGCAAAAATAATACCAACGACATTTAAAGCACTACCAGCATGATGAGCGACTAAGCTTTTTTGCATATCAATATCACGATAGTTCACGACTAAAGCAATACACAATGCAATCATAAATAAAATAGGCATAGGCAAAATACCCATGACTAGGCTGGCCATCAGTGCAAGAGTCAATAATCCATTGAACCATCTCAAATGCGCTCGATTTGCCTCTGGGTTTGATGAAATTTGAATATTGTCGCCATGGCTAATATCCAATTCCATGATGCCTAATCTTTTTCGCTCCATTCGGCCATACATGGTTCCTAAAAAGTACAACCAACCAATGGCGAACAGCATCGGTAAAATCATAGGAACAAACACATCGCTAGGATCTACGTGGAGTGCACTTGCCGCACGTGCAGTAGGTCCACCCCATGGCGTTAAATTCATGATTCCACTGGCTAACATCATGAGACAGGCCATAATTAAAGGGCTCATGCCTAATCGCTTGTAAAGCGGTAACATGGCAGCAACACAGATCATATAAGTGGTAGAGCCATCACCGTCTAAAGACACGATCAATGTTAAGGTAATCGTACCTAATACTACTTTGAGGGGATCACCTTTCACCAATCTGAGAATAAATTTCACTGATGGATCGAATAAACCTGTATCAATCATGATGGCAAAATACAAGATAGCAAATAGCAGCATGACGCCGGTAGGTGCTAACTTTTTAACACCATCTAACATCATTTCACCAAGTTCATTAAGTTGAATATGGTTCAAACTATCCACAAAAAAACCTAATCCATATGCAATTAGCGCAAAAAGAACGGGAATAAGCGTGAGTGCGACGAGGGGAGTCATACGTCTAGACATAATGAGGTACATAAAGCACAAAATCATGCCCAAACCAAGCAAGGTCAACATGGATCTATCCTTAGATTAGCGTTTTAATCAATATTGTTTCTATTACAGTATTTGTTATCTTCGAAAACGCCGACCATCTTAGAGAAATTTATGATTAAACTAAATATTGTTTAGAAAATATTAAAATAACCATAATTTTTATAAAAAATAGTAGTTAAAATTCATAAGTTTAGAATTTATATTTTGTGATTGGAGACATTAAACATGATTTTTAAGTGTGATAGTTGTAATAAAAATTGAGTATAAATTCTAATTTTAATAATTTTTGAAGGTGAAAAATCTCAAGTTTAATTAGATAAACTGAATAAAAAAATCCACCTGAGTGGTGGATAGTGTCTTATTCAACAGTTGATTCTAATTCTGCTTTTTCATCAAGTAATCTGGTCACGAGTAGTTGGTCAATTTTAAAATGGTCAACATCGACCACCTCAAATTTGTAACCATTAAATACCACACTATCAGCAGGACGTGGAATCTTACGAAGTTTAAACATCATAAACCCAGCTAAAGTTTCATAGTTTTCATCATCAGGCATTTCATCAATTTCTAATGCATGCTTGACATCTTCAATAGGTGTACTGCCTTCAATCAGCCAAGAATGATCATCCCGCTTGATAATTTGAAGATCTTCATCCGTTGGCGTAACCCAGTCACCCATCACGGTAATCATAATATCAGATAGGGTAATAACACCAACCACCAAGGCATATTCATTGATGACTACGGCAAACTTTTCTTTACTAGATCTGAAGCGATCAAGTAATTCTGATAGTGTAAGTGTATCTGGAATCGTTAATACATTACGGATAGTGGATTCATTCAACTGATTAAATTTTTGATTATTTAAAATACGAATCAAGATATCTTTAGCATCAACATAGCCAATCACTTGATCAATATTTTCATTGCAGACTAAATATTTTGAATAGGGAAATTCAGCCAGTTTTTGACGAATACTTTCTTCTGATTCATTGATGGTAAAGAAAACCACGTTTTCACGTGTAGTCATACTCGAAGGAACATTTCGCTCTTCAAGCTCAAATACATTTTCAATAAAGTGATGTTCTTGTTTTTGTAAGACACCTGCTTGTGCCCCTGCATCCATTACCGCAGAAATATCATCAAAGGTGATATTATCATCACGAGTAGTATTTACTTTGAATAAACGGAATAATAGGTTGGCAATTGCATTGATAAACCAAGCTAATGGACGACAAACAGTAATGAATACCTGAATAGGATTAATTAAAGAGACAGCGATTTTTTCAGGTGCAATCATTGCCAATCGTTTAGGCATAAGATCAGCAAATAAAATAAACAGTGATGTCACTAAAGTAAATGACAATGCAAAACCAATTGATTGTGACCAAGGACCATCATAGAAACGATCGACCAAAATCACAAAATAAGGTCTAAATGCAGCTTCACCTAAAATCCCCCCCAAAATTGCAATAGCATTTAAGCCGATTTGAGAGGCAGCAAAGAAATCAGCTGAATTCTCTTGAAGCGTAAGCACTTTTTGTGCACGATCATCACCAGACTCAGCCAAAATTTTCAGTTTCACTTTACGTGATCCTGCAAGTGCGATTTCACTTAATGATAAGAATCCAGCTCCAGCAATCAAAATCATAATGATCACGAAATTCTGAAAGAGGCTCACACGAACACCTTTGTTTTTAAATTATTTATGAGGAAAGTTTTATCACAAAAAACATAGAGGTAGTGAATTTTTACACTACCTCAATATCATAGTTATTGAGTAAAAAATTTTAAAGTATTGATTTAAATCAGCTCTACTCAATCAAAATTGTGAGAAGTGGGTATTGTTATTTGAAAGAAATTCACGATTTTCTTCCTCAGTCATTTGACGAGCAACATATAAAATCAACTGACGTAACCAACGATGAGCAGGATGATGATGTAATAGAGGGCACCACGCCATTTTGAGTTCAAATTCAGGAATGTAAAATGGAGGGTCTTTGAGCATCAAGTTTTGACTTTTAGCTTGTAGGCGAGCGATTTTCGTCGGTAATGTCGCAATGAGATCGACATTAGACGCTAATAAACCTGGCATTTGATAATGACGTGTAAATACCGAAATTTTGCGTTTTTGACCAATACGCTCTAAAGCTTGATCAATCCAACCTAAACCGGCTTGTTTCTCTGGGTTAACACCAAATCCTACACCCATCCCAGTTTTAGAAACCCAGATATGTTGCGCATCTAGATAACTTTTAAGATTCAAATTATTTACGGCAGGATGCTTATTATTCAGTAAGCAAGAAAAGCTGTCACGCCACACCAGAACCTGATGAAAACTTTGTGGTATTTCGTTGAAACGGTTGATGGCAAGATCAACTTTACCTTGTTCCATATCACGATAAGATACATCACTCGGTGTTAGAAAATCTAAAACAACATTTGGTGCTTCTGAACGCAGAGCCTTAACTAAGCGAGGCACAAGTGTAGCTTCAGCATAATCTGAAGTCATGATGCGGAAAACACGATTTGACGTATAAGGTCTAAATTCTGTTCGTGGTTCTAAGATCATAGATAGATCAGAAAGAGCATCACGAATACGAGGCTGTAGTTCTAAAGCCCTTTCTGTAGGAGTCATTCCTTCAGAAGAGCGAATTAAAAGCGGATCATTAAATAAGTTACGAAGACGACGTAAAATATTACTCATTGCAGGCTGAGTAACACCCAATTGTTCTGCTGCACGTGTAACATTCTTCTCTCGCAAAAGAACATCTAAGTAAATTAAGAGATTGAGATCAACCCGCTCAAGATTCATAAAAAAAATACCGAAAATAAATTTTTGAAATCGTGGGGAATTATGCCATAAGCGCTTAGGTTTGTGTGTTTTTATGCTGATTTTTTCAGCAGAATTTAACATATATTCATCAAATTTACGTTTTTTTTGTCATAAGACAGACCCTATACATTTATTTAAGAAATAGGGCTTTAGTTGTTTTTGAAATTACCATGCTATGTTCTAAATTGTCTTTAGGTTTATCTCAATTTAAATGCTTTATTGGTAATTCCATCAATATGGTTCACAGTTTAAAAAATATTCATTTAAAACTAACAGTTTAATAACGATGCTCTGTCAGAAAAGTCAATTGAAGGTTAAAATATAAAGATGTTTGAAGAAAAATTAAACGTAATTGTGAGCTTGATACTTAAGTCTAATGAATAAGAATCACTCAAATTGTGTTAAAAGTGTACAAATATTTATTTTATAAATTTTATTAAAATCAATAATTTATAGAATGGTATTTCATTTATATTACGACTTTAATCTACATATTTTTTAAATAAATACTGAGAATTAAACGAAAATATTGGATTAATTTCTAGAGTCAATCTAAGCTAAGTCTATAGCAACGAAGCGCTCTAAATCTGAACAATTAATACCGAGTAGATTTAGTCCTTCGATTGATAAATCCTAAAATTATATACAGGGTAAAATATCATGACTACATACCAAACAGCGATTGATGCAATCCGCGAATTAAAAGCAAAATTCGGCAACACTTGGGCAGACATCAGTCCTGAAGATGCTGCACGTATGCAACTTCAAAACCGTTTCAAAACTGGTTTAGATATTGCGAAATACACAGCTGCGATTATGCGTCGTGATATGGCTGCTTATGATGCTGATTCTAGCAAATATACTCAATCTTTGGGTTGCTGGCATGGTTTCATCGCACAACAAAAAATGATTGCGAACAAAAAATACTTCGGCACTACTGAACGCCGTTACATCTACCTTTCTGGTTGGATGGTTGCTGCACTTCGTTCTGAGTTTGGTCCACTTCCTGACCAATCTATGCACGAAAAAACTTCAGTTCCTGCATTGATCGAAGAAATCTACACATTCTTACGTCAAGCAGACGCAAAAGAATTAAACGACTTATTCCGTGCACTTAAAAAAGCGCAAGAAGCGGGTGACACTGCTAAAGCTGCTGAAATCACTTCACAAATCGACAACTTCCAAACTCACGTTGTGCCAATTATTGCCGACATCGATGCTGGTTTCGGTAACGAAGAAGCAACTTACTTACTTGCGAAGAAAATGATCGAAGCGGGTGCATGTGCACTTCAAATCGAAAACCAAGTTTCTGACGCGAAACAATGTGGTCACCAAGCAGGTAAAGTAACTGTTCCACACGAAGACTTCATTGCGAAAATCCATGCACTTCGCTATGCATTCTTAGAAATGGGTCTTGACGACGGTATCATCGTTGCACGTACTGACTCTGAAGGCGCTGACTTGACTCAAAAAATCCCAGTGGTTAAAGAGCCAGGCGATATCGCTTCTCAATACATCAGCTACTTAGACACTACTGAAATTGATATTTCAGAAGCGCAAGAAGACGAAATCCTAATCAAACGTGATGGTAAATTACACCGTCCTAAGCGTTTAGCTTCTGGTCTATATCAATTCCGTGAAGGTACTCAAATTGACCGTGTTGTACTTGACTGTGTAACAAGTTTACAGAACGGGGCTGACCTTCTTTGGATCGAAACTGCAACGCCAAACGTTGAAGAAATCGCTCACATGGTGAACCGTGTACGTGAAATTGTGCCAAATGCAAAACTTGTTTATAACAACTCACCATCATTCAACTGGACGTTAAACTTCCGTCAACAAGCTTACGACCGTTGGGTTGCTGAAGGTAAAGACGTATCTGCTTACGACCGTGCTAAGTTAATGAGCGCTGAGTATGACAATACTGAATTAGCTGCTGATGCTGATGCGAAGATCCGTACGTTCCAAGCTGATGCTTCTCGTGAAGCAGGTGTATTCCATCACTTGATTACACTTCCGACTTACCACACTGCTGCGCTTTCTACACATGAGCTTGCAGAAGGTTACTTCGGTTCTGAAGGTATGTTGGCTTATGTTGCTGGTGTACAACGTAAAGAAATCCGTGGTGGTATCGCTTGTGTTAAACATCAAGCAATGGCTGGTTCAGACATCGGTGATGACCATAAAGAAATCTTCGCTGGCGACAACGCGCTTAAAGCGGGTGACGATGCGAAAAATACAATGAACCAATTCTCTGCATAAGCATTGAACTAATTCAAAAAAACCCTGCGTAAGCAGGGTTTTTTTATTGTTAATGAAATTATTTAACTAAATACATGAGCCAATTTAATTGATGTATAGATAGAAAAACAGCGGTAGTAAAACCTAATACATATTTTGAATAAAAGTAATGCCAAAGCTGTTACAATCCCGAAAATTTACATTTGTATATTTATATGTTTGAAAAATTTGCTGAACAGAGTTTAAATGCATTAGGTTGGGAAATTGATAACCATTGGCCCTTAGATTTAGACCAATGTGTCATGATTGCTGCACCACACACCAGTAACTGGGATGCTTTATACGCGCGATTAGCGCTCAAAGCTTTAGGTGTAAATGTCAGAATTACAATTAAAGACAGCTATATGAAGTTTCCATTTGGTCCTTTTGTCCGGGCTATGGGAGGGATCGGAATTAATCGCCGACCGAAGAAAGAGGGAGAGGAAAGACCAAGCATGGTGCAATTAATGGCAGATCTTTTTAAAGATCATCCAAAATTGGTCATGTTGGTGACGCCAGAGGGAACAAGGTCAAAACAAGAAAAATGGAAAACGGGTTTTTACCATGTAGCAATTACAGCGAATGTCCCAATCGCTTTAGCATATATGGATTACAGTCAAAAAAAATGCGGTGTAGGTAAAATTATTTATCCTACTGGAGATATAGAAGTGGATATGGCAGAAATTATGGAATTTTATTCAAAGATTTCAGCTAAATTCCCCGAAAAATTTAGTGTTGACCAACGATATTCACACAACAGTTAATATATGGAGAAGGCAGAACAATCTGCCTTTTTTAATACAAGAAAATTGCGTTTAGGGTTAAAATAAAGCCTGAAAAAAACAATAAAGTTAAGACAATCGATTTAAATTTTTGCTCAGATATTTGATAAAAAATTTTTGCACCAATGATCGTAGGTAGGCTAACTGCAAAGATCAAAATCCACAAATAAGACAAGTGATTCACGTTAATGGTCTGGTTAAATAAATAGATGATCAAAGTAAACAGTTGGATGGCAAAATTAAAATGTCGAAGAATGTTGCGTTGCTCATGTTTAGGAAGTTGTTTAAGCATCACCCAAGCCGAGGGAATTGCACCACAGAATCCACCGAGCCCACCTAAAATTCCACCCAAAAAACCAATCAAGCCGTCCATCCTGAGTCTGGTATCTTTTAAACAATGTAGTTGCGGATTAAAGAACATGAGTGGGCACCAAATTAATAAAAATATCCCAAGTAGTAATTTGAACGTGTCTGCATTGATATAATGAAGCAAAAAAGTACCCAAAGGTACTCCAATTAAGCCAGCGATAATATAGACCCAAACGATAGAAGGCTTTATAAAGGTTCTTGGTTCTTTATACATTGAAATGATATGACACCATAGTGATGCACAAACGACCAAGGGGGCGGTGATCTGAGGCGGTAGAATCCATACCCAAAAAGACATCGCAATAAGAGCGAAGGCAAAACCTGTGAGTCCTTGAATAAATCCAGCAAAAATTGCGCCTAGAATAAAGATACATAATGTCATAAGGTGACTGCATCAATTGCTAAAGCAGGAGTAAAAGAAAAATGCATGAGATCGTCGGATAAGGAAAACTGATCAATCCTAAAATAATATTTGTTATCTTAAAAATAATAAGAACAGCAATAGCTAGCAGTAAAGCGAATAAAAGCCCTGAAAATCAGGGCTTTTATTATTAATTGGAGTTAGGTTTTAGGTTTTGTGTTAGACCGTTGATGTCCCCACCCTGAATACCAAGTTCACTCATTAAGCTGTCAATAAGAGGTGCTTGCGAACGATATCTAAGTGCGCTATTCACCACTTGATCTGAAAGTGCAACGGATTGTGATTGATCTGCTTGATCAGCTGAAGTTGTGGCGCCAGTAATGCCACCAAGACCATTCACTTGTAATATCTTGATATCATCAATATTTTCCATTGGTTTAACACTTTCACGGATGATTTCAGGCAAATACTTCAAAAGTGCCAAACGAATTTGCATCTCAACTTGTTCACTTGACAAAATATTATTTGCTTCATTGACTGCGCGTGTCCCTTCAGCATCGACTTGGTATTGTTTTTCTAAAGCTTGAGCCAAAAGAATTTTAGCATCAGCTTCACCTTTAGCTTTCAAGCGGACTTTTTCAGCTTCTGCTTCAGCCGCAGTACGAACAGCTTCAGCCTCATCTACAGCAGCTTGTTTTGATGCCTCGGCAGCCACAGTAATTGAAATAGCATCAGTTTCTGCAGCCTGTTTTGCAGCAACAAGTTCAACCGCTTTAATACGCTCAGCTCGCTGTGTTTCACGAACAGTCACAACTTCTTCCTCAGCTTTCACTGCTTGCGCACGAGCTTGGTCAGCAAGTGCTTTGGCTTCAGATTCAGCACGAGATTTCTCGGCAATCGCGATTGCGCGATCTTGTTCCGCAAGTTCAATGGTTTTCTTTTGTTCTACTTGCGCTTGTTCAATAATTTGTGCTTTTTGAATATTTTGATTTTCGACATCACGTGCAGCTGAAATACGTTTTAATTCAATTTCACGTTCTGCAGCGATTTGGGCTTCTTCTGCCTCACGCTTTTTGGCAGCTTCTTGTGTTGCAATTTCAGCAAGTTGTTCAGCTTTTCGAATCGAAATTTCACGCTCTTGTTGCATCTTTGCGTATTCTTCTTCACGCAGGATTTGAAGGCGTGCTTGTTCAGCCTCTAAATTTTTCGCTTTAATGGCTAAGTCAGCATCTTGTTCAATATCGTTACGTTTTTTTCGACGATCTTCAATAGTTTCTGTTAATTTTGTTAAACCTTCTGCATCAAATGCATTTTGTGGATTAAAAAATTTAAAGCTGGTCTGATCAAGACCTGTTAAAGATACAGTTTCGAGTTCTAAACCATTTTTGAACAGATCTTCTGAAACAACTTGTTGAACTTTCTGAACGAAGTCGACACGTTTTTCATGTAACTCTTCCATAGCCATTTCTGCTGCTACTGCACGCAGGGAATCTACAAATTTACCTTCAACCAAATCTTTTAATTCATTTGGTGACATGGTTTTTTGACCCAAAGTTTGTGCCGCGGTAGCAATCGATTCAGCTGTTGGCTTAACACGAACATAGAACTCAGCCATCACATCTACACGCATTCGATCACGCGTAATCAAGGCTTGATCAGCTGCACGTTTAACTTCTAAGCGAAGGGTATTCATATTGACAGGAATGACTTCATGTAAAACAGGGAGTACAATTGCACCGCCCCCTAATATAACTTTTTCCCCACCAAAACCAGTTCTGACAAATGAAACTTCCTTGCTAGAGCGTTTATATAGTCTTGCAATAATGGTTCCGATTACAACCAGCGCAATGAGAATAAGTCCTGCAATTATAATAATTTGATAAAAATTTGAACTAAACATTTTTTTCTCTAAGTTGATTTATTGTGAAATTGCTTGAAAGCCTTTGAGACTACGTTGTGTAAGTAAGACTTGCTGACCTTGTACGAATATTTCGTCAGCTTCAGGTTCGACTAAAATGTAATGTGTTTGACCAAAGCGATCTTTGAGTTTTGCTTGCGCAGGATAGTGCAGTCGAGCAGTGCCTAAAATGATTTCTGCTCGAAGTCCAATTAGATCGTCGCTATGAATTGCTGTGGTTTCATCTTTAGGGATGATCTGTGCTATCCATCTTGAGAATAGACGTACGAATGGCATACAGACCACAAGAACCAGTGAAGTAATGAGCCAGACTGTTAAAAATGATCCAAATACATGATGGATGATAGATTGGGCTAAGAAGCCAACAATTGAAAAGGTCGTGAGAAAGATGATCAGCCAAATTAATACAGGAATACGTCCAAGATAAAGCCAATCTAAAAATTGCATCCAAATACTAGATTGATGGTCAACGATCATTTCAGGAGAAGAATCTAATGAACTAGGTAGAAATTGCTCTAAAAATCCTTGACTACTGAGACCTGTTATTAATAGAAAGACTTCAAGAATGCCTATAAAAAACATCAAGCAGATACTAATACTGAAGAATAGGTTCGACGGATTTATAAACATGTCCCACATGGGTAGTCTCTTATAGATATTAGAATTTTTAACAAATTTTAATCAAAATAATAAAATAAAGTGACCTAATTATCAATTATATAATATTGATTTCATTTTGAATGGATTCAACATAAAAAAATACGCAGTGATTGGGGTGATCACTGCGCAGAACAACGAATCTGCTTACACAGTTTCGGTTAAGGAGAAATGTTATGAATTTTGGGGGTATTCATAACAGTAATTAAATGATATTCAATTTCATTTAGCAACTCATTGGTAGTCGGGTTAAAACGTGTAAGATTACGTTAATAAGTTTAATTGAAGGTTAATTTTAATTAGGTTAATAAATAGCCATAAAAAAAGCCGCAATGTGATGCGGCTTTAAGTGTGCTTATTTTTTGGGGATTAAAATTTAAAAACACCTAATCCAGCTTTGACTTCATCCAATGTTGCTTGCGTAATATCACGACACTTGTCTGTACCAGTTTTTAAGATATCCATAATATAATCAGGATCCTTAGCAAGCTCCATACGACGTTCACGAATAGGCGTGATCAACTCTTTTAAAACACCTTCAAGGCGTTTTTTGACTGTACCATCACCTAAACCACCACGACGATAGTGATCTTTAAGCTCTGCTACTTCTTCTGGATTTGGATCAAAAGCATCTAAATAAGTAAATACAACATTACCTTCCACCTGACCTGGATCTTCAATACGAAGATGATTAGGATCTGTATACATAGCATTTACCGCTTTTTTAATGTCTTTATCAGAAGCATCTAAAACAATTGTATTGCCCAATGATTTAGACATTTTAGCTTTACCATCAAATCCTGGTAATCGACCAACATTCGATAGCAGTGCCTTACATTCAGGCAAAAGCTCTTGACCAATCTGACGATTTAAACGACGAACAATTTCATTTGTTTGTTCAATCATTGGAATTTGGTCTTCACCCACGGGCACAATCGATGCTTTAAAAGCAGTGATATCAGCTGCTTGAGCAACTGGATAGCATAAGAATCCAGCTGGGATGTCACGCTCGAACCCACGCATTTGTATTTCAGACTTAATCGTAGGATTTCGTTCTAGTCTTGAAACTGTGACAAAGTTTAAATAAAGCATGGTCAGCTCATTCAAAGCTGGCAAGCTTGATTGAACGCAAATTGTTGTTTTTGTCGGGTCGATCCCAACAGCGAGATAGTCAGTTGCAACTTCAATAATATTACGTCTAACTTTTTCGAAGTTATCAGCATTGTCTGTAAAAGCTTGTGCATCAGCCAATAATAGATGTTGGTGATGGGAATCTTGCAAACCTACTCGTGAACGTAAAGAACCGACAAAGTGGCCTAAATGAAGTTGTCCAGTTGGACGGTCACCTGTCAAAATAACAGGGCGATTATCTTGATTACTCATTTTCTATACCAAAGTCATCAACACTAGGGCTGAATTTTTAAAATTTCGCAATATTGTACGGCATTATTTTTTTTTATGTCAGCATAAAGCATCGAAAGAATCGAATTAAAAACACCTTATTTGAGATAGTATTAATAATGTTGATACAGAATAAATTGAAATAGAAGAATAAAATTCCAAAAAACAAAGAAGGATAACAATAATGGCAAATAGTTTATTGGTGCTATTAGATGATATAGCCACCATTCTTGATGATGTTGCGCTGATGAGTAAAATGGCTGCAAAAAAAACGGCCGGTGTATTGGGTGATGACTTAGCACTCAATGCTCAACAAGTTAGTGGTGTGAAAGCCGACCGTGAATTGCCTGTCGTTTGGTCTGTTGCAAAAGGCTCATTTGTTAATAAATTAATTTTGGTTCCATTAGCATTATTAATTAGTGTGATTGCACCTTGGCTTATAAATCCTTTATTGATGTTAGGTGGATTATTTTTATGTTATGAAGGTGTAGAAAAAGTAATTCACTCATTACACCATAAAAAAGCTAAAACATCTGAACAGGCCGAAAAAGAACTTGAAAACTTAAATGTAGATCTAGCAACTTTTGAGAAAGATAAAATCAAAGGCGCGATACGAACAGACTTTATTTTATCTGCTGAAATTATCGTGATTTCATTGGGTACAGTTGCAGCAGCTACTTTTGGAATTAAGGTTGCAGTCTTGTCAGTCATCGCAATTTTAATGACGATTGGTGTTTATGGTTTGGTTGCTATGATTGTTAAAATTGATGATTTGGGATTTTATCTCGTCAAACAAACGTCTGCATTGAAACAAAGAATTGGTCAGGGCTTACTTGCTTTTGCGCCTAAACTTATGAAGACACTAACCATTGTCGGAACAATCGCGATGTTCTTGGTTGGTGGCGGTATTATTAATCATACCATTCCATTATTTCATCACTTTACTGAAGATTCTGTCGATTATATTGAACATATTCCAAATGTAGGCAGTATCATCGGTGCTTTAACCCCGACGCTCTTAAACTTTGTCATAGGCTTTATTGCAGGACTTATTGTTTTGGTCGTTGTTTCAGGAATACAAAAACTATGGAACGCTAGAAAAGTTTAGAGTTTGATGAAATAACGTATTATATGAAGTTATATGATTAAAAAGGGCTGAGATTATGCGTTGGAAAGGCCGGAGAGTAAGTAGTAATTTAGAAGATCGCCGTGGAGGCGGTGGGGCTAAAGCTGGTGGAATTAGTATTCTCGGTTTAGTTGTTGCATTTGTTGCTTGGAAATTTTTTGGGGTTGATCCACAACAAGCCTATCAGGCAACTAAACAAGTGACTTCTAACAATCAGCAACAAGCGATAGGGATTGAAAACCCAACACCCGAGCAACAAGAAACAGCGGCATTTGTTGGTACGGTACTCGCTGATACTGAAGATACATGGACCACCGTTTTTCAAAAACAGGGAATGCAATACCAAGCACCGAAACTAGTGATGTTTAGTGGTGTAGTCAATTCAGGCTGTGGTACAGCCCAATCAGCGATGGGGCCATTTTATTGTCCTGCAGACCAAAAAATCTATATTGATACTGATTTTTTTAAAGATATGCGTCAGCAAATGGGTATATCGGGTGAACGAAATCAATCAGAATTATCTACACAAAATGCTGCTGGTGACTTTGCACAAGCTTATGTGATTGCGCATGAAGTCGGACATCATATTCAAAATCTTTTAGGTATTTCAACTCAAGTCCAACAAGCTAGACAACGAGCTACTGAAGCTCAAGGGAACCAATTATCAGTCCGTTTGGAATTGCAAGCTGATTGTCTAGCTGGTGTGTGGGCAAAAGATACACATCAACGAACTCAATTCTTGGAGCAAGGTGATGTTGAAGAGGCAATGGATGCGGCGCATAAGATTGGTGATGATTATCTTCAGAAAAAGGCTAGAGGACATGTGGTTCCTGATAGCTTTACCCACGGCACAAGCCAACAAAGAATGTATTGGTTCGATCGTGGCATGAAAACAGGTGATGTGAACCAATGTGATACATTCAATACCTCAATCTAAATCTACCAAGCAGAATCGATTGATTTTTTTGCAAAGTTAATACATGTAGCCTGCTAATGGAATAATTTATTAGGAAGGCTACACATCTTTAAAAAAAAAGGCATTGCGAGTAAACATTCTTTATATAAAATAAATAAATGGCTATAGTTTTTTCATTTAAAATTTAAATGATCTCATTTAAATAAAACATATCATAGAGTGCAAAATGGGCAACTTTTTTTTTCTCCAAGTATTTACAGTGGTTTTTGCCCTCTCAATTGCCACCACCATATTCAATAAACGAATTCTAGGTTTTCCCCAAGCGATAGGGGTGCCAATTGTTTCAGCAATTTTTGTCTTTATTCTGCAATGGGCTGCCAATTTATTAGGGGATAATCGTTTTATCACCATTAATTTGGCAAATATTGAAGAAGCAGTTCGTCATATTGATTTTTATGATTTTCTCGTAAATGGTGTTATTTGCTTCATTCTTACATCGTCGGCATTGAAATTTAAAGTGTCTGATCTAAAAGTGTATTGGAAGCCAATTAGTATTCTTGCCACTATTGCTTTGGTTTTGTGTGCAGCATTGTTTGGTGGATTATTATTTGGATTTCAATATTTGATTGGTAACCCTGTACCAATACTCGTACTTTTATTACTCGGTTCTGCTTTAGGGGCTACAGATCCAATCGGAATCAAAGGGGTACTCAGTTCTGTACGTGCACCACATCATCTAATGGTGAAATTGGAGGGTGAATCACTGTTCAATGATGCAATGTGTATCGCTGTATTTATGACGTTGTTGAATGTACTTGAAGGCGAGCATTTTAGTCTGTTGCTGACACTACAAACACTCCTTTATGAAATTGTGGTAGCTGTAATTATTGGTTTGGTATTTGGTTGGGGGATTTTACGATTGCTTCGCGGGAAGCATGAAATGGAATCATTAATCCTAACGACAGCTTTACTGGCTTGTGGTTCATATTTGGTTGCTTTATTTGCTCATGCATCAGCACCAATCGCATGTGTGATTGGTGGACTTATTGTTGGTAATAAATGGAAAGAAATTTTACAAAATCGTGAAATCCAAGAAGTAAATCACTTTTGGCATACAGTTGAAGGTATCATTAATTCTTTTTTATTTACTTTAATTGGTTTAGAGCTGTTTATTCTTGATCTTAATGCCAGCATGATACTTGGCGGTATTATCGCATTTGTAATTTTACATATTTCACGTTTTGCTGCGAACTTTCTGGCTTTTGCATTCTTCCCATCGTTTCGTAAGAAAAGCTATAACGGTAGCCTAGCAATTTTATCATGGGGGGGAGTAAGAGGAGGGATTTCATTGGCTCTAATTCTTGCGGTTGCTAATGTCCCAGAGTTAAGGCAATACAGTAGTATCTTGATTGGTTATACTTTTATTGTTGTTTTATTATCGGGCGTAGTATGTGGTTTAGGTTTGCCAGCAGTCATGAATGCTTTCTATTACAACCCTAATGAGGAAAAAGAGGGCTTAAAGGGAATATATCAGCGATTATGTAATAAGCTTAATCGTAAAGGATTTAAATATATTGTTGGTGAAGATAGTAAAGGTAATGAGATTATTACGATTTATAATCCTGAAGTGATATTAGATCGGACTTCTGATGATGGTGTGGCAATCGTCCATCATCCCGCTAAAGCTGAAGAGGTGAAGAAGTTAGAAAATCCAGAAAATTTCTAAAAAAAATTATATTTAATTGAGGCAAGCATGATAGTGCTTGCTCTTTTTTTTATGAATTAAGCATGATCAATGCAGAAGATAACAGTGATATTGTTTAAATATTTTATTCAGTTACGCAGAATTTTATCGATGAAATATAAAATTAAAATGTGAAAATTACATCATATTTAAAGCAAATTTTATTTCTTAACTTACTAAAAAGTAAGTATTAATTTTCAATATAAAATGAAAAGTATACTAGTTTACTAACATTAAAATGTTAGGTGAGCAAGTTACCGTATGTAGTTAAGCTAAATATAGCAGAAATTATGATAAGTAAGCCTTTGAAATTTGGTGACCTGAAATATCCTAAAAGTAAGTAAAAATATTAATTCTTATCTCATAAGTGTTTGTAAATAAAAGATATATTTTGATTGTGGATGAGCGGTTACAAAAAGCTGATAAAAGACGCAAAATCTATTCGCATTAAATCTTAAAAATGTGATATAAATCTCACTTATAGATAATAGTGTCTATCTTTTTTGTATCTTAGATGTAGAAAGATCGATAAAAATAAAATTTATAAGTGAGAATTTACCATGGCTAATATCTCCGTAATATCTAAAGAGAGTCATCAGGTATTAGAGAATGTTAACTCTAGTCAAGTGGGGCTTAACGAAAACTCTGTAGTTGTCGTTCAAGTATCTAAAGATGATGTAGCTTCAATCACTCGTGATAATAATAATGCTCTAATCAATTTGCGTAATGGTGAAGTGATTGTGATTGAAAAATATTTCAATCCTTCATTTGCTGATAACAGCCTCGTATTCCAAGATGAAAGTGGTCAACTTTATTGGGTTAAATTTACCAATGAAGATGGCTCAATTGCAGAAACAATTCTGTATTACCCAATCGAAGAAATCGAACCTCTTCTTTATTCCGATGATTTTATCGGTGGTATTCTCCCTTGGTTAATTGGTGCTGGTGCAGCTGGTGCAATTGCGGCAGTCGCAGATAATGGTTCTGACTCTAATCCTACGCCTAACCCTCAGCCAAAGCCAAATGCATTATTAAATGCACCAATCGTCATTGATGATGTACCAGAGCATATCGGTGAAGTTGCTGATGGTGGTGTAACAAATGATGCTCGTCCAGAAATCAAAGGTTCTGGAGCTCAACCTGGTGCAATCATCAAAATCTATAATGGCGATGAACTAATTGGTGAGACGGTTGCATTGTCTAATGGTGATTGGAGTTTTACACCTGATCAAGATTTAAAAGATGGTATCTATGAGCTTTCTGTCACACAAACTGTAAGTGGTCAAGAAAGTGATAAATCACCGATTAAGACAATCACGCTTGATACTGTCCCACCATCAGACATCACTATTGATGAAATTGGAAATAAGGGTGAAACAAACTCAGAAACACCTAAATTATCAGGTGAAGGTGAGCCAGAATCTAATGTTGAAATAGAAATTAAAGATAAAGATGGGAACGTGGTTGATAAAGAAACTGTTCCTGTTGATAAAGATGGTAAATGGGAATATACACCTGAGAAAAACCTTGATGAAGGTAAATACGAAGTTATCGTAACGCCTATTGATAAATCAGGAAATAAAGGTGAAGAAGAAAAACAAGAATTCAATGTTGACTTAACTCCTCCAGACATAGACATCGATCCAATCCCTACTGATCCTGAACCTGAGGGTTGGGATACAGCAACGAATCAATCAACTTTTGCAATCGCTGCAATCGCAAATACTCTTTCGGAATCGGAGAATAATCCAGTGACTACAACTAAAAATCAAACTCCTACATTTACGGGAACCACTAAAGATAGTGAGAGCGTAAAAGTAGTGATTCGCGATAGTTCAGGTAAGATTATCGCAGAAGGTCCTGCTACAGTGACCAACGGTAAATGGCAGTTTAAATCACCTGTAACATTAGCTGAAGGTGACTATAAACTAGAAGCAACAGCATATGACGCGGCTGGTAATAGTAAAGTCGCTACTTCAAGCTTTACTGTGGATATTACTCCACCTAAAGTAACGATTGAAGAGTTACCACTTACTAACATTGATGCGCCTACCTTTAAAGGTAAAACTGAAGATGGTGCAACACAAGTACGTGTTGAAATCAAGGATGCGGCTGGCAAGGTTGTTCAATCTGCAGTTGTGAATGTTGCAGCCGATGGTAGCTGGACATATAAGCCATCTAAAGCGTTACCAGATGGTACATATAGTGTCGAGGCTTCAGCTCGTGATGCGGTAGGAAATGTAAGTCAACCTGCTAAAACTACGGTTGAAGTTGATACAATCGATCCGGAAATTACAATCGATCCTCTAGAAGATACTAGTGATACAACTCCTGAAATTAATGGTAAGACTGAACCAGGCGCAACAGTAAAAGTTGAAATCTTAGACAAAGATGGCAACCCTGTAGCAACAGGTGATGCGACTGTGGATCCAGAAGGTAACTGGTCGTATACACCGACTGAAGCACTACCAGAAGGTGAATATACAGTTAAAGCTGAAGCGAAAGATAAAGCTGGTAACGTTGGTGAAGCGACATCTAATGGCTCATTTAAAGTTGATACAACTGCACCATCTGATACCGATGTAACGATTGATCCAATTGCGGATACAAACGATACAACACCAGAAATCACAGGTACAACTGAACCAGGAACAACAGTAAATGTCGTTGTTAAAGACAAAGACGGTCAAGTTGTTGCAGAAGGTCCAGCGACAGTTACAGGTGATACATGGACATACACACCATCAGTTGAATTAGCAGATGGCGAATATGACGTAGTTGCAAAAGCGACAGATAAAGCAGGTAACACAGGTGAATCTCAGCCAGAGAGCTTTGAGGTTGACACAGTAGCACCTGAATTAACCATCGATGAGCTTAAGCCAACAAACGATACTACACCAACAATCTCAGGTAAGACTGAGCCAG
>NZ_JBWYIU010000008.1:0-166439 GCF_056783995.1 Acinetobacter sp. ANC_7588 | reverse complement strand
CTTTAGCTTCTTTAGCTTCTTTAGCTTCTTTAGCTTCTTTAGCTTCTTTAGCTTCTTTAGCTTCTTTAGCTTCTTTAGCTTCTTTAGCTTCAGTGTTCGCGACCTGTTCTTGAGATGCAACCGCATCCATCATTTTTTCATCAGCTTCTTGTGCAAAAACATTGGTACTCATTAGTACATTTAACACAACGATCGAAGCGAAGGATTTGCTTGTAGTTATGTCTTTCATATTTTTAAGAAACAAACTCATACCCCATCTGCTCAATATTTTCATTTTGGCAAATCATAGCATTAATAAAAGATTAGAGCTGAATAACGAGATTTAATTCATTCGACCTGTATGCATTTAAACGTTTAAATCCACCATAAACTAAACCCGAGTTCTACATCCTGTAAAACTCGGGTCGATGAGGTTGTGCTTTTCAAAAATCATATTATTGTTTTATTGGCTTTCCTTTCCTACATCATCTCCATGATGATTTTCCGTCGGCGTCGTCTTCCATATTGGGATCATTCCATTCCCACTCCCTGTGCCGATAAGCTTAGATTACGCTTAAGCTCGCTTCGTGACTATGGGTCAACAGACACATTCATTGTAAGCAATTTCTTACACGCATCCATTCACACTTGTTTGCCATCTTTATAATCTTGCGCAATTTCATCTGTCACTTGTTTCTCTTCTTTCTCAGCTTTCGCAATACCTTCTTGAATCGCCTCCTGAGCCTCTTGCTCATCAGCATCCGTCTGTTCTAATTCTTGCTGTACTTGCTCAAATTGTCGTCCAGTTTGTAAAACAACGTACACAGGAAAGTGATCCGAACCAATATGCGGTAATCGCTCCATTTTCACCAAAGCAAAATCAGTGCTGTGGAATACATGATCGAGTGACCATCGTAATAGCGGATAGTCCGCATGGAAGGTATTGACATAATGACGTCCAACACGCGGGTCTAACAAACCACTGATACGTTGAAATAGTCGTGTGGTACGAGACCATGCCACATCGTTTAGATCTCCCATGACAATGCAACTTTCATCCAAGTCTTTAATTTGATCACCGACAATCAACAATTCAGCATCACGTAATGTAGAGTCTTTGGCTTCAGTTGGACTCGGCGGTTTGGGATGTAAACAATATAATTGAACTGGCTGTCCAGAACGCAATTTCACTGTGGTATGAATAGAAGGAATCTCATTACTCAGTATGAATTTGACTTCGGTATCACTCAATTCCAACTTACTGTAGAGATGCATTCCATAGAGATTATCTAAAGGTACTGGAACACGATAAGGATAATCCGCCTCAATGACCGAAAGTTCATTCTGCCAGGTTTGGTCTGTTTCAAGCGTCAATACGATATCGGGTTGATGCTGATGAATCTGTTCAATCAAACGATGATATTCTGTATTTGGTGTTAAAACATTCGACACAATTAAAGAGATTTGCTTTGATGGATCAAGTTGATCTGGTTGGACCTGTTTCACCTGTTTTTTCCAAATTAAGGTATAAGGCAAAACCATCTTCAATTGATATGCTAATGCAGCAATTAATCCAACAAATATGACTTGGCGTCTTAAATCCCATTCCCCATCCCAAATCAACAGGAGGATAAATGCGATAAAGCCTAGGGCTAAAATTTGTAGTCTTGGAAAATCGGCACCTCGAAACCACCACTCATCACGCGGAATCAAAGACCAAAAACTTAACCAAATCACAACAACAGCCAGTATCTCAATCCATAGCATAGCGCTTCTCTTTATATATTCTTAATTTTTCGATGATTCATAAATTTATATTAGTTTTGCATGTAACATAAACAAGATATATTGCACAATATATTTGCTGTTTTGATTGTGTACCACTTGCAGTTATACACTCTTTTGATACACTCGAACCCCCTTTTTTATTTTAACGCACCGAGGCAAAGTGACATGAAAGTAGGTCTGGTCGGTTGGCGCGGGATGGTTGGTTCCGTCCTTATGCAACGTATGGTTGAAGAGAATGATTTCGCTCAATTTGAGCCATTCTACTTCTCTACCAGTAATGCAGGTGGTGAAGCCCCTGCGTTTGGTGGTAAAACTGCCCCAGCACTTATGGATGCGACAGACATTAATAGTCTGAAGCAAATGGATGTCATTATTACCTGCCAAGGTGGTGATTATACCACTGAAGTTTTCCCTAAGTTGAAAGCTGATGGTTGGAATGGTTACTGGATTGACGCTGCATCTACATTGCGTATGGACGATGAAGCAATCATCGTATTAGATCCAGTCAACATGAATGTGATCAAAGACGGTTTGGTAAAAGGTACGAAAACATTTGTAGGCGGTAACTGTACTGTTTCATTGATGTTAATGGGTCTTGGTGGTCTGTTCCAAAACAATCTTGTTGAATGGGCGACTTCAATGACTTACCAAGCTGCTTCTGGTGCGGGTGCGCAAAACATGCGTGAACTCATCACAGGTATGGGCTATTTGTATAACAATACAAAAGATCTATTAGACGATCCACGTTCTCCAATTTTAGATATCGACTCTAAAATTGCTGAATTACAGCGTGGTGAAGGATTCCCTTCAGCAAACTTCGGTGTACCTTTAGCAGGTTCTTTAATTCCTTATATCGACAAACAGCTTGAAAGCGGTCAATCGAAAGAGGAATGGAAAGGTCAAGTTGAAACCAATAAGATTCTTGGTAATTCACAAATTGTACCTATTGATGGTCACTGTGTACGTATTGGTGCAATGCGTTGTCACTCACAAGCATTGACTTTAAAACTTCGTAAAGATGTTCCTTTAAATGAAATTGAAGACATCATTGCAAGTGCAAATGACTGGTCTAAAGTTGTGCCGAACACACGTGAAGCATCAATGACTGATCTTACACCTGTTGCAGTAACTGGCACGCTTACAGTTCCAGTAGGCCGTTTACGTAAACTCAATATGGGTAAAGAGTATTTAGGCGCGTTCACTGTTGGTGACCAATTACTTTGGGGTGCTGCTGAACCTTTACGCCGTATGCTACGCATCTTGATTGACTATAAAAATGCTTAATATTTAATAGTCACTTCAATAAAAAGCCGGTCTGATTAGATCGGCTTTTTTTATGCAATTTGAATTGATTAGAGCTTGGAGTGCTATTTGAAAGGAAATATTATGACATCGATACAAAAAACAGTTAAATTACAATCTCATCACTTCTTATTTCGAACATCTTGATCGATACATAATGATGAACTGAGAATATAAAAAATCGAGATTAAAAACAGTCCAATATTTCGAGCACTCAGGTATTAGATTTGCAATAAATTCATTGAATTCAATGAAGGGGAAAAATTATGTTGTATGTCATTCCATTTGTCGTCTTGCTGTTAATCGCACTGGTGCTCAAAAAACGTGAGGATAAACAAAAAAATGGTGACACAGGATCAACAAAATCTAAAAAAAATGTGAGTGTAAAACGCGCTAAGAAAAGCCCCAAAACTCGTTCCACCCCACAACAAGCCTATTCACAGCATGGTCATGGCGCACCACAAGACTTAAGTGCCGAACCAGTGGCTGATGAACTTAAAGCCAGTATTGAATACTTAATTCAATCAGAAAGCTATATGTCAGCCGAAGCAAAAATCAATCAAGCATTGAATCGCGATCCTAGACAACATGAGCTTTACTCGTATTTGATTGATATTCACATCTTACAGAATGATGAATTTGCTTTAAAACAATTGAGTAATTATTTACGCTCCACTGGATTACATTACATTGCGGATGAAGCTGAAGACAAACTTAAAGCTGCAAAAGAAGCGGAACGGAATAAAGAAATTGCGAAAGAATCACGGGATATATCGAACACCGAGAATCAGCCTCGTCATGCTGCACAGTTTCATAGCACCAGTTTTATAACTGAAATCCCTGCAGTGCAATCAGAACAAGCTTTTGATCATCTCATCAAGTCTCAGGATGAACAACATAGCTCTCAGGAAAGCACACCCACTGAAACAAATGAGACCACAGAGCAATCTTCTCTTCCTTCTCAAAGCTCAACATTTGTGTTTGAAACAGAACAATACCCACATCCCTTACAAGCCAAAGAGAAGAAAAGCACTCCTGAGGAAGAAACTGAGCATGTCTCTGCTGAACCTACTGCTCATTTTGTATTTAGCTCAGAACAGCTGGATTTAGCAGAAGAGTTTACGCTCAATAAAACCAATGAAGAAATCATTGACCAGCTCCCTTCTGATCAGGCTGAAAATCAGCAGGCAACTGAACAACAGACTCCATCGCAAAACGAGCATTTTGAACTCGATTTTTTTATGGAAGATACACCGCAACCAACCTCACAACACCCATTCGAGCAAGATGATGAGAAGACTCCTGCATCAAAAGAGCAAACACCTTTAGAATTTATAACGACAGATTTAACTTTCGAGCCAAATGCTCAAACACAGACTGAATCTGAAACAACCAATCAATCGACTGAAGATCGTGCCCCCTTAGAGTTTGATTTAGATTTCTCCAGTTTTCAGTCTGAAAATAAATCACAAACAGCATCAGTGCACTCAACTGATGCTGAGAACCTTGCTTCAGAAAATGAGTCCATCCAAAATCTCGACTTCACACTTGATTTAAGTCAAGAATGGGTTGAAAAAACAGATCTCTCTCATTCAGCACTGAGCTCTTCTCCATTAGAAAAAAATCCACAAGAACTGAATATTGAAATAGATCCATTGGAATTTAGCTTTTCAGATCAGTCGGAACAGCCTCATTCTCAAACAACATCTAAGGATGAACTCACTTTTGATCTTTCAGATGATTTTAACTTTGATGCTGAAACATCTAGCTCAGCAAAAGTTTCAAAGCAAAGCGTGAATGATCAGATTTTAGATTTTGTAACTTTCGACTTTGAGGAAAATCTTGATTCAAAATCTACAATAGAAAGCTCAATTGAACCGACAAACGAGTTTAATTTTGACCTCAATTCATCAGATGAAAATGTAGAAGTGCAACAGAATCATTCGCATGAAACATCTGCGATAAAAATGAATCCGAATCGTCCTGATGATCCTCTTGTACAACGTTTTCCTGAATTACTCAACGTTGATGAAATTCAACTTAACTTAGATTTAGCGGATCAATACATTAAATTTGGCGCGTTTGATGAAGCAGAAAAATTAATTACGGAATATGAATCGCATTACAATGACGAACAAAAAATGCGTGCAGCAAAACTCCGAGAGAGCATGGAATCTGATTCCAATTAATCTTAATATGAAGCAGTCTAATCAGGCTGCTTTTTTTATGAGTTCAAAAATAGCTTTAATCTATATGGGTGGGACATTTGGTTGCGTTGGTGAACCTTTAGCGCCTATGCCTGCTGCCGATTTTTTCCCGCAATTAAAAGAAATTTTGCCCGTTCAAAATCCAATAGAGCTTGTTCAGGCTCATGAGATTAAAGACAGTAGTGCATGTACGGCGCGTGATTGGTTGCTGTTAATCCAAAAAATTCAACAATTGCAAGCTAAACAATTTCAAAATTTTATTGTCATTCATGGTACCGATACCATGAGTTATGCTGCGGCTATTCTTTCTCGATTTCTCCATGATACGTGTCGAGTCATTATCACAGGTAGCCAATTTCCTCTGCTCAATCATGCAGCGACATCTTTGCATCCATCGAGCGATGCTTTAGATAATCTGAATCATGCCATCCAATATATGGAAAATGTGTCTGATGGTGTTTACTTATGCTTTAACCATCAAATTTTTCATGCCAGAACTGCAGTCAAGACTCATCGCACGGCACTAAATGCATTTTGTGGTGAAGCATTTACAAATGTCATCAAGCCCATATCAAGTTCTTTTGTCGACATTACTGAGCAACATATTGAACGCTCGACACAACTCAATATTGCGAATCTGAGTCTTCGCCCCATTGAAATCAAATTATTCAATCAGCATTTAACGCGTTTTATCGACAACTCGCCTCATGTACTCATACTTCAAGCATATGGAACCGGTAATTTAGCAATTAATGCGGATACCACAGATATTTTGAAGCAGCTTCGTGCCTTAGGCTGCCATATTATATTAAGTAGTCAGGTCATGTTTGGAGAATTAGATCAACGCTATGCAATTAGCAGTTGGATTCAAGCATCTGATATTTTAATAGACGATACACTCAGTGATGCCGATCTTTATGCCAAAATTCTAAAAATGTATTTACAATACCCTTCCACAGATCAATGGTTAAAACATTGGTATGATTCATCAAATTAGAGGTTCAAATGCCGCGTTTTGCAATCGGAATTGAGTTTAGTGGCGTTCGGTATCGAGGTTGGCAAACACAGCAACCTGGTGTGCCGAGCGTACAAGAAACCATGGAAAAAGTGTTGAGCAAAATTGCTGATGAACCCATCATTTTGCATGGTGCGGGTCGAACAGATGCAGGTGTTCATGCCACAAATATGGTGGCTCACTTTGACACAAATGCAATACGTCCAATTCGTGGCTGGCTTATGGGGGCTAACAGTACACTCCCTAAAGATATTGCCATCCAATGGATTCAAGAAATGGATAGTGATTTTCATGCACGCTTTAAAGCGCAGGCTCGCCGTTATCGTTATGTCGTTTATAACAGCCCCATGCGCCCTGCCTTACTCCATAAACAAGTAACGCATGCTTATTACCCACTTGATGTAGATAAAATGATTGCTGCAGCCTCAAAATTTGAGGGTACTCATAACTTTGAAAGTTTTCGAGCTGCTGCGTGTCAATCCAACCAACCTGTACGCCAGGTGAGCCATTGCAAACTCATCAAACACGGTGCTTACCTTGTTCTTGACATCCAAGCAGATGGTTTTTTACATCACATGGTTCGCAATATTATGGGCTGTTTACTGGAAATTGGTCAGGGGATGTACGACATTGACCATATTGATGAAATATTCGCAGCAGAAGACCGTAAAGCAGCAGGGATCACAGCACCACCTGACGGCCTTTACTTTATCCAAGCACACTATCCTGAAGAGTTTAACTTGCCTAAAGTTCCGCTAGGCCCTCATTGGTTAAACATGCCTGAATAGATTTTTTATTTTGAATTGAAAAAAATCCCTTCATAAGAAGGGATTTTTTTAGCGCTGTTTACGCTTACGATATTCAACAGGTGTCTCATTGGTCCATCGTTTAAAGGCACGATAGAACGTACTTGGTTCTGAGAAACCCGTAAGATAGACAATTCTCTCTACGCTTTCATTGGTATTTGCCAAAAGTTTTTTAGCTAAACGACAACGATAGTCAGATAAAATTTGCTGGAAGCTTGTATTAGCTTCACTGAGCTGTGTTCTCAAACGACGTGGGGTAATATTCAACTGAGCTGCCACAGTTTCTAGCGTTGTTTCTCCACTCTCAAGTGTTGATCCAATAGCACGGCGCACCTCACCCACTAAATCGTATCGAGCCAACTCCTGTAATTTTTCAATCGCCAACTGCTCATGCAGTTGAAGTAATTCTGGCTCGGCTTGCCAAAGTACATAATCTAAAATTGCAGGATCAAAATAAAGTCGCGTTTCTTTTTGGCCTAAACTTACCGGGCACTCATATACACGGAAATACTCATCGTCTGAAGCACCCTCGCTAAAGTTAAAATCGATATATATAGGTTGAAAACGACCTTCAGTAATAAATTTGAAGAATCTTAAAATGCCTGAAATCGCGCACTCAGAAAAATGACGATTGACTAGGTTTTCAGAGAAAGGTTGTTCACCATTGGTTAGGTAGCAACGATCATCTTCAATGACCAACTTGGCATGAAATGCATCACTGATTAGACGTTGATACGCTAAAGCCCTTTTCAGGCCTTCGCCAAAATTTTCAGATGAAATAAAAAGATGTTCAATCACTTGACCACGATACAGTGGTAAATGCTCACCTAAATGTAGACCAATGTCTGGATCTTTACTGACTTCTTCGGCAGCAACCCAGAAAGCGTACTGCGCGCTTAAAGGCGTACGCGCATTTTGATCTACTTGATTTAAGGCCACACCCGCTTTTGTTAAAATTTCTTCTGTGGGCAATCCAGCACGACGAATTGCTTGATAACCTAATCGTAGAACAACCGAAGCATCAGTTAGCTGACTCACGCAGTGCCCTTCCTTGTATGTTATTAATATTTACTTAAAACTTATGAATTAGATTACAGTCGATTGACCAAACTGACAACATAGTTAAGCATTTTTTTGTTTAAAAATTTTATTTGTTTGTTCGACAAGTTTGACCATAGAAACGCCGACTGAACTTGGTTTAACCTTGTTTTTTTCTAAAATTTTGCCTATAATTTGCGCCTTTCCAATTTGATCATCAGGTAGGCTATGGCCAATAAAGAGGAACTTATCGAGTTCGAAGGCGTTGTCACCGAAACGCTTCCTAATACTATGTTCCGTGTACGTTTAGAAAACGGTCACGAAGTAATTGCACACATTTCTGGTAAAATGCGTAAACACTATATTCGTATTTTGACTGGCGACAGTGTTAAAGTTGAAATGACACCTTATGACTTATCTAAGGGTCGCATTACTTACCGTGCACGCTAAGTGTTAGTAAGCGAAAAGCCACATTGAGTGGCTTTTTTTGTTTTTGTACTTTTATTTTATGAACTACAGGAGATTCACTCTACTAAAGCAATCGTCTGTCTTTGTGAGAAGACCAATACTCATATGTTATAGAATAATTAAACTCACTATTTATTCATTCACTATCCAATCAAATATACCAACAAAGCCCATTTACACATTCAACATAAAAAATCTTCGTATCGCTCCACTATTTCATGCATTAAATCAATTGTGGTTTTCGCTCATTTGCATATTTACACTTTTCCTATTAACGACATGCCAAACAGCAAATTTTCAGAACAAAAAAATATGAACACTTATGTTTCACAATTTGTAGGGCAAGATATCCAACATATGCGTGAAAATATCAATTTGAATTCTTTTAACATTAAACTGAAGCCTAATCCTGTGATTCGAGATGAGCGGGAAATTTTCAGTTTTGAACGTATAGTCAACACCGCGATTCCAATAGGAAATTCGATGAAAGATGAAAATGGTTTTATGATTCCTGTACAGACAACTTCAGTAAGTCAGTACTACGATAACCTAATGACTTGCTCAAGTGTTTTTAGCTTAAAAAAACAATATCGCTTTCAAAAGCTCGGCAATAAAAAAACGCAGCTCATAGGCTGCGTTTTGAATGAATCAACTGAAATTAGTTAAGCGCTGCAACAACTGCTTCACCCATTTCAACTGTCCCGACCTTCTTCATGCCTTCAGACATAATGTCAGCTGTACGTAAACCTTGGTCTAAAACATTCCCTACTGCATCTTCAATCGCTTTTGCTGCAGCTTCTTGACGGAACGTATATCGAAGCATCATTGCAACAGATAAAATTGTTGCCAATGGGTTTGCGATATTTTGACCTGCGATATCTGGTGCTGAACCATGACAAGGCTCATACATCCCTTTACCATTTTCATCTAATGAAGCTGATGGCAACATACCGATTGAACCAGTCAACATCGCAGCCTCATCAGACAAGATATCACCGAACAAGTTACCTGTTACGATCACATCAAATTGTTTAGGTGCACGAACCAATTGCATTGCTGCATTGTCAACGTACATATGTGACAAGTTAATGTCAGCATACTGTTCAGCATGTAACTGAGTTACTGTTTGTTTCCAAAGCTCAGTGACTTCAAGAACATTTGCCTTATCCACTGAACACACTTTACCACCGCGTAGTTTCGCCATTTCAAACGCCACTTTAGCAATACGTTTGATTTCTGACTCTGCATATACGTCGGTATTAAAGCCTTGCTTCTCACCATTCTCTAATTCGCGAATACCACGTGGTTGACCGAAGTAAATACCACCAGTTAATTCACGGACAATTAAAATATCTAAGCCTGAAACAATTTCAGGTTTCAAACTTGAAGCATCTGCCAATTGAGGATACAAGATCGCTGGGCGCAAGTTAGCGAAAAGGTTAAGTTCGCTACGTAATTTCAATAAACCACGCTCAGGACGAATTGAGCGCTCAATTGTATCCCACTTCGGACCACCAACAGCACCTAACAAAATCGCATCTGCTTTTTTTGCTTGTTCAGAGGTAACTTCTGGATAAGGTGAACCATGCGCATCAATTGCAGCGCCACCCAATAAACCTTGTTCCCATGTTAAATCTAGATTGAATTTTTCATTGACACGGGTGAGGACCTGTTCAGCTGCTTTTACAATTTCAGGACCAATGCCGTCACCAGCTAAAATCAAGATTTGTTTAGACATGAGATTTTCCATTTATAAAGTTAGTATGAACTAACGTGTTTTTAAATTTTTTTGTTCCACAAACTCACCTAGTCCATTGAGAACATTATAGGGTTTGCAGAAACGACGAATGGTTTGTTGCTCTTGCAACAAGTCAACACATAATGGCTCTGGTGCAGAAGCATCAAGTAAACTTTTTTTCCCACTGCTTCGATCTCTAAACATTACAAATCGGTAATCTTTTTTTGCTTCGAAGCGATGGATAACATTAATAGTTTCTGCTTTTTCCTCTGAAATCGGATAAAAGCGAACCACCACTTCATGCAGTCCAGCAGGAACTGAAAGATATAAGGCTTGCGGATCTTTCAAAGAGTCAGCATTTAATCGCACCATACCTTGCTTGATCGCACGCTGATCTAATCTTCGAGATTGAGCATCAACAATGGGATGCTCATCGAATCTTTCAAACTCACAATTCAACGTTCCTGAGCAATAAATCAAAGCATGATTTCTGGTTTCAGGCGTTTCTTTAATCTTTTTCAGTTGTAATCGGTCTACGGTCTGACAAGCGGATAAAACGGCGACAGACAATCCGAAAAACGCGTAGCGTAATAAAACTTTTGCCTTCATTTGTGCCCAACCTCACCAAACGGCGCAAAACTAAAAGAATAATTTTGCACCGATATTAGCAAGACTTGAATCAGAGCACTATAGCTTTAAGTATCAGTTACGCTTTGATTTCTTGGAATACCCATGGGCGAACAGCTTTAGTTCTTTCCTCATAAGCACGAATGTCTTCTGCCGCTTGTAACGTTAAACCAATATCATCTAAACCATTCAACAAACAGTGCTTTCTGAATGGATCAACTTCAAATTTAAATGCTTCGCCTGTAGGCGTACGCACTTCTTGTGCTTCAAGATCAATCGTTAACTGATAACCTTCTTGTGCTGCACACTCTTTGAATAATTGATCCACAATCTCTTCAGACAAGATCACTGGTAACATGCCATTTTTAAAGCTGTTGTTGTAGAAAATGTCTGCATAGCTTGGTGCGATTACGGTACGGAAACCATATTCTTCTAAAGCCCATGGCGCATGTTCTCGGCTTGAACCACAACCAAAGTTGGCACGTGAAATCAAGATTGAAGCACCTTGATAACGTGGTTTGTTCAACTCAAAATCTGGATTCAAAGGACGTTTTGAGTTGTCTTGCCCCAAGTAGCCTTCATCTAAATAACGTAACTCATCAAACAAATTCGCGCCGAAACCTGTACGCTTAATTGATTTCAAGAACTGTTTTGGAATAATTAAATCTGTATCGACATTGGCACGGTCTAAAGGTGCAACGATACCTTGTTCAACGGTATATTTTTTCATGTTGTTTGCTCCTCTTAGAATGAACGTACATCAACAAAATGACCCGCAATTGCCGCTGCTGCTGCCATCGCTGGACTCACTAAATGTGTACGACCACCATTACCTTGACGACCTTCGAAGTTACGGTTTGAAGTAGACGCACAGTGCTCACCCGGTTGTAATTTATCTGCGTTCATTGCTAAACACATTGAGCAACCCGGCTCACGCCATTCAAAACCAGCTTCTATTAAGATTTTATCCAAACCTTCAGCTTCTGCTTGTGCTTTGACTAAGCCAGAACCCGGAACAACCATCGCTTGCTTAATCGTGCTTGCAACTTTTTTGCCTTTTGCAACTTCAGCTGCCGCACGGATATCTTCAATACGAGAGTTGGTGCAAGAACCGATAAATACGCGATCCAATTTAATATCAGACAATGCTTGACCCGCGGTTAAGCCCATATATTGATAAGCACGTGTCCAGTCGTTGCGTTGTACGTCATCTTTCGCTTGTTCTAATGTAGGAACAGCTGCAGATACTGGAATCACCATCTCAGGAGATGTACCCCAAGATACTTGTGGCTCAATCTCTTCACCTTGTAATACAACAACAGTATCAAAGTGCGCACCTTCATCAGAATGCAATGTATTCCAATATGCAACTGCTTGATCCCACTGCTCGCCTTTAGGTGCGTATGGACGACCTTTTACGTATTCAATGGTTTTTTCATCAACAGCAACCATACCAACACGTGCACCGCCTTCGATTGCCATGTTACATACTGTCATACGGCCTTCGATCGACATATCACGGAATACTTGGCCGCCAAACTCAATCGCATGACCAGTACCACCAGCAGTACCAATTTTACCGATAATCGCTAAAACCACGTCTTTTGGTGTTACGCCTTGACCTAATTTACCGTCAACACGCACCAACATGTTCTTCATTTTCTTTTGAACTAAGCATTGGGTTGCCAATACGTGTTCAACTTCTGATGTACCAATACCGTGTGCTAAACAGCCAAATGCGCCGTGTGTTGCAGTATGTGAGTCACCACACACTACTGTCATACCTGGTAAAGTTAAACCCTGCTCAGGACCAACTACATGTGCGATCCCTTGGCGGATATCGTTGATATCAAACTGTGCAACATTAAACGTTTTACAGTTGTCATCTAAAGTTTGTACTTGGATACGTGATGTATCATCTTCAATACCTGCAATACCTTCAGAACGCTCTTTCGTTGAAGTCGGAACGTTATGGTCAGGTGTCGCTACGTTAGCACTTAAACGCCAAGGCTTACGACCTGCAAGTTGCAAGCCTTCAAAAGCTTGTGGAGAAGTCACTTCATGCAACAAGTGACGATCGATATAAAGTAAAGAAGAGCCATCATCGCGTTGTTTAACTAAATGATCGTCCCACAATTTATCGTACAACGTTTTTTTTGTTTGAGTTTCTGCTTTTTGGGTTTCGCCTGCCATGTCGATTTGCTCCACTGGACTGGGTAATTCTGTCATTAATTACGATTATAACGGCCTATTCACATAAATCTAATTTATCATTTTTATTAGTTTAAAAACTTTTTAGAATCAATTTAAACACAAAAACCATCTATAAAAACGATTAATTTAAAAATAATATTCGCTTTTACAGATTAAATAAGAATGCTTATCATTTAAACATCTCCAAGATCACCACCAACTGAGGATGTTCACATGGCACATATTCAAAAATTTGTTGAAGATAATCAACGCATGTTCAAAAAAACATTAAGCTACTACATTATGCACATTACGGTAGCCATGATTGTAGGCTACCTTGTCACAGGCAGCATTTGGATGGCAATTACTTTGAGTTTACTTGAGCCTACTGTACAAGCCGTGGCTTATTTCATTCACGAACGCGTGTGGGAGAAAAAAACGATACAACAGGAAGAAAATATCGTCGCATAGTTTCACCTGTGATCCTCCTCATCTAAGCCGCACTATGCGGCTTTTTTTGCAACAGTTTATGAAGAATTACTTCGCAATAGATATAAATTTATTTTATAATTAAATAATATTTTCATAACCGAGTTTAAATTATGAATCTTGCTGCCTTTGAAGCTTTTATAAAAGTCATGGAAACGGGTTCGATTTCTATGGCAGCTGATCAACTATTTATCACTCAGCCCGCTGTTACCAAACGTATTCATAGTTTAGAAGATTATTTTGGTGTCAAATTATTTGAATCTGCTGGCCGAGGTGTACAAGCCACCCATGCGGCTCATTCCCTGCTTCCTAAAGTTAAAAATTGGTTAAATGAACTAGGTGATATTCATCACACCTTAAGCCACGACCAAAATCAGATTAAAGGAAAGCTTAAAGTTGGTACCAGCCATCACATTGGATTACATCATTTACCGCAACATTTAAAAAGCTATGTTCAGCAATATCCTGATGTGACATTAGATGTGCATTTTGTAGATTCAGAACAAGCGCATGAAAAAGTGTTAGCTGGTGATCTTGAACTGGCATTCTTAACCTTACCCCCTGTCCTAGATGAACGTTTAAAATATGTTCCTTTATGGAGTGATCCATTAGTCTTCGTTGCTGCAGTTTTTCATCCATTGGCAAATATGAAAAATTTAAGCCTTGAAGATCTCATGCAGTACCCAAGTTTATTACCTGCAGCTCAAACATATACAGCGCAGATCACCCTTGCAGAATTTGAAAAAAATGGATTAAAACCTAAAGTGTCCATGAGCAATAATCCGCTTGAATCCATTCGCATGTTGGCTTCTATTGGGTTAGGTTGGTCTGTCTTGCCAAGTACTTTAGTCAATCAAGACCTGGTCAGACTGGATATTAATTTAGAAATGCAGCGTCAATTGGGTATGGTTTGGCATCCGGGACGCACCCAATCTAAGGCAGCCAAAGCATTGGTTGATTTAATGAAATAATTTCAGCACTCGATATTTAAAAGTCATCTAATAAGATGACTTTTTACTTTTAAAGACAAGTGAGCTACTTAAGCTTTTTTCTTCAATGAATCTTCATGTAAAGACTCATTGAGCTGATCGATAATTAATGCCCATGAACCATCTGAACATAATTTTTCTTTCAAAAATTGACGTTGACCTTCAGACCAAAAACTTGCTTCAGTCAAAAAGGTTTCAGCTTCTAACTGATGTGTTTCAATAAATTCTGCAATAGCTTGCTCGCTAGAATCCAATCCTAATTGCTCAAATAAGTTAGTCATTCTTGGCTCTGCATTTAGCATCGTGTATTCCTTATGATTTTGATTAATTTTAAGTTAGTTGTTTGCGCATAAGGTATCACCAAGCGATGAAAGCGTCTGTAAATTTATGCTGAATTTCATCTCAAGTTATTTCAATGCTGATCAATGAAAAAAAGCCATTGATACAATGGCTTTAGCAATTTTTAATTTTGAGAATAAAATTGTCTTAAATGGACCAGTCTTGGATATCCCAACCCTGCTCTTTAGCCAATACTTCAAGACGCTCATCTGGATTGACTGCAATCGCATGATCCGCATATTCCAATAAGAATCGATCATTAATGGAGTCTGAATATGCCCATGATTCAGTAACTTCTCGTCCCTGGAGCCATTGATCTAATCGTGCCAATTTACCTTTTTGATAACAAGGAATATTAATGACTTTACCCGTATATTT
The DNA here is from genome assembly GCF_056783995.1 of Acinetobacter sp. ANC_7588. Classification (NCBI taxonomy): domain Bacteria; kingdom Pseudomonadati; phylum Pseudomonadota; class Gammaproteobacteria; order Moraxellales; family Moraxellaceae; genus Acinetobacter; species Acinetobacter sp. ANC_7588. Next base: position 151,083 of record NZ_JBWYIU010000008.1, on the reverse strand, counting down.
ACCATCAACCACTTCTGCATTGGTTGCAATAATTTCTGTAATACCAAATTCACGAAAAATAGGTGCAGTAATAAAATCTGATGTTGCTGTAATCCCTACTAATTGATGCCCAGCATCTTGATGACGTTGAATCGCTTTATAACCTTCAGGACGCATTTGAGGTCGAATCACTTTTTGCATAAAAAGCTGATGTAAGTCGGTCAAATACTCATTGTCATGTTGCGTTAAAAATTCAAATACAAATTCGTTGTAGGCAATTGGATCAAGTTGTCCTGCTTTGTAGTCTTCATAAAATTTGTCATTCATGGCGCGATGTCGAACTGGATCAACCAAGCCTTCATTGACTAAAAACTCGCCCCAAGAATGGTCAGAGTCGGTATTTAACAAGGTGTGATCTAAATCAAACAACGCCAATTTCATGAAATTACTCGTTCAAACTGAAATTTAAGAAAAAAAATGTAAATCTATCTCCGCTAGTCGATAGAAATTCGTTAAGATCATAGCAATTTTAAAACATTATTACTTTGAACTTTTCGAGTTGGGCATAGAGAGTGGATGCCCCCGAACCCAAAGTCAACGAATTTAATAAATTTTAGGTGCCAAATGATCGACTCAGAAGGTTTCCGACCGAATGTCGGGATCATTTTGGCAAATGATATTGGACAAGTTTTATGGGCAAAACGCATTGGTCACAATGCTTGGCAATTTCCTCAAGGAGGCATCCAATTTGGTGAAACTCCAGAACAGGCACTTTTCAGGGAACTCCGTGAAGAAGTCGGGTTATTGCCGGAGCACGTCCAAATAATTGCTCAGACCGAAGGTTGGTTACATTATCGTTTGCCACTTCGCTACATCAGATCAGATTCTGATCCTGTGTGTATCGGACAAAAGCAAAAATGGTTTTTATTGAAATTAGTCGCGTCAACGAATCATATTCAGTTGAACTTAAATGATCCGCCAGAGTTTGATCAATGGCAATGGGTCAGCTATTGGTATCCACTAGGCCAAGTGGTGAACTTCAAAAAAGATGTTTACCGTCGTGCCATGTTGGAATTGTGTATGCATCTGCCATAGCATGATTTATATTAAACATTGAATTTAAATGTTTGATTTTTATTTCGACTATTTGAATAATCACCATAATTACATCCCTTTAAGAGGAGCACCGCTACATGTCGAACATGCAATTAGACTCTTTACGGCGCATTGTCCAAGAAATCAATGCGTCTGTCAGTTTGCATGATTCGTTAGAAATTATGGTCAACCAAATTTCTGAAGCAATGCATGTAGATGTGTGCTCTATTTATTTACTTGATGAACGTAACCAACGTTACGTTTTGATGGCTTCCAAAGGCTTAAATGCTGAATCTATTGGCAATGTCTCACTGCAGCTGGGTGAGGGTTTGGTCGGACTCGTTGGGCAACGCGAGGAAATCGTCAATATCGAGAATGCGTTTAAGCATGAGCGTTTCGCGTATTTCCCAGAAACGGGTGAAGAGATTTATAACTCTTTCCTTGGCGTTCCTGTCATGTATCGTCGAAAAGTCATGGGTGTTCTCGTGGTTCAAAATACTGAACCACAAGACTTTAGCGAAGCTGCTGAATCGTTTTTAGTCACACTTTGTGCGCAACTTTCTGGCGTTATCGCCCATGCGCATGCAGTTGGAAATATTGATGTTTTCCGTAAGCCAAATAATTCTCCAACCTATAAAACATTTCAAGGATCATCAGGTGCAGGTGGTATTGCATTAGGTCGTGCACTTATTCTTTATCCACCCGCAGATTTAGGTTCAGTACCTGACCGCGAAGCTGAAGATATTAGTGAAGAGCTTGAATTACTTGATCATGCGGTTGATTCAGTTCGCCAAGAAATTCAATCACTTGATGATAAAATGCAAGATTCTTTGATGTCTGAGGAACGTGCATTATTTAGCGTATTCTTGAGAATGTTGGATGAGAATGCCCTGCCTGCTGAAATCAAAGAGTTAATCCGTGATGGTCACTGGGCTCAAGGTGCAGTTAAACACGTTATTGATCGTCATGTGGCAATCTTTGCACAAATGGAAGACGATTATTTACGAGAACGTGTTGCAGACTTAAAAGACCTTGGACGTCGCATTTTAGCAGCACTTCAAGAAGATGATTTAAGTCACCGAGAACTGAGTAATGACAGTATCATTGTGGGTGAAGAAATCAGTACGGCAGCATTGGTTGAACTTCCTGTCGATAAGATTGCAGCGATTGTGACGTCTGAAGGGGCTGCCAATTCACATATGGTGATTGTGGCACGTGCTTTGGGTATACCGACAGTCGTTGGGGTCACCGAACTTCCGGTGACTACCCTTGATGATGTGGAAATGATTGTTGATGCCTATCAAGGACGTGTATTTATCAATCCACCACGCCGTTTACGTCAACGTTATCGTGACATCCAAAAAGAAGAAGAACAAATCGCCAAAGATCTTAAACAGTATGAAACCAAAGATGCCATCACTCCTGATGGTGTTGCAGTACGCTTATTTGTGAATACAGGTTTAATGATTGATGTCGTGCGTGGTGTACAACGCGGTGCCAAAGGTGTCGGACTCTATCGTTCAGAAATTCCATTTATGTTGCGTGATCGTTTCCCGGGTGAAGAAGAGCAACGGGCGATTTACCGTCAACAACTTAGTCACTTTGCCAATAAACCAGTCGTGATGCGTACTTTGGATATTGGTGCAGATAAAGATTTACCTTATTTCGAAATAGAAGAAGAAAACTCAGCATTAGGATGGAGAGGGATTCGTTTTACCTTGGATCATCCTGAGATTTTCTCTTCACAAATTCGTGCGATGTTAAAAGCCAGTGTCGGCTTGAATAATTTGCATATTTTGCTGCCAATGATCACCAGCGTCAGTGAAGTAGAAGAAGCGCTTTATATTATTGAGCGTGACTTAGCTGCGGTTCAGGAAGAAGAACAAGTTAAAATTAATCGTCCTAAAATTGGCATCATGGTGGAAGTACCTAGTGTTTTACTTCAAATTGGTGAGTTTGCAGAATTAGTTGATTTCTTCTCAGTGGGTTCGAATGATTTAATCCAATATTTGTTGGCAGTCGACCGTAATAACCCACGTGTATCGAGTGTTTATTCTCACTTCCATCCCTCAGTGCTTCGAGCATTGCAACGCTTAGTTCAAGAGTGTCATAAATATGACAAACCTGTCAGTATTTGTGGTGAAATGGCTGGCGATCCACTCTCAGCAATTTTACTGATGGCAATGGGCTTTAATACACTTTCAATGAGTTCGAGCAATATTCTCAGAGTCCGTAAAGCAATTTGTCATGTTCCAATGGTAGATGCGCAAACGCTTTTAGATGAAGTGGTGAAAATGAGTAATCCACTCATTGTGAAAAGTTGGATGGAATATTATTTCCGTCATCATGGTTTAGCGGATATGGTGAAATCGAATCGTATTGTAAATGCCTAATATGAATCTCGGTTTAAGCAGAGAAAGAGCTGAGTAACAACATGATCAATTGGCTTTTTTTATCTTCATGTTGATCGTAGCGATCTCGGTAATTCTATTTCATTTATATGTTAGTAAATTAAAAAGTAGTTCAACACCCAATAAACCTATTTCAAATCATACGCTAGGTCATGGCTCAACGATGAATTCTGAACACCAAATGGGCGAATCATCATATGTAGATATAGATTATGGTGGAAGTAGTGGTGGAGCAGACTAACCTTCACGTGTTTAGGCATATAAAAAAAGGGAGATAATCATTCGAACATCTCCCTTTTTTGTGCTTGCTGTAGCCACGTTTTGCATCTTTCTTACGATCTATAAACACTTGGCTTTTGTTGACCTCATGCATATGTTTCGCCACAAAGTTGTGAATCACAACCTCTGGCAATGCTTTTTTCTTTGCCATTTTATATTACCTTCAGTTTAATCACCCTAGATGATGGGAAAGCGATATTACGCTTTTTTGTACATTATACAAGCAAATTCATAATGGTTTTTTCAATGACATTCATCGAATGCATACAATGTTTAAGATTAGCTCTGCCATTTTTCTATGTTAAATTAATCAAAAACTCGAGCACCCGAAGGTACTCTTACTCAGCATAGAAAGGACTAAATCTTCATTATTTCGGTAGAAGACTAAATGTACCTCGATGATGATTAAATTTTCCATCTGGCATTGCGATATTTTGGTAAATGATCTTTTGCTTTTGATCGATGACTAATACAACATTTTCTTTAGTCGCATCATCTGTCCAATACACCATAAACTGCTCAGGTCCAACCTGTGTGGCTAAATATTCAATATTGGCAGATGTATTTTGTCCTGATGTGATATTTAAAAGACTTTGGTCTTTGAATTCAAGACGCTGCGTTTGACCATTGATGTTTAACGCCAAAGTCTGTCCAATAGCGAAGAATGGTTTGTTCAATACTTGTTGTAAACCGATGTCCTTGATTACACCTTTGACGCCCTGTATTTTGCCTTTAAGATGAATTGTTCCATCATTCCCAGCAATGTTGGTGTAAACGATATCTCGATTATAATCTTGAATATGAACGACATTATCTCCTGATTTATCCTCATGCCAATAAACCATAAAAATATTTTTAGCAATCTCAACAGGTGTGTATTTTACCGCTTCAGAAAGATCTGGCCCAACTGCGCCACCGGCACCTGTAAAAGTTAGGTTTTGATGGTCTTTGACATCAAGATCAAATTTCAAACTCGTAAAATTGACTTGAATTTTTTGTCCTATTGGCGGATAAGGAGATGCAACTTTCCAATCGGTTTCTTTGGCAAATACTTGTGCAGACATTTTTAGCACTTCTTCACTCGACTCAAGATCTGGATACTTTGCTTTCATATATCCAAAAATCCCTTCCGAGCTTTGATTTTCAGTAACTGCTGTTTTAAAGTTCGTTAAATACCCTTTAATCCAATCCAATGGCTTAGGTGAAAAGTCACTTTTTACATAATGACCTGGGATCACTTTTTCAGGATTTAAACTCAGTATTTTATCAATTTGCTTCTTCCAAAGATCGATCCCTTGCACACCATTGGTATCGGCCATCCACAAATGCTCACCATAAGCGACCGAAATACCACCCAATGCCGTTTTTAAACTTGGAATCCATAAGAAACTATGTGCGGAATCTTCTGGATCAAGTTGGACTTGAATCTTTTGCCCATCTAATTCCATATATCCTGAATTTAAGGCTTCAGGAATAATAATCTTTTCAGGGGCATCGCCTTTTGCTAATTGTGGCTGCCAAATTGATAACTTATCTTCTTTAGAGGCTTGTATCAAATAAGCTGTCTGCGCGGTTGAAACAACCTTAGCATTTGGAAATGCTTTTAAAATTTCATTGGTTCCAAAATAATAGTCAGGGTCACTATGGGAAATATAAATATATTTTAAATTTTTACCTGATTTCTTAATCAGATTGACTACGTCTTTAGCGTATTGATTCTGAAATTGAGCATCGACCAAAATAGCATCTTTTTTTCCTGAAATTAAAGTTGATGCAACGGCAAAAACAGCATCCTCGCCAGGAGTATAAGTCTGCAAAGTGAGTGGAGATGGATTTGATGAATCTTTTGGACTTTTATCATCAGAATCATTACAGCCACTTAAAGCAATGGTGGTCACAAATAAACTAGTGGTTAGGAGATTTTTCATATCAGCCTCATAAGATAAATTTATCTATGGTTCTTATTGATCTTTATTTTTTAAATAAGCTTTAAAGCAAAAGTGCCATATTTCCCCTCGTCATACTGCGGATGTGGCAGTGCAACAAGACGAATTAAAAGCTTATTGAGGTAGAAGAAGGATGAGAAGTACTTACGGTTTAGTAAGTAAAAAAATCGAATTTACAGTTAAAATATTAGACTGATTTGCAACAATAAATTCCACGATAAAAAATGTTAACTTTAGTATCTTGAACTTTGAATACCTGTTAATACAGACAATACTCACTGAACAGCCATCTCTAATTTTTTCTTATTCATGGGCTAAGGCTTCAATTGGTTTTAAGTTTGCAGCACGTTTAGCGGGCATATAACCAAAGATCAAACCAACCAGCGTTGAAAATAGCAGTGCGATAATAGCAACTGACCATGAAAATACCATCTTATAATCTGAGCTAATCGCATTAAAAATAAAACTGGCGATCAAGGCGATCGCAACACCAATTACGCCACCAATTAAACATAAAACTGCAGATTCAATCAAAAACTGAGCCTGCACATCGCTTTGGCGAGCACCAACTGCTATTCGTAAGCCAATCTCCTTAATTCGCTCGGTCACAGAAACGAGCATGATATTCATCACACCAACGCCACCTACGACCAATGAAATGAAGGCTACTGCAGAAATAAAGAAGGTCATCGTTCCTAAATATTTTTCAAAGGACTTCATAGACTCATCGCTGTTATATATATCAAAATCCTCCACACCATGACGAGCAATCAATAGCTGCCTTACTTTCTTTTCAGCTTTTACTGAGTCAGTATTTTGATGAAGTACTGCAGTCAGCAGATTGACATTATCACTACTTGAAATTTGTGACATCAATACATTATAAGGCATCCAAATTTGTGAAGAACCTGAGCTATATTGAGGTTCAGCGATTCCAACAACTTCATAAGAACGCTTATTAAATAAGACTGTTTTACCTAAAGCTAATTTTTGCTGTCCAAATAATTTTTCAGCAGCTTGCTTATCAATCACTACGATTTGGGAACGCTGTTCAACATCGCTCTGTGTAAAAAAGCGACCATATTGAACTTTCATGTTTCTAATTTTTAAATAAAAACCATCTGCACCTGTTGCACTCACATCAATATTACGATTTTGATAAATCATGTTCCCACTTAAACTGACATGTGGAGAAACATGGATAATTTCTTTCATCTCATTGAGTGCATTTAAATCATCCATATTTAAACGGCTGGCAGATGCAGCTAAAGCTGTTCCACCTGGATAAATCTCAAGTGTTGCTGTTTTCAATCCCCCCCAATCATTCAAAAATTTTTCTTTTGCTCCATTACCAATCGCAATGACAATGGTGACTGAGCAAATGCCAATAATAATCCCTAGCATGGTCAAAAATGACCTTAAACGATTGGCGAAAATTGAGTGCAAAGACATTTTCATCGCTTCATACACTTGGGAAACAAAGCTGAATTTCATGTCCGCATGAAAAACTTTTGATGGAGAAACTTGCCCTAAAGATTTACGCTGCGTATCCGAAAGAATGCGTCCATCTTTAATTTCAATGACACGATCTGCACGTTCTGCAATACTTTTATCATGAGTAACTAAAATAATCGTATGCCCTTGACGGTGTAGATCTTCCAAAATTTGCAAGACCATTTCACCACTTTCAGAATCCAAAGCGCCTGTGGGTTCATCGGCTAAAATAACCTCACCACCATTCATAAGCGCGCGGGCAATACTGACTCGTTGCTGCTGTCCACCCGACATTTCATTGGGTTTATTGTCACTCTTATCAGCTAAACCGAGCTGAGCTAAAAGTTGCAGTGCTCGATCCGCACGGTTTTCTGCATTCAAATTTGAATAAATCGCGGGCAAGGCGACATTCTCTAAAGCAGATAAAGCATTCAATAAATTATAGCGTTGGAACACAAACCCAAAACTTTTTAAACGTAACGATGAAAGCTCATCATTATTCAATAAGGAAATATCTTGTCCACGAAACAGAAACTGTCCTGAAGAGGCTTGATCCAAACATCCAAGTAAATTCATTAAAGTAGACTTACCTGAACCTGATTGCCCAATAATCGAAATAAACTCACCCTGTTCAATACTGAGACTGACATCTTTTAGGATGTGTTGTTGATTATTTTCTGGACCTACAAATTTATTTATTTTTTTTAGTTCAATCAAACTCATTAAGTATCGCCTGATGTATTCGCACTATCGTCAGGTGCCTCTGCCAAAATTTTTTCACCCAACTTTAAACCAGACTTGATTTCAATATCATTTGAGTCAGAAATTCCAGTCACGACTTTTCTTGGTTGAGGTTTTGTATCAGGTTGATAGAGGTAAACAATGGCATCTGATCCATATCCAATCACCGTTGTTTTCGGAATTTTCAGCACATTCTTTTTTTGATTTACAATAATGTCATTTTGGGTTGTCATACCGATACTGAGTTTACGCTCAGGGTTGTCCACCAACATTCTTGCATAGTAGAACACTGCTGCATTCGCATTTTCATTTTTATCGTCGTAAGTTCCTTTGGTCAGGGTCGTTAAAGCAGGATCAATACTTTGAATCACACCATCTAAATTCACATTGGGGTCTGCCAAGGTGCTAAATTTAACTGGCATGTTTTCTTTTAATTTAGTGTAGTCACCTTCTGCGACCTGCATTCGGATTTCCATCTTATTCAAGTTGGCGATCGTCGCGATCAAAGGTGTCGTTTGTGCAAAGTTAATGGTTTGACCAGCTTCAACAGGCATGGAAACCACGGTACCCGTCAATGGAGAGCGAATCTGTGTGTAGCCCAATTCAGTTTGTGCTGTATTCACATTAATCTGTAATTGTTTGAGCCGATATTCATTTGACTCAACATCTGCAATCGCTTGTTTAAGCTGATTATTCGCCTGTTCGAGCTCTTCACGAGAGCCTGCTTCAGCTTTGTATAAGGTTAATTTACGCTGATAGTTTTGTTTTAAAGTTTGTAAAGTGACACGTTTCGCTGCCAAGTCTGCCTTCGCAGCTTCAAGTTCGGCTTTACTGGTATTGAGCTTGTCCAACTGTGTTGTCGAGTCAATTTCAGCGATTAATTCGCCTTTTTTTACATCCTGTCCTAACTTGATATACAGCTTTTGAATTTGACCTGAGACTTGTGCACCCACGGAGACAATATCAGATGCATAAATTTCACCTGTGGCTTTAACAATCTGCGTTAGATCACCTTGAGTGACTTCAACGGTCTGCGGTTCTGGCTGCTTTTTTTGTGACTGAATATAGAAATAAACAAAAAGAGCTAAAGCAACCAATACCACTAAGACCAAAAAATACTTTAATTTTTTTGATTTTTTTTGCATGTGCATAATGACGAATAATCTTTATTGAGGAGATAACTTTTGATCAACATGTTTTATTCACTTTAATATGATCAAAATTTAAAAATTTTTAATGACACGATTCTAGTGAATTCTATTTTTTCACACTGTCGTACTTATTTATTTTTATGTATCGATAACAGCCAACCGCATCTATGTGTTGGCTGTCTATCAGAAAAGGGTTTTGGACAATAATTAAGCGGCAAATGCTCGATTTAAAATTGACGTCACATCTACTTGTTTAGGATCAAGCATTCCCACCACTTGACCATGAAATTTTTGATACCGCGTCGCAATAAAAGCATTGGCAATAAAATCTGGTGCATAACGTTTCAGCAATACTGCTTGAGAGAGCACAACCAAACGACTGACTAAGCTTCTCCCCATAAATTGTAAATCATCAGGTTCCTGATGAAATAATCTAAACAGTCCCTGCAACTCTTCATTAAGTATTTTGTCGTGACTTGCAGTAGATGCTAAATCTTTAAATAAGTGCTCGATTGATTCAGGATCACGTGAAATAGCACGAAGCACATCGAGACACATGACATTACCTGACCCTTCCCAAATAGTGTTCACAGGTGCTTCTTTAAAGAGACGAGCCATGATGCCATGTTCAACGTAGCCATTGCCACCGAAAACTTCCATCATTTCACCAGTCATCTCTACTGCTCTTTTACAGATCCAAAATTTTGCTGCTGGTGTCATGATACGTTTCCATGCCAAACAAAGTTCGCTGTCATGTTCATAACAATGAGCCAAATGGAAACTCAACTGCACTGCCGCTTCAGTTTCTAAAGCAAGATCTGTGAGCACAGACCGCATTAATGGCTGCTCAATGAGTCTCTTACCAAATGCTTGACGTTGACGAGTATAGGCAATGCTTTGTACTAGGGCCTGACGCATAATGCCACTTGAACCTACCGCACACGTTAATCGGGTATAATTCGCCATTTCAATAATCGTTGGAATGCCGCGTCCAGCCTCCCCCATCATAATGCCCCAAGCTTCTTTAAATTCGACCTCAGAGCTGGAGTTGCTGCGATTTCCAACCTTCTCTTTGAGTCGTTGAATATGAATCGCATTTTTTGTGCCATCTTCCAACCAACGCGGAACAAAGAAACACGCCAATCCATCATGCTCAGTTTTAGCAACAACCAAATGTGCATCGCACATAGGTGCTGAAAAAAACCATTTATGCCCAGTTAGTAAATAGGCTTGTCCTCTTCCAGACCGTCCAACTGGAACAGCTGTCGTTTCATTAGCACGCACATCAGAACCACCCTGCTTTTCAGTCATGCCCATTCCAATCCAAATCGATTTTTTCTGAGCAATCGGTAAATCGCGTTCATCATATTCAGTGGATAAAAGTTTATCTCCTAGCTTTTTCCACAGCTCAGGTTCTTTTTGAATCAATGGAATGCTGCCCAAGGTCATTGAATTTGGACATAAGTTTCCACACTCCACTTGACCACTGAGGAAGAATTTTGCTGCCCAATCCACCCAACCAGATTCTTGAGTGAAATTTAGAAAAGGATGTGCATGAACCGCATATTTACGATTTAACGCCATCCATTTGTGCCATGAAGGATGAAATTCAACAAAATCTGCCCGTCTACCTCGAGCATCAAAACTATGTAAAATAGGAGGATGTTTATTGGCAAGATCAGCATGGTGATAAAAGCTTTCACAACCTACGACTGCTCCAAATTCACTTAAATGGACTGAGTTTCTACTGCCATAACGCTGTAAGATTTCTTGTAAGATTGGATCTGTTGTATATAGATTATAATCTTGAAGCTCATCAAATTGATTATGTATTTGATGTGTCATCCATGCCGACATAAACGCACCCTCTTTGGAATTTTTATCTATAACTTCATTATTTATATTATCGAGTATAGCTTTTGAAAGTAGATTATCTAGTGCAAATGATGACCTGAATTGTCATTAAATTTTTATTAACGTCTTAATATGATCTCAGTATTGTGTTCTGCTATTGTTGCATCATCTTTCGATATTTTGCTGGTGGCATACCCTTACAGCGCTTGAATGCTCTAGAAAAAACAGATACTTCCGCATAACCCAACCGTTCAGAAATTTGATCTATTGTGAGATCAGTACCCAGCAATAAATCATCTGCCAAATCCTCACGTAAATTTTTAACCAATTGGTGAAATGTAATCCCTTCATTGGCTAAATTGCGCTGAATGGTACGAATATTGACAGCTAAAGCTTTCGATATATCTTCAATCGTCGGCATTTGGGATGCATTTTTTAATAAAAACTCACGTATTTTTTTACTATAGTCCCCTAAGCTTTTTCGGCGTCGAAATACATGCTCACACTCTTTTTGATAACGCATAAAAGTGAAGTCATCAGCTTGACGCAATGGGGTAAGCAACAATTCAGATTGAATCGTGATTCGACTTTGTGGTTTATCATAAAAAATAGGATAGCCTGTTAAGCCTTCTATCTGGTTTGCATAGCAAGGCTTGGTCATCGCTAAATCTATCTGAAAGGGTAATTGAGCACCAAGAATATCATTTTGAAGTGTGATGATCGTGGCAATATCTCTTTCTAAAATAAATAATTGCATATCAACACTTAGATCATGATGGAATAAATTCAAATGAGTAAATTCACCATCTTCTTGCAAGGCCACATCAGAAAAAATTGCGCCTAATTTCAGATAACGTATCGCAATCAACAACGCTTCTCTGACATTGGCACTACTTAAAATTGCAAATCCCCAAGCCCCTAATGTGGTGGTGTGATGTCGAAGCCCAGCTTCCAGCGCAATGGGATGTTCATCAGAGATTAGATTCAGAATATTTCTAATGATCTGTAATTCATTTCGCTCTTGGATTTCAAAATTTTCTCGATAAAGATCCTGTTTCGTCAGTTGTGTATTTTCTAGGGATTGCTCAAAAGTAATACCGTAGTTTTCAGCAACATGACATAGTACCCGAGCTGTATTCGCTTCCCTTAAAAACTTCCATGAATTAAGCATCATTATTCGCGTTTTTATTTGTCATCTAATGTCAAATTTAACTGTTTAATTATCATTCTACAAGTGAATTCAATCTCTTATATTCATAAAAAAAGAAAATGGAATTTTTTATGAACATGTATACCAATCTTGCTGAGGAACAGCAAAGCCTGGTCAATGAACTCACGGCGTTATATCAAAAAACCAAAGCCGAGATGAACGACCAAGATATTGATCATATTCGAAATGTTGCTGCATATTCAAAGGCTATAAAATTACGCAGTGATCAACTTATTCGTGAATGTGTAAGTTTAGAATCTTGGGGACGGGGCATTATTCTGGGTTGTTTACACACCCTACTCGAATTTTCAGAGCTCGGTCATAACATCATGCACGGAAGTTATGATCACCTCCCCCAAGCAACCGAGTTTCACTCAGAACGCTGGGTATGGGACTTTGTGACTGATCCTCGTGAATGGCGCGTCATGCATCATCAAAATCATCATCCATTTACCAACATCGTTGGCAAAGATCATGATTTAGGGTATTCCTTTTTAAGAAGCTTGGCAGGTCAAAGCTGGTATGGGCATCACAGTGTTCAATTGCTGATTTACAGTGCGCTGATGATCACTCCATCCTACTATTTCACACTCTATACAGCCACATCAGCAGCACGTACAGAAGGTCGAAAAATCCTTTCCAAAGAAACCTTTACTCAATCATTTCGTCTCATAAAAGATCATGTTCAAAAACAGTTTATTGAAGCACCAGTTGCTGCAAAATGGTCAAAAAAATTACCTGTTTTTATCGGAAATTATCTTACAACAACGATAGGCTATGGTTTTTTACTTCATATCCTCTTCTTAGAACATCACGCTGAAAATTTGGAGCTTTATTCAGATCCTGGACCTGATGAGACGCAAGAAGAATATTTCATACGACAGATTAAAAGTACCACCAATTTTATCCCATATGCACCGCTGGATCAGTTTCTCAAAAAAATCCTTGATGATGAGGTCCCGTATCCAAATCCACCTCCATTTGAAATCTTTTATGGCGGATTAGATACACATCTTGAGCATCATTTATTTCCAGATTTAGCATGTAATCGTCAAAGACAAATCAAAGCTGTAGTACGTAGTATTTGTGAAAAATATCATTTGCCTTATCACAATTCACCCATGGAAAAGCTGATTCCAGCGATACCGCTCAGCCTCATTAAAAGGACTCTACCTTTTGGTAATCAAGAAAAAAATAACCCTTTCAAATTACTCATTCGACCAAAAGAATTATTAAAACGTATCAAACGAGGAATTCAATATCAGCCACCCTCAACCATGACATATTTACACAAGCCACAGTTCTATAATGCGTCGGCAAAAGTTATACAAGTCGAAATACAGCTTAATGGTCAAGTCAAAACACTCAAAATGAGCAAGCCTCAAGGCTGGGAACATTTAAAATGGCAGGCAGGTGCATTTATTTCATTAAGCTTTGAAATAAATGGGCAAACTTATATTCGTCAATACAGCTTATTGCATGAAAGCCAAAGCGCAGATGGCTATTTTGAAATAGCAGTGAAACGTACACCTGCGGGCATCGTTTCTCACTATATTCATGATCATGTTCCTGTAAATACAGAGGTGACGATTGTAAGTCCACCACAATCTACACCTGATTTTGTTTTAGACACCCTCCCGCCGAAGTTAATCTTTATCGCAGCAGGAGTCGGTATTACACCAATTTTAAGTATGTTAAGAAAATATCAGCGTATCGAAAGTAAAGCTGAAGCTCATTTGTTTTACTTTAACCACGATGAAAACTCTATTTTGTTTGAAAATGAGATTCGTCAAATCGCGGGGCATTCGAATTTGAATGTTCACTTCATCTGCTCCAAAGTTCAGAACGAGTCGACATCTGATTTACGACAAGGACGTTTTAGTCTTGAAATTTTCCAACCTTATATTCGAGATTTTAAATGCCAACACGTATATGCCTGCGCCCCTCAAGCATTAATCGATTCTGCTCGCCAACAACTTATTCAAGCAGGCGTTAAAGCAGCAGCATTTCACACAGAAAATTTTAAACCTGCTCCTCTCAGTTTTGAGTCTGATGGTGTTACACGTCGAGTGATTTTCAAAAAAAGTAATAAAAGTATCGATATTGAAGGGAATGTCACTTTACTTGAAGCCGCGCGTTGGGCTGGACTAAAACTGCCAAGCGGTTGTCGACAAGGTTTATGCAAAGCCTGTGTATGCACTAAATTGGAAGGTCAAACTCAATTAGAAGTTAATTCATCCACTATTCAACATCGCATTACCCTATGCAACACTGTGGCTCGCTCACCAATCATTGTGCTTGATGTTTAACAAAGATTCTTAAGTTAATCGCCGTCATGAAGTAATCATGCAATGCTTCATGACAGTATGATTCAAACACTTAAACAACCAAACTTATGATTCATATCCAAAAATTACACAACCAAAACCTTACTGTAAATCATCGTTAAATCCTTTTAACTTGAACCAAATATTCTATTGGTGAATATTCAAATAAACCCTTAATTTATATGAGGGTAATTGGAATTTTATTTACAAATTAAACACTCCAATTGAACGCATCATGATTTATGATGAATTTGTAAACTCAATAAAACACACATTCTTGTCACAATGTTGCTTTAGAATGATCGAACAAAACGGTTCATGTCTCTGATATTGGAGGCGCTAGAACTTATAAAAGTGAATGCTCAGCCAACCATCAAGAAAGGCATATATTATAAATGGAGAATGAATATGAGCGATGACTCAAAAAAATGTCCTGTCACCCACTTAACAACTGATGCTGGTGCTCCTGTAGTAGACAACCAAAACAGTATGACAGCAGGTGCACGTGGTCCTTTACTTGCACAAGATTTATGGCTGAATGAAAAATTAGGCAACTTCGTTCGTGAAGTGATTCCTGAGCGTCGTATGCACGCGAAAGGTTCTGGGGCATTTGGTACCTTCACTGTTACCCATGATATTACGCAATATACTCGCGCTAAATTATTCTCTGAAATCGGTAAAAAAACCGATATTTTTGTGCGCTTCTCTACAGTTGCTGGCGAACGTGGTGCAGCAGATGCTGAACGTGATATCCGCGGTTTCGCAATGAAATTCTACACTGAAGAAGGTAACTGGGATTTAGTAGGTAATAACACTCCAGTTTTCTTCTTACGTGATGCGCGTAAGTTCCCTGACTTAAACAAAGCAGTTAAACGCGATCCTAAAACCAACAAACGTAGTGCAACCAACAACTGGGATTTTTGGACTTTACTTCCAGAAGCATTACATCAAGTGACGATTGTCATGTCAGACCGAGGTATCCCAGATGGTTACCGTCACATGCATGGTTTTGGTAGCCATACCTTCAGTTTCATTAATGCCAACAACGAACGCTTCTGGGTTAAATTCCATATGCGCACGCAACAAGGCATTAAGAATTTAACTGATGCAGAAGCTGAAGCGATTATTGCGAAAGATCGCGAAAGTTCTCAAACTGACTTATTTGATGCGATTGAACGTGGTGATTTCCCGAAATGGAAAATGTACGTCCAAATCATGCCTGAGTTAGATGCAGAGAAAGTTCCATATCACCCATTTGACTTAACCAAAGTATGGCCTAAAGGGGACTATCCTTTGATCGAAGTCGGTGAATTCGAACTTAATCGTAACCCTGAAAACTACTTCCAAGACGTAGAACAAGCTGCCTTTGCTCCAAGTAACTTAGTGCCAGGCATCAGCTTCTCACCTGACCGTATGCTTCAAGCACGTCTGTTCAACTATGCAGATGCTGCACGCTACCGTGTTGGTGTTAACCATTATCAAATTCCAGTGAATGCACCGCGTTGCCCTGTTCACTCAAACCGTCGCGATGGTCAAGGTCGTACTGATGGTAACTATGGTGCTTTGCCACACTATGAACCAAATAGTTTCAGCCAATGGCAGGAACAGCCACAATATAAAGAGCCACCATTAAAAATTTCTGGTGCGGCAGATTTCTGGGATTACCGCGAAGATGACAATGACTATTTCAGTCAACCACGCGCATTATTCAATCTCATGAATGATCAGCAAAAACAGGCTTTATTTGACAATACAGCCGCAGCAATGGGCGATGCATTAGATTTCATTAAGTATCGTCATATTCGTAACTGCTATGCTTGTGACCCAGCATATGGCGAGGGTGTTGCAAAAGCATTAGGCATGACTGTAGCTGATGCACAGGCTGCACGTGCAACTGACCCAGCACAAGGAAATCCTGGCCTACTTTAATTAATATCTCCATAAAAAAACCGCTGTTATCAGCGGTTTTTTTATTCAAACAATTAGTTTTTTACCTTCCCGAATACAATAAAATGGACTGATAAATTTAGATGCATTTTTCATCGCTTGGTGCAGATCCAACTCAGGTTGATTCCGATCTTCATCTGTTAACTGAAAAGTACGATAGTGAATAGCTAATGAACGTTTTGCGTGTAAATCTTTATGTGCTTGGAATGCATCAGCAGGATTCATATGTAGATATTGCATCAATACTCTTGGTTCATATGCACCGATTGGCAGTAAAGCAATCCTTGGTGCACCTAAGCGCTGGTGAATCTCTTTAAAATGTTGTGCATAGCCTGTATCACCAGCAAAGTAACAATGACTATGCTCAGATAAAATTGAAAAACCACCCCATAATGCAAGGTTTTGATCACGAAGCCCTCGACCAGAACCATGTTGGGCAGGCGTGTAGACAATTTTAAAATCTTTGAATAAGGCAGACTGCCACCAATCCATCTCAATCACATGAAATGCTTTCGGCAAATAGGCTGCATTTCCTAGACCTGTATAGATCGGCATAGCAAATTTTTGATGTAGCCAATTCAAACTCGCTAAATCCATATGATCATAGTGATTATGACTGAGTAATACTGCGTGAATCTGTGGTAAATCTTCAAGTGCAATCCCTGCAGGGATAACACGTTTCGGTCCACTCCCGTGCTTTGGGCTTACATAATCCGCCCATACAGGGTCGGTTAAGAAGTTATATGGACCAATTTGAATTAAAACCGTAGCATGACCAACAAACCATACTTGCCAATCTTCTAAATCTGCATGCGGACGAGCCTCAGGCTTAGCACGTTTGGTTTGAATAAAGTCCTGTTGCTCTTTCGCGAAATCACCTTGCCAGGTAAAGCTTTTACGAGCCATCAACCATTTATATAAATTCCATTGGTTGAGCTGTGCAGGACGTGGTTCCTGATTAACGAATCTTTGCCCATTATGGTGATCCAGTGAAACCAATTTAAGTTTTGGTTTAAACCACACATGCCGAATACAATCTTCAGTCTTTAGTTGATAGTGCAGATTAGAATCTTGCGGCTTCCGTCCAACAACAAGTGTAGACTCTGGATTACTCGAAGTCGTCGTTGGAATATCAGTCAAATTAGACATAATAAATGTAAGCACCTTAAACCGAAGCGATTTTGAAATAGTTGATTATTCAGTTATATAAATAGATTATGTTCATCATCTATTCGCATTTTTAAATTATGTTTTTAAAAGATACACTGTTCGTGTTTCATTTAAGACAACATCAATCTCAATTCCCATGAAGTGGTTATAATTTCATCAATAAATTGTGAAATAGAACACCAATCATCCCTCTATTATTCATCATATACAACTCAGACTTTCTTTTTGTTTATGATTTTGTTGTTTTTTTCTGATTTTTGATGTTTTTTTAATCACCCACAGAAATCTTAAATAGAGGAAGTTAAATTTTGTTTAGGATGTGACTTAACGCTGAACAACTGATCTCCCAAAGCTTCAACGTACTTTTCTCTACATTATTATTTTTCATAGACTTAAAGCCGAAACAATTGGTTTCAACTTTAATAGATACAATCTTTTCTAAACCTATACAAATCAGTCACTCATTCACGATGAGAGTTCGATCTTGAAATCTAAAATTTCTATCTAAGTAAGAAATTAAATGCATGTAAATTTTAAAATACAAAAAAATGCTTCATTCACTAACTAAATACCAAAATACATCTACTTATTGATCAATTTCACTTATACTCATCTTTAGCAACATTAAGACATTTTTTAGATTATTCTCTGGAAGGCTATATGGAATTACGGCATTTGCGCTATTTTATTACAGTTGCAGAAGAGCTTAATTTTAGCAAAGCTGCACTTAAGCTCTACACAGCACAGCCTTCACTCAGCCAACAAATCAAAGATTTAGAAGAAGATGTTGGTGTGCGTTTACTAAATCGAACCAAACGAAAAGTTGAATTGACCGAAGAAGGCGCTGTGTTTCTGGAACAGGCGAGACTCACCATTGCTCAAGCAGAAAAAGCAATTAATATGGCGCGCCAAGTGTCTAAAGCAAAACAAAAAATGCTACGCATTGGTTTTGTGCCAGTTGCAGAAATGAAAATCTTTCCTTATGTATTACCTAACTTACGTGTTCAAAATCCCGAATTAAAAATTGAATTACAAAGCTTAAATAATATTGAGCAATTCAAAGGCATAAAGAAAGGTGAATTGGACATTACTTTTACTCGTCAACGTTTAGATTCTGAAGAGATCGAGAGTCGCTTTGTACTCCGTGAGCCTTTAGTTTTTATTCTGCCTAAAGATCACCCTTTGGCAAAGTACGATCGTATTCCTGTAAAAGCGCTTGATGGCATTGATTTTGTGATCCCTTCAGATGAGCAATCTAAGACCCTGCATGACACCATTTTAGGCTTTGCTGAACAAAATGGCGTTTCTTTTAAAATTGTTCAAAAAGCTGACAATATCTTGTTTAACATTAACTCTATTGGTATTGGCTTAGGGTGTACGATTCTTCCTGGCTATATTATGCCACTTCTCTTGGAAAATAGTGTGACTCGTCCACTCGATGTAGAGCTACCTTCGCTTGATCTCTTTGTAAGTTATCGCAAGAATGCCACTGGTATTGCTGTGCAAAAATTTATGGAGTTACTTTCAAAAGTCTTTTATTTAGACTTTAATCAAAGTTCAACGTGAATAAAAAACCCGCTGAATTGAGCGGGTTTTTTATCGATGTGATTTAGCAAGCAACTGACTGATTAATCAAATTTTTTAAAAGTTGATGTAATTCATCAATGGAATCCACGACCGCAAGTGGATGATATTGCTGTAGTACCTCAGGTACATGAACGCCATACGTCACCCCTACACTTGGCATACGAATATTCAATGCCATTTCAAGATCGTATGAAGTATCTCCTACCATTATCGCTTGATCTGCATTAAAACCAGTTTCGGCTAAAATTTCAGCCAACATCAACGGATCTGGTTTTGATTTTGTTTCACTGGCTGCACGTGTCGCTGAAAACAAACTCACACTCTGAGTTTGCCCCAGTACTCGATCTAGCCCCTTACGACTTTTTCCTGTCGCAACAGCCAAATGAATACCTGACTCTTTGAGATCATGCAACATTTCAGCCACACCATCAAACCAACGATCATGTTTCGAGTGCTCAACATAATGCGCTGAATAAGACTGTAAAATTGCCTCGTGTAAATCAGGAACCTGAGGAAATAAAACCTGCGCTACTTCAGGTAATCCTAAGCCAATAATGCTTTTAGCATCCTCATCAGTCAAAGGTTGATTAAATTGTTTGGCGGCAAATTTTAAACTTTCAACAATTTGACCCACTGAATCAAATAAGGTGCCATCCCAATCAAAAATAATGAGTTTTACCGCTGATGTCATATTTTGTATCCTAATTTTGATCGGGTAGATGCCATTTAAATATCATATTGACATATTAAGATCTCATCGTTGCATGACCTCGTCATGACACAATGATTCAATCCTTACACAACCACTGAGACGCAATCAGTCTTGTTGAGACTGCACTACAGGTTTATCCGCTTTTTGTGCGCGAAGTTGTGCAACCAGGCTTTGCATATCCTCAGGCAATGGTGCTTCAATTACTGGATATCCAGGAATCTCTAAGCGCATTGCGTGTAAACATAAACGACGTGGTTTAGGTCCACGATATTCCGTCTCATGCCCGTACTTTTCATCACCCACCAAGGGATGACCAATACTGAGTCCATGTACGCGAATTTGATGTGTACGACCAGAAAGCGGTGATGCATACACGAGTGATGCATGCATAAAGCGTTCTGCTACCTTCCATTGGGTTTTTGAAGGCTTTCCTTCTTTAGATACACGCACTCGACGTTCACCATTGGCTAACTCATAGCGATGTAATGGTGCATCGATTAATTGGGAATCTAGTGTTACTTGGCCTTTCACCACAGCAGCATAAGTTTTTTGAATCTTGTGTTCACGAAGCATATCTTGAAGTGTTTTTAATACGCTACGCTTTTTAGAAATCATCACCAAGCCTGAAGTATCTCGGTCAATACGATGGATCAGTTCTAAATATTTTTTCTCTGTCGCTGCGCGTAAGCCTTCAATTAAGCCATACGCCACACCACTTCCACCGTGCACCGCAATCCCAGAAGGTTTGTTCACCACTAAAAGACCTTCATCTTCATAAACCACACGGCTTAACAAGCCCTGCGCGACTTTGTCTGATACTGGAGCTTGAGATTCATCTTTTTGTTCATAACGAATCGGTGCAACACGGATTTGATCACCAATATTTAATTTGGTTTCCGCTTTCACACGCTTTTTGTTGACCCGCACCTGACCTTCACGAATTAAACGATAGATTCGACTTTTCGGTACTCCTTTAAGACGAGCGAATAGAAAATTGTCGATGCGTTGCCCCAATTGGTGCTCATCCACTTCAAACCAAGTGACGCTTTGCCATTCTTGCGTAGAATTCATACAGTTACGTTGACCTAAAAAAATACTAAATTCGATTAAAAACTGATCATTTAGACTACCCAATTGACTAGAAATGTCTGTGTAGCCCATAGGCAGATGATCTAAGGTTTGCTATAGTCAGCGCACGGATACCGCCGTAAGTGAACATTTGTTTAGAGATTTCAAAATTTTGAAATTCAAACTAAATTTTTGTTTAGCATAAACTCGGAATGGTCCCAAAAGAATATGCCAACGCCGAAGGCTTATTATATCGGCAAAAAGACAAACTGTTGCGTTTAATTGTGCTTTTGCACATAAATCAGTTTGTTTAAAAAAATATGTCGCCAACAATTATGTTGGTTTTTAAACGTTAACTGATACACATCAGAATAGTCGCAACCTGATTTCTCATTCAGGCTATAACGTTAGATGCATTGGATCTGCACAATTTGTAAAGATACGACGATAATTCCGTATCAAGACACTCTATCAAAAAATTGAAGAGATGATCTTCGAGCAATGTGACAGTGAAAGTAACGAACATCCAATGCACCGTTAGTCCGCCAGTGAATGTTCAGGCTTCTTTAATCAGTGACAGGATTAAAGCCGTATTGCCATCATCAATACGTGAATCAAAATACCGAAGCCCATCAATAAAGGCCGGTAATACACTTAGATCAAACTGATTATGGTGATCTAGGAATTGATCCATGCGGGTTGATGTTCGCTACGTAAATCGCGATGTTTTTGCTTGTGTATCACTATTAGGTGTTACACCCATGAAACGTATGTTGATCAATGCAACACATGCCGAAGAAGTTCGCGTTGCACTCATCACTGGTCACCGTCTTTACGATTTCGATTTAGAAAATCGTACTCGTGAACAAAAGAAAGCCAATATCTACAAAGGTCATGTGACTCGCGTTGAGCCATCTCTTGAAGCTGTTTTTGTAGAATATGGTGCAGGCCGTCAAGGCTTTCTTTCAATGCGTGAAATCGCAAACTCATATTACAAAGCTGACCCTCGTCAAACTTCAAACATTCGTGAGTTAATCACTGAAGGTACTGAGCTTTTAGTTCAAGTTGAAAAAGAGGAACGTGGCAACAAAGGCGCTGCTCTCTCAACTTTCATTTCCCTTGCGGGTCGTTACTTGGTCTTAATGCCAAACAACCCGAAAGGTGGTGGTATTAGTCGTCAAATTTCTGGTTCAGTTCGTGAAGAATTGAAAGAAATGTTGGCCTCTTTAAATGTACCTCGTGGTATGAGCGTGATTGTACGTACTGCAGGGATTGGTCGCTCACAAGAAGAGCTTCAACTTGATCTTCAGCACCTTCTCGATCTTTGGGCACGCATCCAAAGTACAGCAAATTCTGGCCCGTCTCCAATGTTGGTTCATCAGGAAGCTGGTGTAGTTACTCGTGCAATTCGCGACTATTTACGTGATGATGTTGCAGAAATTTTAATTGATTCTGAACAAGCTTATAACGAAGCCTATAACTTTGTTAAAGCCGTGATGCCGAACCAATTAGACAAGTTAAAAACATATACTTTGAATGAGCCTTTATTTGCTCATTTTGGTATCGAAAGTCAAATTCAAACAGCTTACGAGCGTGAAGTTAAGCTTCCTTCTGGTGGTTCAATTGTCATTGACCAAACAGAAGCATTGGTTTCGATCGATATTAACTCTGCAAAATCTACTCGTGGTCACGATGTAGAGGAAACTGCGCTTAGTACTAACTTAGAAGCAGCAGAAGAGATCGCTCGCCAACTTCGCTTACGTGATATCGGTGGTCTGGTCGTGATTGACTTCATTGATATGACCAAAGAACGCAATCAACGTATGGTTGAAGCGAAACTGCGTGAATCAACTCAAAGTGATCGTGCACGTATCCAGTTCGGTCAATTGTCTCGTTTCGGCTTAATGGAAATGAGTCGCCAACGTTTACGCCCTTCTTTAGAAGAAGCGACTGGCTATGTATGTCCACGTTGTCATGGCACAGGTATGGTTCGTGACTTGCGTTCTCTTTCACTTTCAATCATGCGTAAAGTTGAAGAAATTGCACTTCGTGAGCGTCAAGGTGAAGTTCAAGTAGAAGTTCCTGTTGAAATTGCAGCATTCCTTCTCAATGAAAAACGTCATAGCCTCGTATATTTGGAGCAAACTTCAAATGTACGTGTGACTGTACTCCCACACCCGCATTTAGAAACGCCACATTACGAAATCTCGTATAATCCTGAAGGCTTTGCACCAACCAGCTATGAACGTACTGAAGCGACTCGTTCAAGTGAAAAAGAGTTGGGTTATGAGTCTTCAGAATGGCACTTAGAAGAAGAGCATGCAGCTCCACATACGCATGCCCCTGTAACGCAGGAAAAAGGCAATAAGCGTCATAAAAATAACCAAAATGCTACACAACCTGCGGTAGCGCAAAAAACTGCCCCAGCAGTAGCTGCTCCAGCAACTAGCCCATGCGCATGGTTAGAAAATCTGTTTGTTCAAAAACAAGCAAGTACGATTGATCAATCGCGTACGGCTAACTCTGCAGCGGCTGCAATTGAACAAATGGTGAACGGTGGTGCCGTAAGTCGTGGGCAATTCGGTCAAATTGCACCTGTAACACCTGTGGCAATTGAAGCATCTGCACCACTTGAAACAAATGCGTATATTTCACATACGCCTGTTGCGAAAAATGATACACGCGACCAAGAACGTCAAGCTGAAAAAGACGAGCGTCCACAACGTCATAACAAGAAAAATCGCAATAAGCAACGTGACACACGCGAAGTTAACGCAGATCAACATGTGATTGAAGAAGTTGTACAGGCACCTCGCCATGAACAACGTCAAGACAATCGTCATGAGTCACGCAATGAAAACCGTCATGAGCAACGCCAAGAACAGCGTGATCAGAAACGTCATCAAAAGCGCCCTCAACAAAACGAGACAGCTTTCGAAGCACAAACTGAACAAGCTGTGCCACGTCGAGACCGTAATGCACAACGTCCACAACGTCCAAATCGTCACCGCGATCAAAGTGTATTAAATCAAGAGCAATCTTCAGCACCTGTTGCTCCAGAAGCTCAAGTTAAAGTTGATTTAATTGATGTACCTCGTAATGATGAGCTTAAAACAGCGTTAGTGGTTAATGTTGATCAAGCACAAAGTGAGATTGTTGCATTAACGCCTGAAGTAGCAGCACCTGTAGCAACTGCTCCAGCACCTGTTGTGACAGACGCTGAAGTGTCAGCACCTCAAGTGGAAATTACGGTTGATGAACCTGTCATTGAAGCTGAGGTTAAACCTCAACAAGCACCACAACGTGCAAGTAACGACCCACGTCAACGTCGTCGTAACAAGCATCAACATGACCAGAAAGCAAAATCAGATGCGCCGAAGCTTCGCCCTTCACAAGTGCCAGCTTTAGCACAACATACGGTTTTAAGCTTAATTCAACATGTTTATGGTGCGGATTGCTCTGTATTGATTGAGCAGTTTGGATTAATTCCAACCTTCAATCGCGCATTGCAAAAGTTCACTGAACAGTATGCAGCGAGTTTAAATACTCAATCTGCTGAACCTGCTACTGAGAAAAAACCAGTAACACGTGATGTCGCTGTTCAACAAGCTCCAGCTGAAAAAGAGCCTGCACCTGTGTTGGACTTAACACCTCCAAAACCAGTGTCTGATAAGCGTGTTGCAAACGATCCACGTGAGCGTCGTCGTCTTGCAAAACTTGCAGCAGAGCAAGCAAAACAAGCGCGCCTTGAAGAAGTTGCAGCACAAGAAGCCGTGAAAGTTGAAGCACCTGTTACGGATGCTCCACAAGCAGCTGATGCAACATCTGAAGTTGCACATCAAGAAACAGCAACACAGACAGCTGAAGTGACTCAATCTGAAGTGAAGACTGAAGAAAAAGTTCAAACTTCTTCACAACAGCAACCTGAAGAAAAATCTTCAGAATCAACTGAAGTTGCGTCTACAGAAGCAGAAACTGCGAAAGTTGAAGTGGCGGAAGTTGCCGTAAGTGCTGAGGATAAATCTGCACAAGCTGAAGCAGATAAGGATGATGCAGAACAGCAGGAAGAAGACAAACCTGTTCGTCCGCGTCGCCCTCGTGGTCGCCCACCAAAAAAAGCAACCCCATCAGCTGAGTAATTTGCTTAAACTACATTAGCTTTTGACAAACCTAGTCATTACGGTGGCTAGGTTTTTTTGTTATGGTCTTTAAAGTTTTGACTGAAAAATCCTGTTCAGAATTGATCAATTTTTCAAAATGGATAAGATATTCAGTGACAAAACCAAGTAAAAAACTTGCGAAAAATTAAAGACTAAACGGAATATCACAAAAAATAGGACCAGTATGAGCCAGACTTATCAAAACGATCTCATTGGAATCAAAGACGTAGCAGCACGACTCCCACATTTGGTCACGAAGTTGCCAAATATTCTTGTCGGGCTCAAACAGGCTTATTTACGTACTCCTAAAACGCCAGCAGGTCTTGCCCTCGCTTTTGAGCGTGCAGCGCAAAAAAATCCTCAAGGTATTGCGCTGTTATGTGAAGATCAGAAATATACCTACCAACAACTAAATGATTGGGCAAACCAAATTGCACACTACTACATCACTAAGGGTGCAAAAAAAGGTGATGTGATTGCGGTTATTGTTGAAAACCGTAGTGAACTTATTGCCACCGTCATTGGTCTTGCAAAAATTGGGGTTGTTTCAGCGCTCGTCAATACGTCTCAAACAGGTAAGGTACTTACCCATAGTATTAATTTGGTTAAACCAATCGGCGTAATTGTCGGTGAAGAATGCCGTGAAGCTGTAGATGAAGTACGCGAACAACTGACTGTCGCAAAAGATAAGCTCTATTGGCTGGCTGATCAAAATACACGCCAAAATGCTGGTCAAGCACCTGAAGGCTATCATAATCTTGCACAAGAAATTTTATCTGAATCTAAAGATAATCTAGCTGAAACACATAAGGTGACTGGTGCTGACGGATTATTCTACATCTATACGTCTGGCACAACAGGTTTACCAAAAGCCGTAGTCTTTACCAATAGTCGTTGGATGTTAGCGTATGGCACATATGGTCATGTCCTCAATCTAAATAAAGATGACGTTATGTATGTCACTTTACCGCTTTATCATGCTACAGGCATGGTAGTGTGCTGGTGTGGTGTAATTGCTGGTAGTTCGACACTAGCGATTCGTCGTAAGTTCTCAACCTCTTCTTTTTGGAAAGATGTTCAAAAATTTAATGCATCAGCAATTGGTTATGTTGGTGAGCTATGTCGCTATCTTCTAGATGCACCTGAATCACACCAAGATCGCAATCATCGCGTCACCAAGATGATTGGTAACGGCATGCGTCCAAATATTTGGGATAAATTTAAAAATCGCTTTGGCATTGAAGAAGTACTCGAACTTTATGCTTCAAGTGAAGGCAATGTCGGCTTTTCCAATATTTTAAACTTCGACAACACCGTAGGTTTCTCTCCTATTCCTTATGCCATTATCCAATATGACAAGGAAAAAGAAGCTCCTATTCGCGATGCAAAAGGTCATTGTATTAAAGTCAAAAAAGGTGAAACAGGCTTATTGATTGGTAAAATTACCAATCGCTCGCCATTTGATGGTTATACCGATCCAGAAAAGAATAAATCCTCGATCATGCATGATGTTTTTACCAAAGGAGATTCTTATTTCATCACGGGTGACCTTGTGCGAGATATCGGGTGCCGCCATGCTCAATTTGTTGACCGTCTCGGTGATACCTTCCGCTGGAAAGGTGAGAATGTCTCTACAACTGAGGTTGAAAATATTTGTAGTGATTATGAAAAGATCACAGAAGCAGTGGTATACGGCGTTGAGATTCCAAATACTAACGGTCGTGCAGGTATGGCAGCCATCACTTTAGCAGAAGGTGCTGAACTAAATGAGCAAGATTTATCCGATATGGCTCAGTTCTTTAAGAAGTCTTTGCCTAGCTATGCAGTTCCAGTGTTCTTACGTGTACAGAAAACACTCGAAACTACAGGAACATTTAAATATCAAAAGAGTAAGTTAAAGGAAGAAGCTTATTTTCCAGACAAAACTTCAGATCGTATTTTGGTTTTATTACCAAATGAAGATGCATATTGCGATTTAAATGAAGAGATTCTGAAAAATATTGAACAGTATAAATATCGTTTTTAAGCTAAAATCGATTGTTTTTTGGCTAGAAAACACGAAATTGTGTCATTTCTAGCCAAACGTAACAAAGTTTTATATTTTTTACTTGCGCTACTCAAATAACTTGCTAAAATACGCAACATCAAAACGAGATGGGTCGTTAGCTCAGTTGGTAGAGCAGCGGACTTTTAATCCGTTGGTCCCGCGTTCGAGTCGCGGACGACCCACCACTTATTTTGAAACCCCTATGGGTCGTTAGCTCAGTTGGTAGAGCAGCGGACTTTTAATCCGTTGGTCCCGCGTTCGAGTCGCGGACGACCCACCAGATTCTTAAAAAAGCCTTTCATCTTGAAAGGCTTTTTTATTGCCTGCAATATAATACAAGCTACCCTCATAGAGGATCAATTCTTATATCTTCAAAGCTTTTGACGTTGCAAAGTATATGCACGTGACGGAAGCGGATTGTCTTTAAAGAAAGTTTGGTTCACTTCCGTTGCATTGGCAATTTTATCAAGATCCATGACCATATTACCCTGCTCATCCAAATCGTAAAAAAACTGAACCCCACTCTCTCTCAAAATAATGATTTGATGGTGATGCGGATCATACAACCAACGATCTTGGCGATATTGACGTTGCGTTGTAAATTCAACCTTACCACGATGCATAAAAATACGATGAGCTGTGCCATCAGCCAATAAATTGATAATAAACTCAGCTTCACCCTTATCACAACGAGCAAAGCCATCATCACATTGCATGGTGGTTTGGTAGCGACCTACAAATTTCTGCCATTCTTTAGCAACAGACTGCGGTGTTGTATCCGCATTCTCTTGAACTGGAGGCCGTGCCTTACCTGCGACATTCGTTAATGAGTTAGAAGACTCAGGTGTATGCGACTCCTGAATTTGGTTGATGTGTTCAATATGTGGCGATTCATTCTGGCTACATGCCGCAAGTGCAATATTCATGATGGCGATAATGCTGAACATTGAGATTGAATGAACTTTAAAATTTAAATTCATCATTTTATATCTTGAGCCATTTCATAAATTGCGATGTATAAAAATATTATCCTTATAAAATAGGGGTATACAAGTATTAGACTGATCTGACTATTTATGCAGAACCTATACCACATCAAGGTTTTATCTTTTTCATTACATAAAATTACGATATTTTTTGAATAATCTCCTTTAAAACTAAAAATTATTCTCCATATAAAATGTATAGACAAACGTTAAAGAAAAATTGCGAAGTCTATTTCATGACTATTTTAGGTTCTAAAGGAGAACTCAATGGCCAATGTTGGTTTATATCGCTCAAACCGCTCTAACATGATTGCTGGTGTGATGGGCGGTATTGCTGAACGTTTTGGTTGGAATGCGAATTTATTACGAATTATTTTTGTTCTAGTGTCAGTGATGAGCGCTGCATTTCCAGGAATTTTAGTGTACTTAGTGCTTTGGTTAGTGATGCCAAAAAATAAAGTTCAGCACGAACATTCAAATACTTATGATCGTCCAATGCGCACTGTACATCAGGACAGATCTCCGCTTTAACTTGAGTTTACCCTCAATCACCCACACAACCTCGGGTGAGTTTTTCAACACGATAATTTCCCCCAATTATCGTGTTTTTTTTATTCTCATTTTGCATCTTTCTCAAAATAGCGCTAACTTGAACAAAACAATAAATATGGACAATCAATGGCACAGTCGGAGTGGATGGTATTGTGGCTATGCGCACTGGCCGCATTATTACATGGCCTGAGCGGTTTCGGCTTTCCCATGATGAGTACCGCTGTACTCTCTACTCAACTCCCGCTCAGCCTCGCTGTCACTTTGGTCATTCTTCCCTGCCTCATTTTAAATTTAATTCTGTTAACTGCCCACCCTCAGTATTCAATATGTCAGAGCATTCAACACTACAGCATAAGATTTTCCCCCCTTATTCTAAGTAGCTTAGTTGGCAGTCTGCTTGGGGTGAAACTTTTATTGTGGCTCAATGAAGGTTATTTAAAGCTTTTACTTGGCATGGTGATGGTACTGTATGTGATTGATCAATTACGACAACATTCATTCACCGTCAGCCCGTCAATGCTCAATATGCTGATATTCGGTCTGTTAGCAGGCATTATCGGTGGTGCTACCAATGCAATGGCACCATTTCTAATAATGTATTTACTCAGCTGTCAGCTGAGTAAAACCGATATTGTGATCGTGAGTAATTTAAGCTTTATCGCCAGCAAATTGATACAACTCCTTCTACTTTACCCAATTTTGGTCAATATTGATGAGCATCAACAACTTTTAGTCATGTTGATCTGTGTTTTTGCAATATTTGGGGTATGGATCGGAGGATGGATCAGGCAACATATCTCTCAACAGTTTTTTAAAAATACAGTATTGATCCTATTACTTTTGCTCGGCATTCAAGCCCTGTGGCAAAGCTATAATTTATTAGAACAATCGATTTCATTGTTTAAATAGTATATTTTGAAAAGTGATAAGGATATTCATTCTTCAGAATTAAGAAGTTTAATACATGCAACTATAAAACCTATAGCGACATTCAAAAGGAGCGAATATGACGGAACAACTCGCGACCCCAACCAACATGATGCCAAAAGGGCTGATCAAAGGTTGGGGGTTGATACTGATCGCCGCTTTTATTTCTTATGGGCTCTATCAAGTCTTACCCTATGATGAAAACGCCAATAAAGGGTTGGCATTACTTTGCTTTATCGGCATTCTATGGCTGACTGAGGCCATCCATATCACGATTACCGCCCTATTGGTACCCGTACTCGCGGTTCTTCTCGCGATGCCTATGGCTAAAGGCGATGAGCTTATACCAATCACAACACAAGCGGCATTAGCTACATTTGCAGATCCTGTGATTTTTTTATTTTTTGGTGGCTTCGCATTAGCGACCGCGCTGCATATTCAAAAGCTCGATAAAAAAATTGCGATGTGGATCATCTCTATGTCTGGTGGTCATCTCGGCATCTCTGTAATAGCGATTTTTGCTGTAACAGCACTTTTATCTATGTGGATTTCAAATACGGCGACTGCAGCAATGATGCTTCCACTTGCCCTTGGTTTACTTTCACATTTAGATGTCAGTCGAGATCGAAAAACATTTGTTTTTATCCTGTTAGGTATTGCCTATTCTGCAAGTATTGGTGGCTTAGGGACCATGGTTGGCTCTCCACCAAATGCAATCGCGGCTAAGGCTTTAGACTATGATTTTGCAGATTGGATGAAAATCGGTTTACCGATGATGCTGCTCATTTTACCTGCCATGCTCTTGAGTCTCTATCTGGTACTTAGACCTAAGCTCAACCATAAAGTCCAATTTGTGACTGAAGATATCCCTTGGACAGGCACTCGAATTGCAACAATGATATTGTTTGTCTGCACAGCTATCGCTTGGATCTTCAGTAAAAAGCTCACCGATACTTTTGGTATCACTCAACCTGATACCTGGATTGCTGTGTTAGCAGCATGCTTGGTCGTGATTATCGGTACTGCAACATGGAAACAAGTCGCTGAAAATACGGATTGGGGCGTTTTATTTTTATTTGGCGGTGGTTTAACCCTCAGTGCAATTTTAAAAGATTCAGGCAGTTCATTGGTGCTTGGTCAAACCCTAGCCAATGCCTTTGGTGATGCCTCCCCACTCCTCATTATTTTCGTCGTTGCTACGTTCATTATCTTCTTGACTGAATTCACCAGTAACACTGCATCTGCTGCACTGTTAGTACCAGTCTTTGCAGCGATTGCAGATCAAATGGGCATGCCTAAGGAAATTTTAGTTATTGTGATCGGCATTGGTGCTTCTTGTGCATTTATGCTTCCTGTTGCGACACCACCAAATGCCATCGTATTTGGTACCGGACATATTCAACAGTCTGAAATGATGAAAGTCGGATTCGTCCTGAATATAATGTGTATTTTCATTGTGTCACTATTTATCTATTGGTTCTTTAGCTAATTTAAAAAATGTTCAAAAAGAAAAAAGCACGATATCGTGCTTTTTTCTTGTCGATTCAAAGCCAGTCTTTTATTTATTTTGCAACACCCAACCAAGTGAATTTTTGTGGTACGGCATCTAGCTTGAAACTGCGTTCAATCTTGGCGGATTTAAGATCAATCTCATGAATCTGTTTCGTCACCACATTATTGATGAAAACACGATCTTGCTGACCATGCGCAATCAGCACTGCCTTCGCGATTGCTTCTGAACCTTGCTCAATCACTTGAATACGATGTTTCACTGTCCAAGACTCAGTATCTAAAATCACCAATTGCCCCAATGAATCGAGTATCACGAAATAATCGCCAGATTGGCTATACGTCTGCTGAAGACGTTTCACATTGGTATCTTTCTCAGTCCATGGAATTTGTTGAATCAGCTTATTTGCACCATTGATAATGAATAAATCAGGTGTAGCGGACGCCAATCCAACTAGCTCTTTTGCATTAGCTTGGCCAACGACTGTACCAATACGAACGTCCAACTTAATCTTCGAGTCTTTAAAAAGACCTGCAACACCATGCTCGACAAGCAATACGCCATCTTCACAGCCAAATGCACTATAACCTTTAACCGATGAAGCACCGTGCAAACCTGGACACGTATTTTGTAAATTATTTTGACCATGGAAATGATCACCATGCAGTTCGTAATTTCTCACCACACTTGCTAATGTTTCGCCTGATCCTGAATATGAACTCAATACATACTCACCCAACGGTTCAGCTACGCCATGATGTTTAAATGGCAGCTTTTGCGATGCCACATTTTTTGAAGCGATTCCTGCATCTGTAAATACATCAAATTTTGATGTTTCAGTCTCGCTACCATCATAAAAAATAGCAGCCTGCCCATTAAAATTCCGATAATGCGTAGGTGCAGCACCATTGAGTTGGAAGTTCAATAACTGAGGCGCAGCAGTTCCCTTATCACTTAAACCGCTGTCATAAAAATTAACAGTGCCACCAACTCGATCCATCAAGATGCCATAACGTGTACTTGGACTGCTATGTAACGCAAATGGCATCGTCTTCAGTTGTTTAATATCGATGACTTTTTGCTGTTCTAAATCGAATAAACTCAATTCTGGTCGATCGACTTGATCATTGATGATCAAAAGTCTCCCCTCTTGATTTACCACAGTTGTTGGTTTTTCAGGCGGATTATTCTGATTTGATTTGTTGTTATCACTACCACCACATGCTGTCAGTAAAATAGCTGAAAGCAAAATGCTGATCTTTGGTAATTGGTTTTTCATGGAGATCATCTCTTATTATGACAATACATTACATTTGAAATGTTATAACATAACATTTATAACATAGTGATACAGAGATTCAAAGATTTATTCATTATCTCCGATGGAATATTCCCAATGAGACGCCAAAAGTTAAAGTAAAAATGAAATCAACTGAGGTTTATTTCCTGCCATCTGATTAAAAACTTCGACATCTAGGAAAGAACACTACAAATGTCGTTCTGCTCCAAGTATGCAAACTTTTTAGCAATTGAGTTGGCCGCACAAATTTATGGACTAACCTTTGCCACTCCCTGCTAAAGTCCTTATAATTGAGCGCAATTTTTCTCTAATTTTAAGTGGATGACCATGAGTCGCGCCATATCGCATATTGATACTTTCCAAGGCTTAATTCTTGCCTTACAAAACTACTGGGCGGAGCAAGGCTGCGTCGTGTTACAGCCTTACGACATGGAAATGGGTGCAGGTACATTCCACACTGCAACTTTCCTACGCGCATTAGGGCCTGAAACTTGGAACGCTGCATACGTTCAACCTTCACGTCGTCCGAAAGATGGTCGTTATGGTGAAAACCCAAACCGTTTGCAACATTACTACCAATTCCAAGTGGTACTTAAGCCAAACCCAGACAACATCCAACAGTTGTATCTTGACTCGCTTAAAGCGATCGGAATTGATCCCTTGGTACACGATATTCGTTTCGTAGAAGACAACTGGGAATCTCCAACGCTTGGCGCGTGGGGCTTAGGCTGGGAAGTATGGTTAAACGGCATGGAAGTGACTCAGTTCACTTACTTCCAACAAGTCGGTGGTGTTGAGTGCTACCCTGTTACTGGAGAAATCACTTACGGCTTAGAGCGTCTTGCAATGTACTTGCAAGGTGTAGACTCAGTTTACGATTTGGTTTGGACTAAAGGTCAGTTTGGTACAGTGACTTATGGTGATGTATTCCATCAAAATGAAGTTGAACAATCCACTTATAATTTTGAATACGCACCTGTTGATAAACTGTTTGAACTCTTCGACTTCTATGAAACTGAAGCAACACGTTTAATCGAAGCAAAACTTCCACTTCCTGCGTATGAGCAAGTGGTTAAAGCGTCGCATAGCTTTAACTTACTCGATGCGCGTGGTGCGATTTCTGTGACTGAACGTCAGCGTTATATTTTACGTGTACGTACATTGGCGCGTTCAATTGCAAATGCTTATGTGGCTGCACGTGCGGAACTTGGTTTCCCAATGGCAGAACCAGCATTACGTGATGAGGTATTGGCACAGTTAAAGGCACAAGTTGAAGCAGAAGCAAAATCTGAGGAGAGCAAATAATGTCTAAACATACCGTTTTGTTCGAATTAGGTTGTGAAGAACTTCCACCAAAAAGCCTTAAAAAATTACGTGATGCACTACAAGCTGAAACCGTAAAAGGCTTAAAAGATGCAGGCTTGGCTTTTGATTCTATCGAAGCATATGCAGCACCACGTCGTCTTGCACTTAAAATTGTCAACGTTGATGGCGCGCAAGCGGATACTCAAAAACGTTTTGATGGCCCTGCGAAACAAGCTGCATTTGATGCTGAAGGTAACCCAACTAAAGCGCTTGAAGGCTTTATGCGTGGTCAAGGCATCACGGTTGATCAAATCTCGACTTTCCAAGCAGGTAAAGTTGAAAAAGTTTGTTATTTGAAAGATGTGAAAGGTCAAAGTCTTGATGCTCTTTTACCGCAAATTTTACAAACCGCTTTAGACAACCTTCCAATTGCAAAACGCATGCGTTCTGCGGCAAGCCGTACTGAATTTGTACGTCCTGTAAAATGGGTTGTGTTGTTAAAAGACAACGACGTTGTTGATGCAACCATTCAAGATCACAAAGCAGGTAACGTGACATTCGGTCATCGTTTCCATGCACCTGAAGCAATCACGTTGACTCATGCGGATGAATATCTTGCGAAGTTAAAAGCTGCTCACGTTGTGGCATCTTTTGAAGAACGTCAAGCAATCATCGACGGTCAAGTCAAAGCATTGGCTGATGAAGTAAATGCGATTGCGATTGTGCCTGCGGATCTACGTGACGAAGTCACAGCACTTGTAGAATGGCCTGTTGCGCTTCGTGCAAGCTTTGAAGAACGCTTCCTTGCGGTTCCTCAAGAAGCATTGATAACGACGATGCAGGACAACCAAAAGTACTTCTGCTTAGTGAATGCTGACAATAAACTTCAACCATACTTCATTACTGTCTCAAATATTGAGTCGAAAGACCCGACACAAATTATTGAAGGTAACGAGAAGGTTGTTCGTCCACGTTTGTCTGATGCTGAATTCTTCTTCTTACAAGACCAAAAACAACCGCTTGCGTCTCGTAAAGAGAAATTAGCAAACATGGTCTTCCAAGCAGAATTGGGTACGCTTTGGGACAAATCGACACGTATTGCAAAACTCGCTGTTGCTTTAGCGCCAATTACAGGTGCAAACCCAGCTGATGCTGAAAAAGCTGCCCTGCTTGCAAAATGCGACTTAACCTCTGAGCTTGTAGGTGAATTCCCAGAACTTCAAGGGATTGCGGGTACTTACTACGCACGTCTTGAAGGTGAAAATGACGAAGTTGCAGAGTCTTTAGGTGAGCAGTATTTACCTAAATTCGCTGGTGACGTTTTACCAAAAACCAAAACAGGTACAACGATTGCTCTTGCAGACCGTTTAGATACCTTGACGGGTATTTTCGGTATTGGTCAAGCACCGACAGGTTCTAAAGATCCGTTTGCGCTGCGTCGTTCTGCGATTGGTATTTTACGTCTAGTGACTGAAAATGAGCTTGATGTATCAATTGAAGACCTGATCAAACTTGCACTTGCTGCGTATGGCGATGTATTGAAAGATCACAATAAGACTTTAAACGATGCTGTTGCATTCCTTGAAGGTCGTTACCGTGCGAAATACGAAGACCAAGGCGTTGCGGTTGATGTGATTCAAGCGGTTCAAGCGTTATCACCAAAATCACCTCTTGATTTTGACAAACGTGTAAATGCAGTGAATCACTTCCGTGCATTACCTGAAGCTGCTGCCCTTGCTGCTGCCAACAAGCGTGTTGCCAACATTCTTGCAAAAGAAGCTACGCCTGAAGGAAGCGTCGTTGAAGCTAACTTGGTTGAAGATGCTGAAAAAGCATTGTTTGCTGAACTTGCGAAAATCACGCCTGTGGTTGAGCCATTATTTGCTGCGAAAGACTACACTGCTGCGTTGTCTGCACTTGCTGCTCTTCGTGCGCCTGTAGATGCATTCTTTGACGGTGTGATGGTGATGGCGGATGACGCTGCGCTTAAATCAAACCGTTTATTGATGCTTGCACAACTGCGTGATTTGTTTACGAAAGTAGCTGATATTTCTGTACTTCAACACTAAGTTGAATTTGAAATAAGCTCAAAACCCTGCTAGAACATAGTGGGGTTTTTTATGAGTTATAAGAATGAAAATGATACAAAATTTAAATATTATCAAAGCATTCATTAAAGATGAAAAAAGTCTTAATGAATTATGTTGGTGTGGTTCTGAAAAAAAATTTAGGGATTGTCATTTAAAAAGAAAAGAGCAACGTAGTCTTAATCAATTTCAAATAGCGAAAAATTTCCAGAAAATAGATCAAAATTTCAAATTATGTTTATTTAATTCAGAAGCTAGTCCCTGTCAGGGAATCATCAAAAATGCTCACTCAATTTCTAAAAAATTATTTCTAGATAAAATTTCACACAACAACCATGTTTGCAGCATAGAATTTGACTTTAAAATTAATAAGGCAACTGTAAAAAATATTGGAATTAATCAAGCTTCTACTTTCTTTGGATTTTGTAACTTTCACGATAACATTCTCTTTGAATGTTTTGAAAAAAAAGAGTTTACTGGCTCACCAGAACAATTATTTATGTTGGCCTATCGTTCATTGTGTTTAGAAATATTCAAAAAAAAATCCGTTGAAAAAAAATATTTTGCTATGAAAGATTTTATAGATAATGGTGAAAATATCGAAATACAGTTTTTTAAACAGTTAGAATTGAATAAAATTATTTCAAAAAACAAAAACTCAATAAACACTCTTGAAAAAATTAAATCCTTATTAAATAATCATATAGTTGATAAAAAATTTACACATTTAGATCATTGCATAATAAGTTTGAATAAAATTCAACCAATATTAGCTAGCACACTTATTAGCCCAGAGTTTGATTTTAATTCAAATAAACTTCAAGATTTAGCAAGTACCAATGAAATTAAAAACCTATTTATAAACAGTTTAATAATAGATAGTAGAGGCTTTATATTATTTAGTTGGACAAAAGAGGATAGGACTTATGCAAAAAAAATATTAGATTCTATTTTGCTTAGCGACTCTATTGAAAAATCATTAACGACATTATTTCTAGCCTATAGCGAAAATATTTTTCTTGATCCAAGTCATTACTTTTCTTTCGATGAAAATGATAAATTAGAATTTAATAAAATCATTAATTATCATAATGATTTCGATAAAACGCCGCCTCAAAACAATCTAAAATCGAATATGTTTTCATATAATTCAATAACTTACTTTATAAATTAAGTCCTACTATAAAACTCTGTCATCTGGCTATAGGCAATCTTGTTTCAAATTCATATACTTAAATCCATACAGATCAAAATATAAGAGCGATGATGAAAATCCAAACTTTAGTTATTTCAACTTTAACTTGTTTAACCCTAACAGCCTGTTCAACTTCTCCAACCAACCCCAATGCTCCTATCGTATTAGAACAACACAAAAACATTGCTGTTGCACCTGAAACTCAACACAATATTGCTCGCCTCATTAAACAAAAAGACAACTGCCTCATTGAATTTACAGGCAACTTTGAGACAGGCAAAGCTACTGAATACTGGTTCTTCCAAGGGGAAAAACTGATTTCAGCACATTCAAATTTAGATGCAGATGTCGAAAACAAACAGACCATATTTGATATTCAAGATTCAGTAAAACAAGCCAATTTCAACGCGCTAAAAAACCACTTTAAAGCGCAAAATCTTCAACAGTGTGAACATTTCTAAGACGCTAAAAACCATTCATCTGATCATTCATAAACTAGGACAGCACAATTGGCTAAAACCAACTGTGCTTTTTTTATAAGTGGGGAGTATAAAGTGACTCGACCAGTGCCAAGTCTCACAAAAGATAGGTTTGAGTGAAAGGCTATCTCAGGTAGTTTCACATAAGATTAAAAAATCGAATGATGCAAATTTCAATCATGGCTTGGATTTGATTATACCTAAACCGTAAAGTGGCCATTTATGATTAGGTTTAATATTATTCACAACCATCGCAATCAATACTAAAGCCACAGATCCTAAAAGCACAGGAAATATGAGGAAATTCCATCCATAGCTGATTGAATCTGCTGTTAATAAAATGGCCAATGGATTTGCTCCAGCTGGAGGATGCACACATCTAAAAAATTGCATTAAGGCAATCGCACACCCGACTGATAAAGCTATAGTCAAAATCGAATCAGGAAAAAACTTAAGAAAAAATAGACCGATAAAAGCAGAAATAAAATGACCGAAAATCACATTTCTAGGTTGAGCTAATGGCGACTGTGATACTGCATAAAGAATTACACAAGTTGCGCCAAAAGGCGCCATGATATAAATATTTCCCGATAATTTACTCAACAAAAGTAGCAAAAAAATACTAATTGTTCCTCCAATAAAGCTTCGAATCATTTCGTGCGGTTTAGGAAAAGCAGTAAGTTTTTCTTTTCCTTCAAAAATTGAAAGCATACTGATATCGCCTTTTTAATATTGTTTTGAAAGCATAATACAGATAAAATAAAAATAGTACAGATCT
The DNA here is from genome assembly GCF_056783995.1 of Acinetobacter sp. ANC_7588. Classification (NCBI taxonomy): domain Bacteria; kingdom Pseudomonadati; phylum Pseudomonadota; class Gammaproteobacteria; order Moraxellales; family Moraxellaceae; genus Acinetobacter; species Acinetobacter sp. ANC_7588. The sequence continues at coordinate 112,786 of NZ_JBWYIU010000008.1, read as the reverse complement.
GTACTATTTTTATTTTCAGGATTGCAAGGATGTCAAAATCAGCATTAAAAATTCTTGATACAGCAGAAAAACTATTTAACCAAAATAGCTTTGTTGGCGTAGGTGTAGACTTAATTCGAGATCAATCAGGGTGTTCGAAAACCACGATGTACACGTACTACAAAAATAAGATGCAGTTGGTTGAATCCGTTCTCAAAGCTCGTGATGAAAAATTTAAAGAGAGTTTGTTTCAATATATCGGCAAATCAGAAGGTCTTGCTGCAATAAACAAAATTTTTGATTGGCATATGCAGTGGTTTCAACAAGACTCCTTTAAAGGATGCTTATTCGTTAGAGCTGTTGCTGAATCGAACCAAGATGATAAATCTATAATCTCAGTTGCTCAAAATCATAAGCAATGGATAAAAGAATTAATATCAACACATTGCTTGAATATGGGCCGACAAGACTTATCCGAATTAATTTACACACTAATAGAAGGATTAATTAGCCGATTCTTGGTAGATGGATTTGATCCTCAACTTGGTGCTCTGATTAAGAAAAATATAAATCATCTATTAGAGGAATGACTTTGATTTAAAGCTACGCATATTTTGCCTAAATCAGTTTTGCTTCAGATATCAAAGTAAAAAAATTTGATTAATCACGATTTTTTCATAAAGGTGAAAGTCTCACATAGCGCTGAGTTTCTACAGTTTCAATAAAAGCTCCTGATTGGCATAAATGCTCACAATTTATATTTTTCTTTAGAAATCAGATAGAAGAAATATCTTCTAAATTATGATTAATATATATACAGTTGTATTTTTTAAACTGACCCAATCAATATTTTTTTATATTAAAAATAAAATACTTAATCAAAACATCATTGCCAATCCGACAAACAGCAAGACCCCAACTTGTTAGTTAAACTAAACAGTGATACAACATCAAAGCCTAATCTGAATTATCTTTTTTGATCAGATTAGGAGACATAAAAATAAAAGGAATGGAACGATTTTGCTTTATGCATATTTCATTCTTCACTCAAGCACTACTAAAAAAATGAAAAACAAAAAGGAATTATGTAATGAAGTTGCTAAATTCTTTCTATGCTGCTGTTGGCATCGGTGTCACGATACTTGCGACCACCATTGGCATAGCGAATAAAACAATTAATCCAACTCCAAATGTGACACCAGACTTAAGCTATTTAAGTCCTCAACCCGACCCGGTGACCTCCCCAGATGTCACACTCCCAGGTACTCCCGTTGCATTAAAAAACACCCGACTCGGAACTAGACAATCTCCGAGTCAACCTCAAGTCCCATTACTTTCCAATGCCAATGCTCAATGGCAATTGTATGATCGACCTGCTGAATATCCTAAGTCGGTGACCTTGCCAGCACAGTGGATTACCATGCGTGATGGAACGCGAATCGCCACTTATGTCACGCTCCCTGCGGATGAGTCAGGTCGTCCTATCAATGCAAAATTCCCTGTGATTGTTATTCAAACGGCCTATAGCGCAGGGGTTGCAGGTAAGGTTTCAGCAATAGCAGGTGGTGCAGACCCTGAAATGGTGAAACGTGGCTATGCAACAGTCGTTGCAGATGTTCGCGGAACAGGTAACTCTACAGGCAAGTGGGAAGCTTTTGGCAAAGTCGAACAACAAGATGCATATGAAATTATTGAGTGGTCAAGTAAACAAAGCTTCTCTGATGGAAATGTCGGCTTATATGGCGTTTCTTATTTAGGAATCACTGCGATGCTGGGTGCAGCGACACAACATCCAGCAATCAAGGCAGCGTTCCCAATCGTACCTATGGGTGATGCGTACCGCGATATTCTTTTCAATGGCGGGCAGCTAAATACGAACTTCATTCCACTTTGGATGAGTTTAATTACACTGTTGGGTACTTTACCGATTGATACCTTGGTGCAAGACCCGATTACTGGAAAACTGACCGCACTCGACAAAATTATTAACAGTACAGAATTCCAAATACCGCTTTTTGCCAATGCTCTAAAAGGCAAAGCTGATGCATTTGATAATGACTTTTGGCAAGAAAGATCGCTGTTAGAACAAGCCAATAATATTGAAGTTCCGACTTTTATTGTCGGGGGAACACGTGATTTGTTCCAACGCAGTGAACCGCTTTGGCATGAAGCATTAAAAGGTCATACAACTGTTAAAACCTTCATTGGCCCTTGGGCACATATTCAAGCAGCGCAACTTTTCCCAAGTTTGCCTAAAGGTAATGTACCGCGTTTAGACAAAATGCAACTTCAATGGTTTGATCAATATTTAAAAGGCATCAACACTGGCGCTGAAACTCTACCTAATGTCACACAATGGGTGCACGGTTATGAAGATTATGTCGTCAGTACGGATTGGCCGCATGTAGCATTAGAACCTGATCGTTTATTCTTAAATACACGTGGAAACCTTGCAAAAGATCGACCAACGTCAAGCTCTGGTGAAAACTACTTATTACAAGCACCAACTTTCGGTTTATGCTCAAGTACCGTTGAACAAGTTCTCATTGGTGCAACGTCTATCCTACCGTTCCCATGTCTGGAAAATAGCAACTTAGCGAATATTCCTGCTTCGGTCTTTAACTCAGTACCTTTAACTGAAGACTATTATTTAAATGGGCCGATGCAAGCTGACTTGTGGATTTCATCCAGCTCTAAAGACAGTGGTTTAGTCGTACGTGTATCCGATGTGGACCCAAGAACGGGCAATGCTAAAACATTAAGCACGGGTATTATCACAGCGTCCATGCGTAAAGTTGACGAATCACGTTCTCGTTATATCAAAGGACAAATGATTCAACCTTGGCATACATTTAAAGCATCGGATATTGAGCCTTTAGAAAAAAACAAGCCAGTCTTGGTCAATGTTGAGATTCCAGCAACTGCTGCGCTTATTCCTAAAGGACATCGTATTCAAATTTCGGTGGTTTCCAGTGATGTATGGAAAGGCGTTGCCCCATTACCAAGTTTAACTTCATCGCTTTTGGGATCGATTTCGATCTATTCGAATTCACAATACCCATCCAGCGTGGTTTTACCAAAAGTCCCGACTCAATATCTGAAGCATTGATTTTTAGATTTCTTATAGACAGCGTCTGAGCATGAATCCTTGCTCAGACTTTTTTTATGTTGAATATATTGGTTTGATCAACACCTGTCTTAGAATCGGAGGATAAACTTTACTTTTAATTTTGTTGTCCACGATCGAATGCACACAATGTAGTGTTGTATCCTAAAAGCCTTTAAGCGATACAAGATGAATAAAAATTGTAGCTTTAGTCATTAAAACTGCCGAAGCACAACGTTACGGATACATTTCAACATTGAAACAGCCCCATCGCTCATGTAGTTTGCTTGGAAACTGATAAAAAATTCAAAAGTTTTGTACAGATGAGGCGATTGAGTCACAGCGCCACCCATACAGAACCGAGAAGAGGATCCTTCATGAACATAATGAAAACGATGCTGGTAAGTTGTATTACGCTAAGCTCAGCAACTACATTTGCTCAAGACTCTACTTTAACAGGCAACAATCCTGCTTACGGTGACAATCCAAATTTAGCCAAAGTACTTGCAGTCAAAGCACAAGAGACTTTGCAAAATACAGCCAACACCGTTGATGATGCGACCAAGCGTGGTATTGCTAAAATCAAACCATCCGTCGATTCAGCTTGGCAAAACACCAAAGAATTCACCAATGAAAAAGCGATTGCATTACGTGACGGTGCTCGTCAAGGCGTGGATACAACTGTTAAATCTGTGCAGCATGCTAAACAGAACCTCGTCGGTGCAGGTGGTGTTCCCATCGAAAGAGGCAGTTTGAGTCAACCCAACCCAACGACAGCACCTGCTGTCATAGCCTCCCCGGCTCCAACTACTGCATCGGTCGCTTTACCCGTTCAAGAAAATTCAGTCAACCTTGAAATTGCGCAATCAGCCAACACCACGCTAGCAAGTCAAACTCAAGCACCTGAAGCAGAACCGACCATTCAGCGTCAAAGTGTTGCTTTACCTAATAGTGGAGCTACCACCTCTAGTCCAGCTGTAGATGACAGTGATGCAGGTGTCCCACGTTAAACCCTGTCGTTTTATTCAAACCTAAGTGGAGTTTATTTATTAGGTTGAGTTTATTTATATCTCTTCAAGAAAAAAGGTGCTTCTCACAGCACCTTTTTTTATTGCTTAACTTCAGTTGACTTGACGGATCGGCTGACCCGCTTTAAATGCAGCTGCGTTTTCCTGTACTTGTTGCACAATGCGTTGACGTGCTTCAACGCTTCCCCATGCACTGTGTGGTGTAATAATGAGATTAGGGATATCCGAATTCAATAACACATTGCCTTGCTGAGGCGGTTCTATACTCAATACATCAGTCGCTGCCCCTGCGATTCTCCGATTTATTAATGCTTCCGCCAATGCTTGTTCATTCACAATGCCACCACGGGCACAATTAATTAAATATGCACTTTCTTTCATTAGACTAAATGCTTCTGCATCAATTAAGTCGCGTGTTGTTTCAGTTAATGGACAATGTAAGCTAATAAAGTCTGATTGACGCAGCAAGCTTTCTAAACTGACACGATCAGCGGCTGCAGGTCGTCCTGGTAAATGAGCCACAATCACCTTCATACCAAAGGCTTCAGCCAATTTCGCTACTGCTTGACCAAGTTCACCATAGCCCAAAATCCCTAAGGTCTTACCATTCAATTCAGCAATGGGGAAATCTAATAAACAGAATTGTGATGCTTTATTCCATTCACCCGCACGAACTGCACGATCATATTGAATAAAAGACGTTGCCAAGTTGAGCATCAACATCATGGTATGTTGAGCTACAGCGGCAGTACCATATGCCTGACAGTTACATACCACAATGTTTTGAGCTTTTGCTTGGATTAAATCGACATTATTGGTGCCTGTGGCCGAAATTAAAATTAATTTAAGCTGCGGTCGTTTTTGCATCATGTCTGCCGTAATCACCACTTTATTGGTCACCACCACATCTACATCCGCAATGCGTTCAAGCACTTGATCTGGATCAGTGCGCTCAAAGAATGTTACCTCATCAAAGATTTGATACCACCCCGAAAAATCTAAATCATTCTGATCGAGAGAGAATTGATCCAAAAAAACAGCTTTCACGTTGAACCTCAGCAATATTTATCTGCATTTCGACTGCAAGATTTTCATGATAATTCAACTGATTGTAAGCTTAATTGTAAGTCAACAATAGTTGATTTGACTGGTTTTTTGTCTCAGATTGCGTCGTTGCTGCACGCTGTGCTTTTAGGGAAAATTGATCTTCTTTTAGTGCATTTAAATATGCAGTCGCCAAACGATACGCCTCTTCACAAATACGTTCAGAAATCCGATCTTCTGTGTAATAACCATGTTTCATACAAGTAAAGATCATTTCAATAATGATCAACATACTGTCAGGTTGTTGCGGTAAATAATCATCTACCCGAATTGCTTTAAGTGCATCTCTTAAATCTTGACTGAACTGTTTGAGTTCCATTTGATGACGTAAATACACTTGTCGGTTCAGTGGACCTGACAATATTAATAATCGTGCCACAGCAGATTCATTATAAAACTTGGCAGTGGTTTCAATCACAGCTGCAGCCACCATTCGACCATAAGCCGCCATACTTTCGTGCGGATGTTCGCGTATGACGTTTAAACCAGCTTCCTTGAGCAAGCTTACTAGTTTCTGCAAATGCAACTGTGCCATATGATGCAACAGATCATATTTTGTCGGAAAGAACTGATAAATACTGGCTCTTGGAATTTTTGAAGCATTGGCAATTTCAGGAATTGAAATTGACTCTAAGCCCATTTTAACTAAAAGTTTTTCAGCAGTTTGAATCACCTGCATAACACGGCGATGTGTACGCGATTGTTTTGGAGGATTCATTCCTGTTTCAGTTTTTGCAATTTTCTTTTTATTCATTTGTCCCACCTAAATTCCATTTATATGGGTTTTTTGTGCTCAACAATTAGACACGTCAAAGATGCATGAATATTCCGATATTCATGAATACATCATCATTTGAATCATTCAAATTCGTTATATATTGCCTGATCCTAGCAACGAAACAGAGTCATTCCATCGCTTTCGTTACAAAATAAACACGGGTAAATTTTAAACAATATTACTTTTTATGACAGATTGAGACCTATTACACACTCTATCGTTTTTTACTTAAAGATAAAAAAAGCGCCGAAGCGCTTTTGATCAATTACTGTGAAAAATTCAGCCTTACTCCACTGAAAATTTTTCTGCCTCACCAACAGTATCTGATTCAAAAATACAGCTACCTAACTCATCGCAGTGCATATAGAGATGCTTATAACTGATACTAAAGAAACCTTCGCCCTTTTTCACAATCAAAGGGCTCATATCCGCACTCAGCGCATCATCCATTTTGATCAATTTGGTAACACGGCGATCATTCATACAAATGAGATAGTGCTGTTTTTTAATTTCAATCTGGGCCAATCCAGTACTTTCCACATGTAATGGAATAATATACTTACCATTAATATCAATCACATGTTGTTCATAGCTTTCTAGTTTTTGAGTGATCACGTTAAAGACCAACACTTTGCCAAAGCTGTCATGAAGTTGTGTTTTATTTTCAAACGGCAAATGAATCGAAATACCGAGCTTTTGTAGATCTTGCTCATCAACTCGTTTATTGGTCAGCAAAATACGGGTAATCGTCTGTTTAAGACTGGCATCAAAAAAGCTACTGTCTAGTTGTAGATCGATGGTTTTTAAAATATTACCCAATGCTTCATTGTGAGTGCCAAGCAGATGTGCGATCACGCTTCGATAGTAAAATTTACTGTTCTTTTTAACTGCTCGAATCTGGCGATAAAAGTAGGTTGCATCAAATTCATGTTCAATAAAATCATGCAATAACGCAGAATTTGCTAATACAGCAACCGCATCATGGCCTGTATAAGGTAAATGTAATGTATTGAGTTGAGGAATAAGCGGCTTGATCTTTTCATAGTGCTCGCGATCTAGATCAAAGTAAGGATCATAAACCACGATATATTCTGCATCGGACGCAATATCTGTCGCGTCAATTTGCATGTCAGCATTGACGTTAGGATCGTAAAAATCAGTATAACGGCGGTCTTCAATTTCAGCAGGATTAATTGAATATTGTGGCACCATAGAGACCACACGTGCTGCGCCCAATAACTTACTGTACTTAATCGCTGCGTAGCCGCCCATAGAACCACCATAAGCCACGACACGCTGAAATTGATTCAACAAAGGCGATATTTGCTCAATTAAAGCTTGCATGCTCTGTGATGGGAACCATGACTTTTGTTTTGGCATGATACCAATGACATTGTAGTCATATTTGGCTAAGGATTTTTCAGCATTAATGGCATTGCCTTTGGCACGACTGATCAAGTCACCAAAAGAGAGAACCAATGTTTCTGTTGTTCCTTTTAAATAAATTGCTCTAATGTGTTCGTCTTCAAATACTATTTGCTTATCCATTGCAATTCCGAAAAAGGGTTCTCATCATCTGGTTTGCAAAATGAATCAATCGTTCACTTGCTTACATCACATTGTCGGTGTCATATTTTATAGATACTGTTCAGATTAAAAAGCGCAAAATATGACACATTCACTTCATCCTGCTGCTGAAAATGGTTTTAGTTCTGCGGCTGAACTTTATCAACAAGTCCGACCAAATTATCCACAGGCTATCGTCATGTGGTTGAAAGATGAGTTGAATATTCATCCTGATGCAGTTGCGATTGACTTAGGTTCGGGGACAGGAAAATTCCTGCACTATCTAAAACAAGTCACCTCGAACATAATCGCCGTTGAACCGATTCCAGCAATGCTCGAACAATTGAAAATAGTACATCCTGAGGTGAAGACACTACAAGCATCAAGCCATCAAATTGCGCAATCAACGCATAGTGTTGATGCTATTTTATGCGCACAGTCATTTCATTGGTTTGCTGAACGCCAAACATTGCAAGAAATACATCGCCTTCTTAAACCTCAAGGACATTTAGGTCTAGTCTGGAACCAACGAGATATCTCAGTGGATTGGGTCAAAGCATTGGCGGATTACATCGAACCTTTTGAGTCCGATACGCCACGCTTTCACAGTGACCAATGGCAAAATGTATTTCAGCAGCAAGAATTATTTGAATACCAAAGTTTAAGCACCTTCACTCAGCATCAAGTCGGCAGTGTTGAACAGGTCGTCAGCAAACGACTGTTATCTACCAGTTTTATTGCGGCAATGTCAGCAGCAGACCAAGCAAAAATGAAAACAGTATTTGAATCGATCGTATTTGAACATACGGGACTCATGCCCCATGATGAGGTTTCCTTTCCTTATATCACTTATGCCTATCACTATCGTGCGCGATAAACTAAACTTAATCTCGATCATTCATTAAAAAAACCAACAGAGGATTGACTCTCATGACGGCAAATCTTCACCCTATTCGACTTTCGATATTTGCACTCTGCCTGAGTATACCTTTCATGCTCATTGGATGCCAAAAAACAGAACAAAACCCTCAGACCGAACAAAAAGAATCCGTTGATCCATCCGTTGAATTGAAAACACAGATCGAAGCTCAGCCGATCAAATCGTTTGAATCTACTCCAAATGACGCACATGACGTTGCTTTGCTGAATCAATATGATCAAAGTTTTGAGCAATTAAGTGATGAGCTAGACGCAGAACTTCAGCAATTAAAAGCAGATGGCAATTTAAATGCGGATATGGAGTTCCAACGTAAACGAGATCTCATTCAGTCCTCCCTCAATATGTTGAAAGACTTAGATCTTAAGACGGAACAAGGTAGATATATTCAAGGCTTATTTTATCAATACTGGGAAAATCAGATTGAGGTCTATCAAGAGCTCGAACAGTCTCCCGAAGATGAGCTTCGAAATCCTAAAGATGCAATTCGAAATATGAGTGATTATTATACTGCGAAAGCCCAACTCCAACATTGGAGTCAAAATACTAGTGTCACGAAAGAACAATAGCGTACATAGTAAAAGTACAGCACAATTTTAGAAACGGTCTTCTGCCTGCTTAAGAAATACGTACTCGACATTGCCACGATGTTGGGGCATCTGTTTGAGTACGGTCTTGAGCAACTTCCCAAGGTCGCACATACGCCAATTCAATGAGTTCCTGACCAGGCTTTAGCGCAGTCAGCTTCACTGTCTTTTCACCTCCAACGCCTACCATCACTTTTGATTTTTCAGTCGCCAAATATTGTTCTTCAACTTTAAAGAGATGAAGCGGTTGCATAATTTGCCATTGATAACCCGTACTTGGATTTTCTGCTGCATTAAATTCTAAGGTTTCACCCACTTTCATCACCAATAGTGCAGGACAATTTTGCTGATCAGTATAGTGATGGGACTCCGCTTGCACTTCAGAGACTGGATTTTGACATGCGGCAAGACTGCTCCCGAGTACGCCAATACATAAACTTATCCATAAGGATGTCTTGCCAACGCTCATGATCCACACTCTCTCATTTATCTAATGATCAAAACTTTGAGCTGAAAATCATTTCAAACTCATCAATATCAAATCCTGTTTAAATATTGCGCTTTTCTAACCATTCAATCGATTCGACGCGAATTAATTTGCATGCACCATCGCCGATACCATTCCAATCCAAAGCTGACTTCCACACCAAATCTTTGGCATTGATTTGCACCAATTCCCCTTCTAAGCGCACCAGATCACCGCGTTGAACTTTCTTAATCTCTTTCGCAACTTCTGGATTGGCTGGGATAATGTGCATGTTACTCACCAACTGTGTTGCTAAGCGTGGGTGAATCGGTGGTTTTGCCATTTTCCAATTTAAATAGCGGTCATACTGATTAATCGAAATTTGTCGTGCTATTTCAGGTTCTGTGAAAATACCGCGGGTCACGGCATAGTCGATGGGTGAAAATTGGGCTTGCGGATCATCGGTATATTCTTTTGAACCAAGAATACGAAATTCCCCTTCAAAAGGTTCCAGTACCGAAATTTTTTGATCCGCCGAAGCTGGTGGTAAACCATTGGCAATATTAAAGTCGCTCGACTTCACACTGGCAGAGCTATAAGCCGAAACACCACCAAGGGCGATACATAATGCGAGAACTAACTTTTTCAACAGACATCCATCCTTCTTTCTAAGTGTCAAAAACAACTCAACAGCAGCACATACATCTACTATGGACAACATCCGACTGAATTGTATTTAACCTAAATCTATATGATCTATCTTAGAACTTCATTCTGAAAAGGAAATTGATGAACAGTAACAATCTATCGTGATTTAGTCACAATTTTGTCTACTGTTAAAAGTGTATTCAACGTGTAAAATAATCGAATAATGGAAGATGTTAAGAACAAAAATGATCTATAAATTTTATCAGCAACGAGTATTCCCTCATATTCTGAATCAAGTCATGCAGTTACCAAGTATGATGGATAGCAGACGCCGTCTTCTGCTGCCGATTCAAGGTGAGGTATTAGAAATCGGTTTTGGTACAGGAATTAACCTGCCATTTTATCAAGCTGTGGACAGTCTCTATGCGCTTGAACCGAGCCTAGATGTATACAAATTAGCTGAACAACGTATTCAAGATGCACCGTTCCATGTGGAACATGTTCATGCTAAAGCGGAAAATTTACCATTTGAAGATCAATCTATTCAACATGTCGTCAGTACATGGACATTGTGTAGTGTGAGTCATGTTCAACAAGTTCTACATGAAATTAAACGTGTATTACGCATCGGCGGCACTTTGCATTTGGTTGAACATGTTGCTTACGATGCACAACAGCAAAAGAGTTTAAAGCGTCTTCAAGATCTTTTCACGCCAGTACAGAAAGTGATTGCTGATGGTTGTCATTTGAACAGAAATATCGAGCAAGCACTGCTTGATGCTGGCTTTGAGATTTCTGAACTCGATTATTTCGAAGCAGAAGAAGTGCCCAAAGTAGGTCGTCGCATGATGCTTGCTCGCGCGACTAAAACCAACTGATCACTTCTACGTAGTGGATGAGTGATCCAAGCTAGTCTTAAAAGTCGATACGGATCGTCTCAAAACGCACACGCCCTTCGGCAATTGCATTCGCAATTGCCGTCTGACCTTTGGTGAGCCGTGCTCCACCACTTTTAATGTCAATCAATACAACTTCAATATCTTCTGCTACGCCATCGCCATCACGAAAATCTGTATATCCATCAAATACCACATAGTCGACAGGATCACCTAAGAATTTAGCATCACTGGGTAAATATTGAAATTCAGGCATAATCGGTGCTAATTGTTCAGCCATTTTACCTTTCAGTACCGCACGACTGGTATTTACACTGCGTTTTTGAGCAGCAGCTAATGCGTGTTGATGCTCAAGTTCAAGCTCTGCAATATATTGTTCATATTCTGCTTTGATACGGCCATTGCGGGTTGAGCTCAACATCATTGTGGTGATTACCACGCCAATACAGGCGCCTATTAACATTGCCATCCAAATGGACATTGACGTTCTCTATGACTTGTTATGCGGACAATTTAAACAAGAACTAAACTTTTGTCATGTATGCGCGTTTTGGCTGATTTTAATGCTAAGCTAAGATCAGACCTTATTTGAAGCATGTATAATTTTAAACTCATGAAAACGATACTGATTGCCAACCAAAAAGGTGGCTGTGGAAAAACAATTTCTGCGATTACGCTGGCGACAGCACTCGCACAGAAAGGTTATAAAGTTGCATTGGCTGATGCGGACAATCAAAAATCTGCATTGCAATGGTTAAAGCAGCGCCCAGAATCAGCAACACACATTCAAAGTTTAGATTGGCGTCATGAAAAATCGATTGGTGATGCTCCGAAGAATCTTGATTATCTGATTATTGATGCTCCAGGCGCATTAACAGGCGAACACGCAGAACAATTAATTGCAGAATGTCATGCAGTGGTCACACCTCTGCAACCTTCTTTTTTCGATATCGACAGCACGCGTCGCTTCTTAAAACACATCCATGACATTAAACGTATTCGAAAAGGTAAAGTTCAAGTTCATTTGGTGGCAAATCGTGTCAAACCAAATAGTCAGAGTGCTCAAGAGATTCAACAGTTCTTTGCCAAGATTGATCAACAACCTGTTGCTTGGATTTCTGAACGAACAGCTTATGGTCAATTGGCGATGCAGGGTCTCAACATTTTTGATAAAAATCAAAAAACTTATTTATCAATACAACAACAATGGCAACCCTTGTTAGATGTTTTAATTGATGATCCAAGTGATTGGTTCTAAATAAAGAATCCAGATTGTCGTCGCACTTTTTTTTCATTTTCATATATGATGTTAAATGCATACTCGAAATGAATCAGATGTGCGGCAGATACGTTTGAAAATCAAGAATATAGATCAGAGACTTTAGTGCAAGATTTTAATCCAACTTTACAGCGTGTACTTTTATTTGGCTTGTTTTTTATTCTGCTTTATTTGGGATATGACATTGTCAAATACTTTATCGTACCTGTGTTATGGGCTTGTATTATCGCCTATATGACTTGGCCTTTATACAAACGTATTCTCGCTTGGTGTGGTAATCGACCTACATTGGGTGCGTCTGTTATGACGTTCTTATTGGCACTCGTTGTCGGTTTACCGTTCACCTTTGCTATCTTCTTACTTCAACATGAAGGCCGAAACTTATTCTTTGATTTACAGCGCCAACTGGCTTCTGGTCATATCACCGTTCCTGACGTGATACGTGAGTTACCCATTGTAGGTAAAGAAGTGTCTCGAATTGTACGTGACATCAATGCCGACCCAAATGCACTTTTCAGTAATATTAGTGTATGGATTCAAGGACATCTAAATTACGGTAAATTCGTGATTAGCGAAATTACCAAAAATTTTGTCAAACTTGGTTTTGCCATGCTCTCTCTATTTTTCTTTTACCGTGATGGACAAACGATTGTTCAACAGGTCAGTAAAGCGATGGAGAAAGTCATTGGTCCTCGTATCCAACATTATATCGACACGATCTCTGAAACGACGCGTGCGGTGGTATATGGTGTTGGTTTGACTGCCGTTGCACAGTCAATATTGGCAGGAATCAGCTATTACGTTGCTGGGGTTCCAAATCCAATGCTTTTAACCATTATGACCTTTATCATGGCGCTAATTCCTTTTGGTCCTCCAGTGGCATATGGCGCTGTTTCACTGTGGTTATTTTCACAAGGTCAGACCGTTGAGGCGATTGGCGTAATGGCTTGGGGCGTTTGTGTGGTGAGTACAGCCGACAATGTCATTCGTCCTTTGGTCATTTCCGGGGCTACTCAAATTCCGTTCTTATTGATCATGTTTGGTGTACTGGGGGGGTTAGCGAGCTTTGGTTTAGTTGGACTCTTTATTGGTCCTGTAATTCTCGCCATTCTTTTAGCCATTTGGCGTGAATGGTTACATGAAACACTGGAACCTGAGCCCGTACCTAAAGCCACGATGGCCTACGACCAAGACAATGAAACACCACTCTCATAAGTGGTGTTTTATTTTTACTGATAAGAAATCTATACAATCAAATACTTAAATCGTTCTTGTTGCTAAATGCCAAATTTGTTTCAATGCGTTATCACTTACATGGAACAAGGATAGAACAGCATGCAAATGCAATCGAAAGTTTCAGCATTCAAAATTTCTATGCTCAGTGCATTGCTGAGTTTAAGCTTTGTAGGATGTGCGGCAACGCAAAATATATCTGCATCCAAAGAATCCAACACTAAAATCCAAACCATTCCTGTAAATGCGGTGAGTGCTCAAGGAGTTCATGATCAAATTGGAACGATTAGCTTCCAAGATAGTGACAAAGGTCTTGTGATCACAACGGGCTTAACTAAATTATCACCTGGATATCATGGGTTCCATATCCATGAAAAAGGCTCATGTGAGCCTGCTGAAAAAGATGGAAAAATGGGTGCTGCGCTTGCCGCTGGTGGACATTACAATCCAAATCAAGCGCCTGGGCATGGTACGCCAAACGATGGTCATCTAGGTGACTTACCAGTGTTAAATGTTGACGCGTCAGGTAATGCAAAAACACAAGTGATTGCACCACGTCTCACACTTGCAGACATTCAAGGTCTATCCATCATGGTACATGCAGGTGGTGACAATTATTCAGACCAACCTAAACCACTAGGTGGTGGAGGTGATCGTGTAGCATGTGGTGTTATACGCTAAGCTACACCCAAGACTCATCAAAGGATTAAGCTCTAGCTTAGTCCTTTTTTTATTTCGCTGATGATCTATAAAATGTTGTGAGTATCACTTCATATTCATCTTTATAGACATGATTGACATATTAGCTTATTTTTAAATCTACTATCATAAAAAACGATTATTATAAATTATATTTCCCTTAAACAATGCGATCTAGTCCACATAGATTCTAACTTTGCTACAACAACGATTAGGTAAAATAGGATGTCTTCTTTTGTGGGGTTTGAGAATGAATATTAAGTCCTTACGTATTATTGGTTTACTTGAAGGGATTTCATTCCTACTACTGCTCTTTTTTGCCATGCCAATGAAATATATGTTAGATCAGCCTATTTATGTGAAATATATTGGCATGGGACATGGCGTTCTATTTGGGCTGTTTTTAGTCGTATTATTTGTGGTATGCGAGAAGCAAAAGTGGTCTATCAATGTATTTATTCTTGGGCTGATAGCTTCCGTTCTACCCTTTGCCCCTTTTATTTTTGATCGTAAACTCAAACATCTCGAACAAATACAATGATTAAAAAATCCTCCACAAGGAGGATTTTTTTATGCTGAAGTGGCTCTTTCTTGCATGATCTGATGAACAATTTTTCTTGGAGCACTAAACCACAGTGCAATAAGGATAAAACAAGCCAATGCATATGCCATCGTGCCATAGGATTCATACATAACGCGTACAATTTCGATCACAACAAAGAATGCAATCATCATAATCATGCCTACTGCGGCAGCAACAGTTCCTTTAGATACCTCAGAAGCATCTAAACTGAAACGATAAAGCACAGAAAAACTACAGCCCTCACCAAAACTGATTAAGGTCATACCGATAATTAAGCACCATAACAAATAATCCTGCCAAATCGCACCAGCCAAAACAATAAGCGTTCCAACCAACATCAACGGCAATACAACTACCACGGTCTTTCCTACTGCATAGCGATCAATAACGCGAATCAGGACAATATTTCCAATAATTAAACCACCCAATACAGGCACCTGTGCATAGCCATATTGCATATTGGTCAGACCGAGCTGTTCGACTAAAATTACAGGTGACATGGCGATCCACAAAATCAGTGGAATTGAGACCATGGGTACAGATAAAGCCAAGCCCATGAATTTTTTATTTTTAAAAATGGCTTTGAAGTCATCCCATACATAACTTAATGGTTGCTTTGGAATACTCAAATGCTGCTCAGGCATTTTTGCTTTAAGACCAAACCAACTTAAGGCTGCTAAAAAGGCAATCCCAATGAAACCCCAATGCCAAGACACATGGTCTATCATAAATGCGCCGAGCACAGGACCAAGTAATGGTGCGATCAATGAAATATTCGCCATTAAAGCCATGACTTTAATCGCATCTCTTTCTTCAAAAATTTCTTGGATGGCAGCATAACCCACAGCTGAAATAATGGTCAGCCCAATCCCTTGTAAAAAACGAAATGTAAGAAATTGCTCTATAGACTGGGTGAATAAAATGAGCAAACAGCAGACCACAAAAAAGAAAACACCTCCAAGGAGTACTTTTTTACGACCTAAGCGATCTGATAACGGTCCTAAAAACCACGCCAAACATGCTCCACCCAATAAAAAGAAAGACATGGATGATGGCGCCCACTCACTGCCTACACCAAACTCACGTGTAATCGTAAGCATCGCAGGTTGTACAAGATCATTACAGATATAGACTGAAAATTCGAAGAGCACCAATGCCAAAGGAAACATAATTGTTGCCCGACTTAAGGTTGCTTTACTCACCTTTTGCATGTTTTTTTCACATGTTTGAATATTTTTTGGAAGCGTAGTTTACGTGAAATGCATCACAATGCCATGACAAAGTTTTGCGTTTTTGTAACCCTGAACTACGAAACAAAGTCTGAAAATTAAACGAAAATTTAGCCTTTATCGTAAATCAATTTCTCACCCAAATATTGACATCATTTGGCATCAATTGCATGACTTTTCAAAAAAGTACCATGCTTCATTTCCTCAATCGCTTCAACAATCTCATCTTGCGTATTCATGACATAAAAACCACGCCCGACTAAAGGTTCATTTAGTGGCTGTCCCATGAGATATAAAATTTTGCTATCAGACAATGTAGTGAATTCAACGTTTTCACCATGACTTGAAAACACCGCCATTCCCTGATCAGTCAGTAATTCATCATCTGTACCAAATTCAACTTTACCACGGCGCATATACATCAGTGTGGTATCCAAATGTCCTGCTGGTAATGTGAGTGTGTGACCTGCTTTTAAATCCAAATCCAAAACCAGCAAAGGACTATGGACTAATGCTGGTCCTTTCACTTGCATAAAGGCTCCAGCAATGACACGCGCAGTACCCGCATCATGAGCTAACTCTACAACCGGGATATTAGATTTGAGTAAGCTTTGATAACGCGGATTCGATTTTTTTGCAGTTGCTGGCAAATTCACCCACAGCTGAATCATTTCAAATCGTCCACCTTCTCGGGAAAATGACTCACTAAATTTTTCTTTATGAATAATGCCTGATGCAGCAGTCATCCACTGTACATCACCTTTCTGAATAACACCTCCACCACCTTGCGAATCCCAATGCTCTAACTCACCTTCATACACGAACGTGACTGTCTCAAAACCACGGTGCGGATGCTCTTCAACACCTTTACGCAGTTGAGAGGGTTTCAATATACCGGGACCAATATGATCGAGAAGTAAAAATGGGGATACTGTATTTCCGAGTTCATAGTGTGAAAAAACAGACACGACCGGATTAAAGTCTCCAACTGAAAAATGACTGTCGTTACGATGGATAAAAGCGAGTGTTTTCATTTTTTATCTTATTTATTGAATGACTTTAGTTTAATGCGGTTTTAGATTTCCCTCTACGTTAATTTTATGATGCTTTCAGTTGTGTTTTATCAATTGAAATATTTTTGTCATCAAAATTTGATGCAATTTGAAACATATAAAATGTTAGAAATCATCTAATCTGAACATTCACCACTGATCAATATGAAACTTTTAATTACTTAATGTTCATGTGGATTAATTCCACAAAGCAAAGGATCTGCAGACTCGATAAAACACTTGTTTTGTCGATGTAATCTCTCAGTACACCTTGAGCTTTTAGAACTATGTCAAAATGCTACATACCAATTAAAAATCGCTGGCGACATCATCATGAAGCTTCGATTCTATCGCTCGTCGGTGGTTGGCTAAATACCGTTGGATTTATTTCATTATTTGGCATTTATACCAATCATGTTACTGGCTATATCGTGACTGCAGGCAAAGAAACGATCTTGGGAGGATTAGGACTGTGGGCTCTTTTTATTGGCATTTTCGTAGTTACGATTGGTATTACTGCGTGGTGTGAACAACGTTGGAAAGACAAGTATCCGAACATCTTACTGGGGTTCTTTATTGCAGAGACAATACTGTTAACGCTCTTCATGCTGGCGGGACTTAATTTCAGCCCCTTTTATACTTTGGCTGAATTTGGCGCAATACTTACCGCAACATTGGGCATTGCTGCAATGGGAATTCGAAATGCCATTATCCGAACATTACTATCTACAATGGCTACCTCAACCTTAATGACGGGCAATCTTGCTCAACTAACCATTGATTTTACTATTGCTTATGGGGCGCCTCATGTATCAGAAGAACGCAAACAAGTTGCCAAACAAAATATTCTAAAAATCTTACCGACTATTTTATCCTTCAGTTCAGGTGCAATATTAGGTGCGATTACTTATATGTTGTTTGGCTTCTTATGTATGATTTTTCCCATTTTAGCGATGGGCTATATTTGCTATCGTGAGTGGCGCTTCTCGTCTACTCATCATTATTCGACTCAATAGTGCATGCAATAAAAAAGGCATAACTCACTATGCCTTTTTAAACCGAATTTCTGGTCTGATGTCATGGACAAAGCGCAGTTTGGAAAGATTTTGTATTTTTTCCTCGCACACATTTGTATTCCGTTTTCTTATTAACTTGCTGCCATTTACCATCGTTCAATTTAAAACTATAGATAAAGCGCTCGGCAGCAATTGAGTCATCCATCAAGCCTGTTTGTGTCACTTTGACTTCGGCTACGGTCGGTGCTTCGGCACGATTAAAATACTGACGTAATTCAACAGTCGCAAGCTCATTGCGTAATTCAGGATGTAGCTTCAAGACTTGCTCTAAAGGAGTGTCATTCCCATGTACTTTAGAAATAACATTTTTCGTAGTAGCACACCCCGTGAGCATCATACTAACTAGACCAACTGTGGTCATTATTTTCATCATCATTGTTTTACTCAGTTCGCCATTGATCTTTTACATATGATGTTCTGAACTGTTGTGACAAAAAAGAACAGATATGTATGTTATTTTTTCTAAAGCTCATTAAAAATGATTAATAGAACGAGAAATACGAATAAAAAATGCAGCATATTGATGCTACATTTTTGAATTTAAACAGTTCAAATGACGCTCGTAACAATTTTATGGAAAATTTCGAAAGTAAATTTTTAAGGGCATAATTTATTATGAAAGTTTGTAGTATCTGGTCCACGACCACATTTCCAAGTTTCATCTTTTGATATTTCTTTCCACTCACTATTGATGTATTCAAATTGGTAAGTTTCACGTTGTGCAGAAACAGAGTCATCCGCTAGTCCACCATAGGTGACAGTTACTTTTGCATGAGATTTTCCAGATTCAGGTGTATCGAATTCCTGTTGTAAATCTACTGTTCTCATATCTTCAAAGCTTTGAATTTTCCGATACACTTGATCTAAAGGAGAGTTTTGAACAGAATTGGCATTTTGTTTCGACGTTTCTACTTGACCAGCTTCAGAATTATGATTTTTAGTATTGATCTCATTCGACTGTTTTTGACCTATACATCCATTAAGTGAAAGTGCAATTGCACTTAGAAAAATTATTCTTTTTAACATTAAAATTTCTCATGAAATAAAAAAACAGCATGACAAGCATGCTGTTTTTTAGACCTTATTTATAGATAGATTTTGTTTCACAAATCAAATAATTTACCTGGATTCATAATCCCATTTGGATCAAATACTTGTTTGAGCGCTTTCATATATTCAATTTCTTCAGCTGAACGTGTGTACTCAAGATATGGCTTCTTCGTCATACCTACACCATGTTCCGCAGAAATTGAACCATCATACTTTTTCACAGTATCAAATACATACTTGTTCACCACCTGACATTTCGCAAAGAATTCATCTTTGGTTAAATTTTCAGGCTTTAAGATATTTAAGTGCAAGTTACCATCGCCAATATGACCAAACCAGCAGATTTCAAAGTCAGGATAATTGTCAGCAACAATTGCATCAATTTCTTTAATGAATGCAGGTACGTGTGTGATGAGCACTGAAATATCATTTTTGTATGGGATAAATGGTGCGATTGACTCAGAAATATCTTCACGCAGACGCCATAAGCTTTCTACTTGGTCTAAGCTTTGACTAAGCACGCCATCAAGTACCCAACCTTGTTCCATACAATGCTCAAAGATTTCCATTGCCTTGTCCATAATTGGCTCAAATGGCGCTTCAAACTCAAGCAATACATAAAATGGGCATTCGGTTTCAAATGGACGTTGCACGTGACCATTTGCCAATACTTTTTGCATCGCAAGTTCACCGAAGAACTCGAACGCAGTTAAATCAATTTTCGCTTGGAACGCGTGAAGAACTGGCATCACGGCATCAAAGTCAGGTACACCGAGCACCATCACTTGCAAATCTTGTGGTTGACGCTCAAGTTTAATTTCCGCTTCGGTCACTAAGCCTAACGTACCTTCACCACCAATAAATAAGTGTTGCAACGCATAACCTGTCGCATTCTTGATCATGCCTTTGTTTAAACGCAGCACATCACCTTTACCAGTGACCACAGTAAGACCAAGTACCCAGTTACGTGTCATACCGTATTTAATGACTTTAATACCGCCTGCATTAGTACCGATGTTACCGCCGATTTGTGATGAACCAGCTGAAGCGAAATCAACTGGATAATACATACCTTGTTCTTCAGCATAGTTCTGAAGTTGCTCAGTGACCACACCTGCTTGTACACGTACCATACGGTCTGCTGGGAAGAATTCCAAAATTTGGTTCATCTTATCCATGCTGACCACGATTTCACCGTTGGCAGCGACAGCACCTGCAGAAAGACCAGTACGACCACCTGATGGTGTCACAGCAACATTAAATTGGTTTGCTAGTTTCACAATTGCCTGAACTTGTTCAGTCGTCGAAGGAAAAACGATGACTGATGGGTTTGGATCAAAATGTTTAGTGTGATCGCGTCCCCAATTTTGTAGGCTGTCCGCATCAGTTTTGATACGGTTTTCACCAACAATTGACGTTAATTGAGTCAATAACTCTGGGGTTAAAGCAACTGGAGCATTCATCGTTTGCAGACCTAGCAAGAAAGATACAAGTTGTAGATTGCTTAAAAAACAAACCTTTAATCAAGATTTTAAAAGCGTATTTGTTAAGCGAATGTGAAGAAAATATCACCACGACTAGATGAGTCAATTTCACGATTGTGCATTATAAAGCATTTTCCCATGAAACCCCGATAAAATCAGACATTTTGCGAATGTTACTTAGATATGATGCAGTTAATTCAACCGCAGTTTGTCTGATAAGGACTATATCTTGCAAAAATATCCATAGCTCAAGTCATAAAGGAAATGTATATAGCACGCTCACGTATGCTATCATACTGCCACTAAATTTGGCCTTTGTAGCGGAGCCGTAATGAGCCAACATCTCTCTTTGCCTAAAGATAAAATTCGTTTCCTATTGTTAGAAGGCGTTCACCAAAACGCAATCGACACTTTGAATGCTGCTGGATACACCAACATCGACTATCGTAAAACTGCGCTTGAAGGTGAAGCGCTGAAAGAAGCGATTAAAGATGCTCACTTCATCGGTATTCGTTCGCGCACACAATTAACTGAAGAAGTTTTTGAAGCTGCGAATAAATTGATCGCGGTCGGTTGTTTCTGTATTGGTACAAACCAAGTGAACTTGAATGCTGCGATGAGCCGTGGTATTCCAGTGTTCAACGCACCATACTCAAATACTCGTTCTGTTGCTGAACTTGTATTAGCTGAAGCTATTCTTCTCCTTCGTCGTGTACCTGAAAAATCTACAGATACACATGCAGGTGGTTGGAACAAATCTGCAGTAGGTTCATTTGAAACACGTGGTAAAACTTTAGGTATTGTGGGTTACGGTTCAATTGGTTCACAACTTTCTGTACTTGCTGAAAGCATGGGTATGAAAGTGATTTACTTTGATACAGTAACAAAATTACCTTTAGGTAATGCTCGCCAAGTTGGCTCAATGGGCGAACTTCTTGCAAATGCTGATGTTGTATCACTACACGTGCCAGATGTTCCTTCTACACGTAATTTCATGACCAAAGAGCAATTTGCTCAGATGAAACAAGGTTCAATCTTCATCAATGCTGCACGTGGTACATGTGTAGTAATTGAAGATTTAGCTGATGCTCTGAAATCAGGTCATTTGGCTGGTGCTGCTGTTGACGTATTCCCGAAAGAGCCTAAAGCGAACGGTGAAGAGTTTATCTCTCCACTACGTAATATCCCGAACGTGATTTTAACACCGCACGTGGGTGGTTCTACGATGGAAGCTCAAGCAAACATCGGTCTAGAAGTTGCAGAGAAATTCGTTGCTTACTCTGACAAAGGTATGACATTGTCAGCAGTTAACTTCCCTGAAATTGCGCTTCCATTGACTGAAGGTAAACACCGTTTACTTCACATTCACAAAAACATTCCAGGCGTGTTGTCTAAAATTAACAACCTGTTTGCTGAACACGGCATTAACATCTCAGGTCAGTCTCTTATGACCAAAGGTGATGTGGGTTATTTAGTCATGGACGTTGATGCTACAGCTTCTGCTGAAGCACTTGATACACTTCATAACGTAGAAGGTACAATCCGCGCTCGCGTATTGTTCTAATCTCTAATACGTTTGGAAAACCACAGCTTTTTCGAGCTGTGGTTTTTTTATGGTGTTTCATCTGAGTTGACGTAGGCTCCGCCAACTTAGATGAAAGATATCCCTTTCTAATCTAACCACCATACGTTTAAAACCATGTCTTTGTTAAAAATAAACCCGCAGTTACAAGCACTCGGTTTGTTATTGATCGCCATGATCAGTCTACAAAGTAGTGGTTCATTAGCAAAAGTTTTATTTGAACAATTCCCTATCGTTACGGTGTCAGCCCTACGTCTGACATTTAGTGCTGTGATTTTGGCGCTTATTTTTCAAGTTTGGAAAATTCAATTTAAACAAATTAAATGGACAGCCATTGTCAGTTATGGTGTCGCATTAGCTGGCATGAATATGTTGTTCTATCTTGCCATTGATCGTCTTCCACTCGGTTTAGCAGTTTCATTTGAATTTATTGGTCCACTCAGTGTGGCCTTATATTATGCGCGTCAAAAGTTTGATTTTATTTGGGTTAGTTTGGCCATTATTGGACTGATCCTTTTATTTCCCTTTGACCAAGCCAAACAACCTTTGGATTTACTTGGTGTATTTTTTGCGTTGGCAGCTGGCGCATGTTGGGCACTTTATATTATTGCTGGTCAGCGGCCTTCGGGAGTTTCAGGTAATCACACCGTATGTTTAGGCATGTTTGTTGGAAGTATCATTCTCATGCCGATCGCCCTCAGTATCGGCTTGCCAGCAAGCGTATTTGAAATTAATCATCTAATGTTATTCATCACTTTAGCGATACTCGCCAGTGCTTTACCCTTTACTTTAGAAATGATTGCACTACGAAATCTAACAGCATTAAGTTTCGGTACCCTGATGAGTATTGAACCAGCTGTTGCCGCATTATCTGGGTTTGTATTTTTGGGTGAGCAATTGTTATGGAATCAATGGCTAGCATTGTTTACCATCATTTGTGCCTCAATTGGCTGCACCTATACCACTCAAAACGCCAAACAAGAATGATCTCATACTTAATTTAAACTACATTTTCCATGATGGATTTAAGCACTGTGGTCATCATAATAATGTTAAAATTTGAGCAGTCTCACTCTTTTTAATTCGGCTTCGTTTTCCCAATGCCAAATGCTCAACTCACTGCCGTGCTGTTCATGGTCTTATCCATGATCGCCTATCAAATTAGTGCATCCTTCGCAAAGCAGCTTTTTGAAGTTTTAGATCCATTTACTGTGGTCACTTTACGTCTATGCTTTGCATCAATTATGGTTGTATTGATGTTCCGTTCATGGAAAATTCTTCGTCGCCTTCCTTACTTAAAATGGAAAGATCTTCTCTTTTATAGTGGTTCAGTCGCTTTGATGAATGTCTTGTTTTATGCATCATTAGGAAAACTACCACAAGGGATTGCAGTAGGACTTGAGTTCTTAGGCCCACTCACGTTGGCTTTACTGTCAATCCAACATCGAAGTGATTACATTTGGGTCATCCTGGCAATTTTCGGTGTAGCACTGATGGTGCCTTGGCAAGATGCCAATGCGACTAACTTTTCATATCTTGGGGCTGCTATGGCCATTGGTGCAGGCATTTGTTGGGCATTCTATATTTATTTTGGACAGAAAGTCGTTCGGCAGAATATCGGCATGCATGCTCTCAGTATTGCAATCGTCCTCTCAGCATTGACCTTATTGCCGATCAGTATGGTTTATAATCCATCCGCATTAGTTCAATTTGAATATTGGCCACAAGCCATCGTCATTGCGCTTTTGGCTACTGCTATTCCCTATGCATTGGATTTATTGGCATTAAAGAATTTAAGTAAAATGTCTTATGGAACGCTATCAAGTTTGTCACCAGCATTAGGTGCATTGACAGGTTGGTTACTGTTGAATGAACACATTACCTTATTACAAGCCGTTGCTTTGGGTTGTATTATGATTGCATCAATTGGTGTTACTTATCGCGCTGCTAGAATGAAATCACATGGCATAGAAACATAAAAAAGATGGCACATGCCATCTTTTTTATCATGGGGTTAAACCAAGCTGTCTTTATCTAATTTCTTATATTTCTTATATTCAGTTTGATATTTTTTAGCCAAACTCTCCTTTTGTTTATCCTCTAGAATTTTTCCTGCTTGCTGAAAAAAGCCATGCTCTTCTTCTTCAAGATGATGATGCACGGTTTCTGACAATTTTTTCGCGATGGCTAACCATCCTGGATTACTGAATTCAGTTTCGGTGAGTTGCTCAAGTAATTCGTCCATTTCATGATGTTCAGCTAATGCATGACGCGTAATATTCAAACCTGAATCGGTCATCATCAGTGGAATATAGAAGTATCGGTCTTCTGCCACTGCATGAGCAAACAATTCATTTTTTAGCTGCTCAAATAATGTTCGGCGTTCTGGCGTGTCCCCTGAAGTTTGAACCAGCTTCTCAGCAAGTTCACGTTGAACATCATGACTTTCACGTAAAGCTTCAAAAATATTCATCTTGTTATCCTGTCTTATAAATATGATTTGAAAAAAGAAAAACTTGAATGATCTTCAAAACACTCAACTTACTATAAGAGCTTAGTCGATAACTTCGAGATAGGTTTAAGAAGCGATTTGTATAAAAAAGTTTAATGTTGAGAATGGTTTACATTAAGAACATCTGATAACTTAATCGAACAATTAAAATAGATACCAGAATTAAAAACAGAATACGAATAAAACCACTACCGTATTTAAGCGCCAATTTCACCCCCACAATCGAACCAATCATATTAGCAACAGCCATCATGGCACCCACTGCAAATAAAATGTGGCCTGCAGGAATAAAGAATGTAAGAGCGGCTAAATTGGTCATCACATTACCAATCTTGGCCAAAGCTGCTGCATGCAAAAAATCGACTCGTAAATATCGAATAAAATAAAAAATAAAAAAACTTCCTGTTCCCGGACCGAATAATCCGTCATAAAACCCAATCGCCAAACTTCCTATTCCAGCCAGGATCAGAATTTTAGTTTTTACCGTTTGTGCAATATGAACCTGTCCAAACTCCTTCTTTGACAATGTGTAAATTGCCATCACAATCAGCATCACCAAGACAAAGGGCTGCAAGATTGATTTCGGAATCATGGAAACACTGGCAGCTCCCGCAAAAGAACTGATGGCAGCACATATCGCCACCACCAGTAATAACTTCCATTCAAACTTAACTTTTTTAGCGAAAGTCCACGCGGATGTTGCTGTTCCAACAACCGCAGCTAGCTTATTGGTGCCAAATAATGTTGCTGGCGCCATATGAGGAAAAACACTCATCAATGCTGGAATCTGAATGAGACCACCACCACCGACTGCTGCATCAATTGCGCCTGCGCAAAATGCAAAAAAAATCAGGCTGAGGATGATGTCTAATTCCATAATTGAGTTCGCTTATAAATTTAATACACGTTTAGGAACTAGACGTTTTTTATCAGTAATTTCAGCTAAACCTAAACACTTTTTTTCGTCAAAAACGAGGACTTGAGATTCGGCAGGATGATCAATATTGCTTTCCATCCCACGACAAAAATATTCTGCACGACCTTCTGGTACTTGAACTTTTGGAAAATGATCCACAGGCGCATAAGCAGGTAACAACAATGCTTCACGTTGTTGTTCAGTTAGACTTTCTAAGTATTCAATGGTGTACTCTGGCACAATACCAAAATGTCCAGTTTGAATACGATGTAAATATGTTAAGTGCCCATAACTTCCTAAAGCTTGAGCAATATCCTCTCCCAATACTCGGATATACGTTCCTTTTGAGCATGTCACATCCAAAGTAATTGAATCTTGAGTGAAAGACATCAGTTCAATCGCGAAAATATGAATTGGACGAGCCTCACGTTCGATTTCAATTCCTTTACGCGCCAGCTCATACAAAGGACGACCTTCTTTCTTTAAAGCAGAATACATTGGAGGAACTTGTTGAATGTCTCCAACGAATTGCTGAATCACGCTTTGAATTTTATCTTCGTTAAGTTCAATCGGTTGTGCTTCGAGCAAAACTTCACCCTCGACATCACCTGTAGTTGTACTATTTCCCAATTGAATCGTCGTTTGATAACGTTTAGTAGATTCCAGTAAAAAGTGTGAAAACTTGGTCGCTTCACCTAAGCAAATCGGGAGTAAGCCTGATGCTAATGGATCTAAAGCGCCAGTATGACCACCTTTTTCAGCACGATAGAGCCAACGCACTTTTTGCAATGCTGCATTTGAGCTAATCCCCAAAGGTTTGTTGAGTAGAAATACACCACTTATATGACGTCGAGTAATTTTTGGAGATTTAGCAGACATTAGATAATATTCAGATCAGTAAAATACTGCTATTTTATCAAATCCATTTATCGAATATTGATTAAATTTTTATGCATAAAATGTGACATTTGTGGCAAATTATTCTACACCATTAATAATAACTAAATGATTTCATAGGATGTGAAATGAATTCAAAAGCTAAATTGAAAATTACACTGCTGATTGTGGCGTGTCTGATCGTTTTATTCCTTCTCTTTCAATGGTTGAAACCTGACTCAGCTGAATCTGCTGAAAACTCACAACGAGCAGCACAAGATGCCGAAATTCAATCAGAAAATATGGCGCTACAACAAAGTACAACCGTGAATGGTTCTAGCTTTGCAAGTAAAAGTCAGCAAGATATTCAAATCAATTGTCAAATCCAAACCGATAACGCCAACCGTTTGATTGTGAATGAAAATACTAAGAACTGTTTTGAGTTTTTTATTACCCAATACGGCGAAAAAGAGATTCCGCAAATCAAGGCTGATTTTATTAAATTTGCTCAAAGCACCTATCAAGAACCATTACTAGGTCAACTGACAGATTTATGGTCACGCTATGTTCAATATCGTGAAAAAATGGGTGACCTAACACCACCAAACCATGACAAAGAAAGTGCGCAGTATTACAAAGCTATTTTTAATCAGATGAAATCATTGCGTAAACAATTTTTTTCAGACTATGAAATTGAAGGTTTATTTGGTATCGAAGATGAATATCATGATTATACCTTGGCTCGCATGAGTGTCATGGAAGATAAAAATTTATCGGAAAAACAAAAAGCCGATAAATTAAAAGAACTGTTCAATGATCTACCTGAAGATTGGAAAGAAAATTTAAAACAACTTTCTCAACTCGAAGATCTTCGTCAATTAACTGCAGAAATTAAAGCTCGTGGTGGTAGTGCAGAAGAAATTCGTCAAATGCGTCTCAGTTTAGTCGGTCCTGAAGCAACACAACGTCTAGAAAATCTTGATGGACAGCGCTCAAATTGGAAAAGCAAAGTCAATCAATATTTGTCTGAGCGTGACAGCATTGTCAAAAGTAATATGAGCCCTAGTGCAAAGCAGGAAGCTGTACAACGCCTCCGTTCTCAACATTTTAATAATTCACAAGAGCAACTTCGGGTAGAAACATTCGAGCAAGTTCATGATCAAGGCGGTCAACTTCCTTTTGCCGATTAATCTTTTCAAGGAACACATTCATTCACAGGGAAGAACGATGAAAAACTTAAAACTTAAATTGATACCTACAACGTTAGCATTCGTCACAACGCTATGCTTATCAAGCTCATTCACTGCCCACGCAGGTCCGGGATTACTCGAAGTAAATGAGACAAAGATCGGTAGTTATGCAAAAACCAAATATCCTATTGTGATGACACACGGTTGGTTAGGCTGGTCTCGCATAGGCAATGAAACATTCAATATTGACTATTGGTATCAAATCTTACCTGATCTATCGCGCAATGGTGCACGCGTTTTTGCAGCACAACTCTCACCTGCTCATACGACTGAATTTCGAGGAGAACAATTAATTTCTCAGGTTGAAGAAGTAATTGCGATCACTGGGCAGAAAAAGGTCAATCTGATTGGTCATTCGCACGGCGGACCGACTGTGCGTTATGTTGCAGCAGTAAAACCCGACTATGTTGCTTCTGTTACTGGTGTAGGAGGGACTTTCAGAGGTTCTATGGTCGCAGATAAAATTCAAAATAATGAAGCAACTCGAACAATATTTAATATTTTAGGGGATTACATCATTCCCCCATTAATTGCTTATGCACAAGGTCGTCCTGATATGCCGATCAGCTTTGATGCTTCGATGAAATCATTAACTGAAACAGGCTCTGCTGCATTTAATGAACGTTTTCCAACAAAAGCTCTCGCGTCAAGTTGTACTCGTTTAGGCAGCCCAATAGACAACGGAATCTTTTATTATTCTTGGACTGGTGTTGCACAAACCACCAACCTCTTAGATATCGATACCATTTTAATGCAGCTCGGGCCTTTAGCGTATGGCAATAAAGATAATGATGGCATGGTTGGGCGCTGTAGTACGCATATTGGACGTGTGATTCGTGATGATTACAAACTAAATCATACCGATTTAGCTAATATGATGTTCGGTCTCAGAGGTTTATTTGCCCCAGATCCTATTTCACTTTATCGCCAACATGCCAATCGTTTGAAACTGACAGGACTCTAGACACACAAAATAGCGCAGTCAAATGGAAAGCTATTCATCAGAATAGCTTTTCCGACCATCAGCGACTCTCGACAAAATTTAAATAATGCTTCTTGAACACATTTGCTAATGATTAAATCCTTTAATTATTTCAACTTTTGATTCTTTTTTGCTTTTTATATGTTAATTCGGCAAGCTAAATTGGCATTTTTTGTATCTTGTTGCATTCAATAACATCTTTTAAGGTCTTCTGTATGTTCATCTGGAAGAACATCATAGATTCACTAAAAACTAGGAATAATAATGAAAATAAAACACATTCTAGGCTCGCTGGTGACAGCGCTATGTCTAACATCTACGACAACTTATGCTACTCAAGCTCAACAGATCAAAGTCTCAAGTGTCAAATCTGACTATGCCAAAACGAAATATCCTATTGTATTCGCTCATGGAATGGTTGGATTTATACGTTTGGGCACTGAAAGTCTAGGCATGGATTACTGGTATCAAATTTTACCTGATCTAGCGAGAAACGGTGCAAACACATGGGCGGCTAGAATGTCTCCTTTCAATTCTTCTGAAGTCCGAGGTGAACAATATGTTCAACAACTTGAAGAAGTCATGGCGATTACTGGTGCTGACAAACTCAATCTGATTGGTCATAGTCATGGTGCAAACTCTGTTCGTTATGCCGCAGGTGTAATGCCTGAACATGTTGCATCGGTGATGACTGTAGCCGGTGCCAACAAAGGTACAATCATCGCGTCAGATGTATTAAAAATCGCAGATAAAACAGGAACATCAGAGCTACTGAATGTTCTCATCAGCACTTTTGGTAAAGTCATTATGTGGGCGCAAGGTCTTCCTGCTGATACGTTCCCACATGATGCGATGGCCGCTGGTGTGAGTACATCTGTTGAAGGAACTGCCTTGTTTAATCAAAAATTCCCTCTCGGTTTACCATTAACCCACTGTGGCGAAGGTGCTTATCAAGAAAAAGGAATTCATTTATATTCAATGACAGGAAACAAGCCTTTTACGAATGCCTTGGATCTAGGTGACCCTGTCATGGTTCTACTTGACCGTTTGTCGGTTCATAAAGCAGGAAAAAATGATGGCATCGTTCCAGTTTGTAGTGCCCATTTTGGTAAAACTATTCGTGATGACTTTCCGTGGAATCATTTAGATGAGGTGAACTTGCTGTTCGGAATTAAAGGATTTTTTGCTCCTGACCCAGTTGCAGTTTATAGACAGCACGCCAACCGCCTTAAATTACAAGGACTTTAAATCTCTAGCTCTTTAATTGAGTAATTGCTTTCAAATTCATTAGGCTGGATTTGAAAGCAGATTCAAATCTTCATCAAGATAGTTCATTGATCAAATCTACCTCTCTTTTTTAACCTTAAAAATTTACCATTCATCTATTCGATATTTAAAATGTGATTTACATCACTATAATCAATTTAACTCTAGGATTAGGGTTTGATAATAAAAAGTTGAGGATGATGATGAAATACAACAAAATTATGGCGTGCCTACTTACGTCTGCAGCTTGCTTAACGACTCAATTATCTAATGCTTCTGCATTAGAAGTGAAACCTGTAACCTCGACACTTGGCAAATACAATACCTACGCAAAAACTAAATACCCAATCGTATTTGCACACGGACTAACAGGATTTGTCCGTCTTGGTACAGAGAGCTTTGGTTTAGATTATTGGCACCAAATCCTGCCAGATCTAGCGCGTAATGGTGCTAATGTCTGGCCTACACGAGTATCTCCATTCAACTCCAACGAAATTCGTGGAGAGCAATTGCTTCAACAAGTTGAAGATATTTTAGCCATTACTGGTGCACAAAAAGTGAACTTAATTGGGCATAGTCAAGGTGGACCATCAATACGTTATATTGGTGGAACAATTCCTGAACATGTGGCATCCATGACCACTGTCGCTGGTGTGAATAAAGGATCACCTATGGCAGACTTTATCTTGCGTTCAGAAGGAACAGGACTTGATACTGTGCTTGCGACAGCGATAAATTTTGTCTCGGGAGCGATTGTTTGGGCACAAGGATTAAATGCGAAAAGCCTGCCACATGATTCGCTTGCCTCGGCTAAAAGTTTATCTACAGCAGGCTCATTAGCATTTACAGAACGTTTCCCTGCGGGTGTACCAACCACAAAATGTGGTGAGGGTGCATATCAAGTCAATGGCATGCGTATGTATTCATTTACTGGTAATACACCGTTTACCAATGCCCTTGATCCATCAGATTATGCAATGCAAGCGGCATCTTTCATTGTATCTAAGGAAGGTTCAAATGATGGTTTAGTCCCAGTTTGCAGTGCTCGCTTCGGACAAACGATTCGGGATGATTACCGTTGGAATCATTTAGATGAGGTCAATCAAATGATGGGGATGACTAGCATTTTTGCAGCAGATCCAGTATCGGTTTATCGACAACACGCAAATCGTTTGAAACTTCAAGGACTATAATCTTCTCAAGCCTCCATACACTCATCACGAAATTATGGAGGCTTATCTTAAAAATTGTTCCCTAAAGTTTAAATCCACTTTTCTTTCCTTTTGCTTCGCTATACTCTTATTGTGACAACGGAAATTGTCGAGTATTTCAATCCATCTAAGGAATAGAGATGAGAAAATTTATTTTGGGGACATGCCTCTCTTTCGCATGTTTAATTGGCACGAGTTACGCTGCTACAGCACCTGAACAAGTGACTTCAAAATTTCAAACTACTTATGCAAAAACCCAGTATCCAATCGTATTTAGTCACGGAATGTCTGGTTTTATCCGTATTGGCACTGATCCACTCGGTGTAGATTATTGGTATCAAATTTTACCTGATCTCGCCCGTAACGGTGCAAATGTATGGGCTTCCCGTGTATCGCCATTTAACTCATCAGAAATTCGGGGTGAGCAACTTTTACATCAAGTTGAAGAAGTCATTGCACTCACTGGATCGCCTAAGGTCAATCTAATCGGTCACTCTCACGGCGGGCCCACAATTCGATATGTCGCAGGTGTAAGACCTGAATTAGTCGCATCAATGACAGCGATTGGGGCGCCACATCAAGGCTCACCAGTGTCTGATTTTATATTAAAAATTCGTGATACAGCACCAATCCTTGAAACACCTATTGTGGCTGTAGTCAATCTACTGTCTAAAGCTATTATTTGGGCACAGGGACTTGATCCAGCATCCTTCCCTCATGACTCACTTGCGGGAGCCAATAGTTTGAGCTTAGCAGGATCAGCAATATTTAATCAAAAATATCCTATAGGCGTTCCTCAAAACTCATGCTCTGAAGGTTTATATCGTGAACAAGGAATATATAACTATTCCTTTACGGGTATCGGAACGGCCACAAACCCACTTGATCTAGACTCAGCTTTAAAAATTACCAGTCTATTAATTGACGGTGGTCAAGAGAATGATGGACTAGTTTCACGCTGTAGTGCGAAATTCGGTAAAACCATCCGTGATGATCTCAATTGGAATCATCTAGATGAAGTCAATCAAGTGCTTGGTTTAAAAAGTGTCTTTGCGCCAGATCCAGTCTCGATGTATCGTCAACATGCAAATCGCCTTAAACAACAAGGTCTCTAATATATTTTTTTGTCTGCACTCATCTCTAGATGGGTCCAGACTGTTTAAATAGCCCTCATTAGCATGACATATCTATCCTATAAATGAGTCACCCATCCAATTTATATCAATAAATTTGCACTTTATCTCTTTTTTGTAGACTTAAGTCACAATTTTAGTATCTTAAATTATGGCGATGGATATCGCCTGAATCATAAAAATAAACGAATCACTGAATGAGTATCGAAAATGAAACTAAAAAAAATAGTCATGAGCCTATGCATAGGTTCATGTTTTCTTCCTGTTGCACAAGCCTCAACGCAAATTAAAGATTTAGCCGTTAACCATACCGTCAAAACACCTAAATCAAATTATGCACAAACCCAATACCCTATTGTGCTTGCCCATGGCTTATTTGGCTTTGGTAGTATGGTCGGTGTTGACTACTTTTATCAGATCACTCCTGATCTTGCTCGAAATGGTGCAAACATCTGGCAAACACGTGTTTCAACGATGAACTCAAGTGAAGTGCGAGGCGAACAAGCACTGAGTCAAGTTGAAGAGATACTTGCCATTACCGGTAAGCAAAAAGTGAATTTAATCGGACATAGTCATGGTGGTCAGACTGTTCGATATATTGCAGGTGTTATACCTGATCATGTCGCATCTGTTACGACAATTGCTTCTGGAAATCAAGGAGCAAGAATGGCTGATATACTAGAAGGTGTTCTGGTAGGTAATATTTTAGAAGCACCTGCTCGCGCGATTTTTGACAATCTGGTATCGCCAGTGATTACATTCGCATCTGGTCTTGATCCAAAAGTCTTTCCTTATGATGCTAAAGCAGCCCTACAAAGTTTAGGAACGAAAGAATCTCTCAAATTTAGTCAGAATTTTCCAAATGGTGTACCTACAACCCAATGTGGTGAAGGGGCTTATCGTGTCAACAATACTCATTATTATTCATTTATGGGTAACTCTCCATTTAATACCGCTTTAGATCCATCTGATTATGGCATGTTAGATTCTTCTCTTTTGGCTGAAAAAGATGGAGATGGAATTGTAGGGCGTTGCTCCGCTCGATTTGGCAAGGTCATTCGTGATAATTATAAATGGAATCATTTAGATGAAATTAACCATCTACTCGGTTTAAAAAGCATTTTTGCACCAAGCGCTGTAGATGTTTATCGTCAGCATGCAAATCGACTTAAACTCCAAGGGCTATAAAACCTAAACACAAAGGGTGAGCTTTTCACCCTTTCTTTCAGTTTAATAATGATTAACATTTAGTCGGATTTATCTTATTTTTGTTTAGTTTTTCTTTACAATATTTTTTGACAATAAATATTGTCTTTTTAAGGAAGAAAAAATGAAAACAAAAAAAATGATCCCAGCACTTCTGCTAAGTCTGGTAGGATTATCTCAACTTACATATGCTTCCGGCCTGATCGATGTCGAAGCTAAATACGTAAATACCAATTATGCGCAAACTAAGTACCCTATTGTTATGGCCCATGGCTTTGCATTAGGTTTTAGCCGCATTGGTACAGAACATTTCGGTTTAGATCAGTTCTATCAAATTACCCCTGACCTCGCACGAAATGGTGCACGTGTTTTTGTCGCTCAAATGTCTCCTGTCGAATCAACTGTGGTTCGTGGTGAGCAGCTG
Organism: Acinetobacter sp. ANC_7588; assembly: GCF_056783995.1. Lineage (NCBI taxonomy): Bacteria > Pseudomonadati > Pseudomonadota > Gammaproteobacteria > Moraxellales > Moraxellaceae > Acinetobacter > Acinetobacter sp. ANC_7588. The sequence continues at coordinate 78,648 of NZ_JBWYIU010000008.1, read as the reverse complement.
TTACAACAAGTAGAAACAGCTTTAGCTATTACGGGTAAAGACAAGGTCAATTTGATCGGCCATAGTCATGGAGGACCTACTGTACGTTACGTTGAAGCCATTGCTCCTAAGAAAGTTGCTTCTCTAACTGCTGTTGCAGGCAGTATTAAGGGCTCTCCCCTAGGAGATAGTTTCGTAAATAGTAAAGTGCTTAATAGTGTAGCAAAATTAGTTATTGGTGATATTTTGGCACCTGCAATTTCAATTATGGAAGGTAATCCAAGTCTTAGCGTTAATTACGAACAATCCATGTATGATCTTTCTGTAAAAGGTTCTTTAGAATTTAATCAAAAGTTCCCTTCTGCTGCGATCCCGAAAGACTGTAATTCTAACGGTTCATCACAAACGGCTAACGGCGTATATCATTATTCTTGGATTGGTTCTTCAAAGGTGACCAATGTTCTCGATATTTCAGATACCGCAATTGTTGTCTTAGGGACAGCGATTATGCCTAATGAACGCAATCACGATGGTCTCGTGCCTATTTGTAGTGCTAAATACGGCAAAGTAATTCGTGATAATTACAACTTAAATCATTTTGATGAAGTCAATCAAATACTTGGGCTTAAAGGCTTCTTTGCTCCTGATCCAGTATCAATCTTTAGACAACATGCCAATCGTTTGAAGATTCAAGGTTTGTAAGTTTTGATCATAAAAAAATGCGCCAAAAGGCGCATTTTTTTGCTTCGAAGCAAGGCTAAAATTAACCTTGTTTACGAGCTGGTAACTTTTCACGAATACGTGCAGCTTTACCAGAAAGTTCACGTAGGTAATAAAGTTTAGCACGACGAACGTCACCACGACGTTTAACTTCGATTTTAGCTACGATTGGTGAATGAGTTTGGAAAACACGCTCAACACCAACACCGCTAGAAATTTTACGTACTGTGAATGCAGAGTTCAAACCACGGTTTTTCTTAGCGATTACAACGCCTTCGAACGCTTGTAGACGTTCACGGTCGCCTTCTTTTACTTTTACTTGGACAACTACTGTGTCACCTGGTGCAAAAGCTGGGATGTCTTGTTTAAGCTGAGCATTTTCTACAGCTTGTACTAAAGGATGCTTACCGCTCATGGGGTATCTCCAATATGTGTGGGTCAGAAGAGGTCTGATATCCACTGGGGCTAGAGGCTAAGGCGCATAGACCCGATTGACTTTCCCTTCATGCTTGACCGCTTCAATGCATAAAGAGCCTATTTAATACTTCAAGCAATATGCTTGAGGTCATATTTGCTTAAATAAATCTAAAAGATTTATTTTTGCGAATCTTTGAGCCATTTCTTTTGCTGCTTAGTCAACTCAACTTTTTCAACCAATTCAGGTCGACGTTCAAGCGTGCGTTGATAGCGCTGCAAAAAACGCCATTTTTCAATATTTGCATGATGACCTGATTTTAGTACCTCAGGCACATCCAAACCTTCAAAATGATCTGGCTTTGTATATTGCGGACAGTCGAGTAAACCATCCACAAATGAGTCTTGAACGTGTGATTGTTCATCAGACATTGCACCCGGAAGTCTCCGAATAATACTGTCCAATAAAACCATCGCAGGCAGTTCTCCCCCAGATAAAACGTAATCCCCTATGGACCATTCCTGATCAACATATTTTTGGATCAAACGCTCATCAACACCTTCATAACGACCACACAATACAATTAATCCGTCATATTGCACGAAATCTTGTACTGAAGGTTCGTTTAAGGTTTTACCTTGTGGCGACATATACACCACAGGTACATGAACAGCACCTGCTCGCGTTGCAAGCTCTTTGGCACGATGAATTGCTTTTGCCAATGGCTCAGCCATCATCACCATACCAGGACCACCACCAAATGGACGCTCATCCACTCGTTTGTAGTTCCCTGTTGCAAAATCACGAGGATTAATACAATGAATTTGCATTAAATCGCGTTTCGCTGCGCGACCGCTAATACCAAAACTTGTAATCGCTTCAAACATTTCAGGAAAAAGCGTAATGACTGCAAAAAACATCGCAGACTCCCGTATTTCCGAAAATATTAGTAATCTACGCCCCAATTGACATAGATACGACCAGTTTCGAGATCAACGCGTTGCACCACATCTTTATGCCATGGAATCATTCGCTCTTCGCCATCGACACTGTCAGCAGTTGCGCGAACTACCATCACATCGTTAGCACCTGTTTCAAACAATTCGTGGATTTGACCAAGATTGACTTCTTGCTCTTCATCATCCAGACCTAACACTGTTAGCCCCTTTAGATCAGACCAATAATACTCGTCCACGCCTGGTTGAGGTAGTTGCGATTTAGAAATCCAGATATTTGCGCCAACTAAATTGTCTGCTGCAGTACGATCACTCACACCTTTCAGCGAAACAACTAAGCCTTTACCATGTGGCTTCCAACGTTTCACATCTACAATTTGCCAACCTGCTTTGGTCTCGATGTACCAAGGCAGATAGTCAAATATGTTGCTCATAGGTTCTGTATTTGAATAGACCCAGAGCCACCCATTTAATCCATAAGCTGAACGTAGCTGTCCAATCTGAATACGATCTTCGGGAACATTCTGTGTTGGTGTCATGGGCTAGCTTCTACCGTATTAAACAGCAGCTGCAGCTTTTTTAGCTTGAGCAGCTAATGAAGCAACACGTTCAGAAGGTTGAGCACCTTGAGCAACCCAGTGAGCGAAACGATCAGCATCTAAACGAAGTTTTTCTGCTTTACCTTGAGCTGTAGGGTTGAAGAAACCGATACGTTCGATGAAACGACCGTCACGTGCATTACGGCTATCAGTCACGATGATTTGATAGAACGGACGTTTTTTAGCACCACCGCGTGCAAGACGAATAACAACCATGATAGAACCTTATAGTTTTTACGGATTATCCCTGCACCGACCATCGATACATTTCAAACCCCTTTCATAGAGGGCAGTATTTTACGTGAACTTTGATCCGATTGAAAGCTCAAAAATTATTTATCCACATTTTTGAATTTAAATTTATTTTCCATCCCAGTTTGTACTTGAAGAAGGCGTACAAGAAGCTGCTTTAACCCAACATTTTTCATTGGCTTCATTTATGACAAAGTGACCATCTGTTTGCATCAATTTTCCACTCACAGGCACTGCACTCAACACCCAACTGTTGTTGGTTACATCTGATATACCAACCGTATAGACAGGATCATAATGCGGAACTTCAACTCGATTTTGCGCATTGGTCTGAAATCCCAATTCAGCCAACGTGACTGCTTTGCCATCCGGTTTAATATAACTGTAATTCGCAACCTGATAGTGCTGAAGTCGAGCTGCAATATCTGCCAATGTGGTTTTTACTTCGACACGTTTAGTTTTACGAACATATTCTTGGTAGGATGGATAGGCAATCATGGCTAAAATTCCAATGATGACCACTGCAATCATAATCTCTACTAAAGTAAATCCTGAATTACCATTGTTTTGCATTTGCACCACATCCTGTATATGCATTGACTTCTTTTAAGTCATTTTCCACCAAATATTCTGTTTTACAACGAATACCCTGACTCGTCGCCAAAAACGCATCATAGCCTGTCTGCGTTGGTACAGCTCGAATCCCCCATGCCCGTCCCAAGCCCTGATCTGAACTTAATAAGGTTTTAGGTGTTTTTTCACTGATATCGGCAATACTAATCACATATTTTGGTTTCTTCGCATCAGGCAGGGAAATACTCGTCATTGAAGTATCTTGATCGTAGATATACTTCGCATCAAAACCTCGATAGGAAAAACTGCGACTTTTATAGCGTTCAAGTTGTTCAATAATTTTGGATACTTCTTGCTGAGCATGTGCAGCAGCATTACGTTTTAAATAACTTTGGTAAGATGGCACTGCGATTGTCATCAATATGGCAATCATCACCACAACAACCATCAACTCAATCAGCGTAAAACCTTTTTGATTCATGGTAACCACCTACTGACGCTCAAACCAGTTATAAGCTTTCAGCACTTTGGTTGTGATGTAGTTGGTATAACCACCGCCCAGCAAAGTCGTTTTCTTTTTACCATTTTGGACAATAGGTACGCTGTTTAGCTTACTAATCCCATCAGACTTAGTCTCTGAGATTTCTGCCACAATTTTATTTTGAAGATTAGACGTTGATCCAGCATCTCCACAAACACCATACGGCAAGCAAAGCTTTAAGGTACGACTTGCTCCTTTAATGCCCCCAGTACATTGGTTCGGTTGTTGTGACGACGCATCATTTGGATTGTATAAAGACACATATAAATCTGAATGACTTGGACTATTTGCGATCGCAATATAACCATTTAATGCTTTAACTGTACCAGTATTCGCTGTTTCGTTTTTAGACGTTGTTCGTTGCAGCACATAGAACCAACCACGCTTATTACGGTTCATCAGATGTGGCACTGTTGTACCTGATAAATTAGACCATGCAGTTAAATGAGCTTCGGTAAGGTTTTGTGTTTTAGCAAAATTTGCTTGAAATAAATTCGGTTGTGCCAAGTCATAATCATGTAACACATAGACTCGATTGTCATAAATATTGCTGGTATTTAAAGGAAAGCTGCGATTTCCCGATGCAACACTCACCGCACCAAATCGCTCACCATTCAGATCATGGATGGTCAAAGCAGGCATTTCATAAAAACGTTGGTGATACGCACTAAAATCAGCAAGACGTGTCACTCTTCCAAACGCGGTTGTATTCGTTCCAAGACGATTATTGAGATCGACGCGCCACACTTGCCCACCTAAATCACCAAAATATAGGTGATCGATTAAACCATCCGTATTGCGGTCAAATGCTTTTATTTGACTGACCACACTATATTTCATCTCAGCATGCTTAACATCAACACTGGTTTGATTCGATTGGTTGCCATAGCGTGCATTCCACAATAATTCGCCCGTTTCAGCATCAAAAATATAGACGCCCGCCCCTTGATTAGCTCGTTGACCAGTTAATGCAGATTGAGGCTGATAACCATCCGTTTCATAGGCCATATCATAGCCACCACCCACAATCATGACCGTTTTAACTTTGCCGTCAAAACGAATTTTAGCAATGGTAGGTTTAGACCAACTATATCCCATAGCTTTTAAGGCATCTGATTGATTTGTGCCGCTCACTGATGTTGATTTACTCTTTATCGTTCCAGAACTTGGATCAACATGGAAAAGTAATTCAGGTTGGTTCGGATTTTTCATATCCAAGGCATAATAACTACGCCCACCCATGCGCATACCACCATAAATGTTGGCTTTCGCAGCAATAAACTTATTGTTGTTCTGATCAATCTTATATTGAACATCTGAAGTCCATGATCCATCCATGCCATAAATAGGATGCGCAGATGACAATAGTGTATTGGACTGTTCAAGTAACGCGTCTCGTCGACTTGGATCTTGAACCATTTCATGAGGTAAGAAACTAAATGCCTCTTCACCAGTTTCTTGATCCACAACATGCAATAATCCTTGCATCGTCCCAAATACCACGTAATCTTTTCGATGAGTCGCATTACGGGTATTCGCTAATATAGTACCAGACCCCGCGTTATATTTTGCTTCGAGCGTCACCAACAATGGTTCCGAGTGAACAACGCCTCCCATTTGCTGCATCACCTTAAGATCTTTAACCTTATTTAGATCATTCCAAATGTATCCAGCAGGTAAGCTACTTAAGTAGTTTTTATCAAGTCGATAACCCAAAGCCGACAGTAAATAGGGTTGATATACATTTTGTCGCCACCCCGACTTTGTTGAATCAATATAGGTCGCGGCCAGCACATTCTGTGTCGTTAATTTCGTCAGTTGTCCATTCTCAGAACCTACCAATCGTTTTGCTTGATCACCCGTTGTGGCAATCGTCGCATTGGTGAATAACGGACGCGTTTTTATTTTGTCTGCAGCAGTAACACCTGCTAGCGGTGAAGGTGTGACAATCCGAGAGAACACGCCCCCTTGAATTGCACTCAAACCATCATCTATTCCAGTATTGTTCCAAAAATCCTGCGTATTGGTTCGTATTGCACCTGATCGATCAAGTACCTCTTTCCCCGCACGATCAATCATCACAGCTTGAGCGTTAATACTGTATTTCTTTAAGTTCCCTAACCATAATTGATGTGTGGAAGCCAATACCGAATTTGCTGTGCTCACCTGTGGTTGAAACTGCGGTGCGAACACATAAGGATATGCTGAACTTGTTGATAAACGGTCAAATGGCACCACATAAGTACCAAAACTAGCAGCCTCAAAGTTACCGTGAGAGACCGCAACCAAGAAGGTATTTAATGCATTCTGAATATCTTCACCAGAAGTCGCTTGGGTATACCCCCCAATTTCTTGGCGAGTCCCGTAGGTATCCCCTTTACCAATCACATTCCCCAACTGTTTTAATGCTTGAGCATTCATACTATTGGAAATGTCATTTCCAGAACCTGTATAGCTACTATCAAAAGTACAATGATCGTATAGCCCGTCATTGTCATAATCACGACAGGTTTCTCGTGGATGCTTTTGGAATAAGGGACCAAAACCTACAGTAGATGTATAAACACGCTTCTGATTCGCATCGCTGGTCATCTGTGTTTGATTTGCCAAACGCTGAACCATCTTACCTACGCAAGCCCATGAACTACGGTTTTGCCAGGTGGTTTGATTGGCTGACACAGCATTACCAATATCATCTTCATAAAAACGATATGGCTGCGTCGCCATTTCCTTAAACTCGCCATTGAAGGTCGCGGCACCACTGGCACCTTTGGCATTACCGTAATTGTAATAGACATCTTTTAAGGGCGAGCCTTCACAAGTAAAGCTGTCATCTGCCAACGCATTTTGCATGACAGGGAGTACCGTCTTTGGTCTCAAACCAACTGGCGCCCCATCTGTTAAGAAAAAAACACCTTGCGTACTACATTGGGCATCACTGTTATTCAACTTGTTGAGTGGCGCTCTATAACTACCATCCGCTTTGCGAATGTCCGCTGGCGCAAATGATGCTCCAGATAAACCACGGCTATAATTAGAATATTTAGATGAAGGAAGTAAATCGATGCCTTTTAGGTTAGCCCCAAAGGTACGATTTCCTAGTAAATACGCATAAGTTTCTGAGAGTAATAGTGGTGTGGGCGTACTACCTACGGCTCCAATACTATTAATTTTATTGATTAAATCCGTACGGTGAGCAGGTGTAAGTTGTTTTGCTTCTAGTAAGATTTTAGATGAACGAGCATTTTCACCATAGCTTAACCAATCTTCTGTTGTCCCTATTTCACCCGTTGACGTAAACACCGACACCCCAATATAAACATTATCTGGAATACGATAATTTCCTGATAAGTCCTTTGCATTTAAGGCATCTACCAATGAGTTTTTTAAGGCATTTAAACGGCTAACACTTTGACCTTTATAAGTTGCATCTACTGCACTCATACTCATCGAGTTATCAATCGCCAACATGATAATCGGATTATTTTTTGCTACAGGATTTTGATAAATTTGTAGATCACTGGCGTTCATTTGCATTGGGATCGCACCCAATGCCATCACGACTGCAATACTTTGCGCAATCATCTTTTTTGTAAAATGATTCTTTATCTTTTTATTCACAACACATCCCCATTAAGATTCAGCGCGCTGATAAGCATCAAAAATGTAACTTTGAATTTGGGTGTTATACGGCACACCAATATCCTTTAAACAAGATGAAATGGTTTGTGCATTACCCACCAATGGTGCTGTATGTGGTCGGCGCAAACAAAGATGGATTTCATCCGTTAAATCTGTCGAAGACAATGCGGGTAAGAGCGATGTTGAATAGACTGTTATTTTTTTAGTATCAGAAGGTTGTCCTATACTTTCAGTGTCAGTTCCAACGTTTGCGTTTGAAAGTGGGATATCATGATCACTGTCTGATGGAGGGCTTACGATTACAGACACCTGAGTTAATTGCGCCTTACGAGCACTGGCATAATCCCCATCGTTTGATAAGGAACAAAACCCAGAAACACCATCGACTGAGACATCACTCATTGCTTCATTCCAACGCAATACACTACTGTTGGAAACATTAAACATCGCACTATTGGATTGGTTTCTAAAACAGAATACGACTTCGTCACCTTCATTCTGAATCGAGTAACCAATTAAGCTCAGAGGGTTACCACTGGAGGCAGCATAGCCGCCATGCCCCAATCGATAAAAAACAGTATCGGAAGATTGCATTAACAATTGTTGCGCTTGGCTGTTGGTGGTGATATTCAAACTCACCATACTTTGTCGAATCGCCCAAGTACCAATAATGGTGAGCAGAACTAACATAACCAGTACCACAATCAGCGTTGCACCACGTTGATGTTGAATCATAAGCCCTCCGCTGAATCCATCACACTCATACCATTTCGAATCGCGATCGTTTGTGTAATGACTTGTCGAATAAATTTAGTCGCGACGGTTTTTTGTGCTTTTTTTAATTTTACTTTTTGATCAAGAACTTCAAATTCTTGATGAGGAGAAATTGCTTGATTTTGACCTACATTCTCAGATGACCTTACTAATAAACCGACCTGTATTGAATTGATGCGTGGACGTGGATAAACATTGAGCTTTTTATAATCTTCAATACTTATATATCTTTGCTGTGCCGTATTATCCTCATTAGAAATCCCCAACAGATAGTGAAAGTGATCAACACGATGCATCAAAATTTCACCATTCGTTGTTCCAAAGACAGTCTGTTTATTATTAAAATTTTTTAAAATTTGAGTGCTGTTACGCGTGTACCACCCTGCTTCACAGGCCAAGACCAATGCATCGTGTGGTTCTTTTTGAATATTTGCATTTGCATCTTTACGTAGAAAAAAACGTTGAACAATATATCGTCCAGCATCGTAATTATTACCTTCACAATCCACACCTTGTGTATCAGCATAAAACTGCATGACCAATTGGTCGCTCATTCCCGCTTGAGCAGGTTGTGAAGATTCAGCTGAAACCAACTCTATATTACTCGGCATACCAGATTGCGATACAGGCACAACCTCCGTATTTGGAATATTTCGTGAAATATTGACGGGAATATTGGTCGCATTAAATGCCAAATCACCAGATGTAGGCACCACTGGAGACTGAGCTGAAGTGATAACAATGCCACCATGCGTCAAACGATCATTAATGATATTTACTTGACCATAATTTGCTTTACGAATTTCATAAGTAAGAAAGCGCAGACCAAAGTTGCCGTTATCTTGAACCTCCGACATCCCTTTCTGCATCGTGAATCCCATCTGCCCTGTAAAAAACAGATGTACCGCAGCAGCGGTAATCAATAATCCAAGCACCAAAGCGATCATAAGCTCGACTAGTGTCAAACCTTTTTGTGTATACCTAAGATGCTGCATCAATAAAGCTCCATAACGATGCATTGCGCTTTTGGTAAATAACTTCCACCATGGGTACATGCATCTTTTGCAGAAGCATCATCGATAGGTTTTGTTTTTCCCCAGGCTACGTAAATGCATCGGCGAGATTGCAAATTATTACTGACTTGGCAATTCGGCATTTTGATACTCATACCAAGACCATTGGCATTTTTTATTATCTGGGCAGCATCATAATGGGCAAAATCGGCTGCTTGAACACATGGATTCGTCGTTCCTTTTTGCACACATGATTTGGCTGTAGTTGTTTGTGTTTCTGCATTTATTCTAGCTTGATACTGAGTATAAGCATTTGAGTTCGCACGTATCTTCTCAGATAAGTCACGCGCTAAATTCATGGCTTGTAATTTAGACATTGCTTCATGTGAAGCATCAATTGCGCGCATTTGTAAAAATGAAAACCCCAATACCCCAATGGCCAAAACCAATAAGGCAACTAGAATTTCGATCATTCCTACCCCCTGTTGCGCAGCACGCATTAGCATGTCCCCTCTGCTTTTAAATATTGTGTTCCCATTCTTGTTATTGCTATCGTTTTAGAAACACCTAACACCTTATTACAAATAGAAAAATTTATGTCAGATGTAAAGTCAGAAATTCCCCCATCCATCCAGAATGTGACTTTTTCTTGTGATGAAGTCAATTTATTTTGCGCTTTGGGTGTCCAATGAAAGATTGTACTGCTATCTGATTGATTCGACTTAAGATCTACAGTCACATCTTTTCTTAACAATGTTGCTTGATTACGCGCCATCATCAGCACGCTTGATAATTCACGCACATCTGAATTTAGGCGATATTGCGCAACAAGATTTTTAAAAGATGGAATAGCCATGGTTGCTGTGATTGATAGCACAATTGTGGTAATCAACAGCTCAATAATGGTAAAGCCCCGTTGTAAGTCTTTCATATTCAAACTTTTGTATTTATTTATTAATGTTACAAAAGTAATATTTTATAATTATAAAACCAACACAGTTATGACAAATGGTATTAAAATGAGGATAAGATCACGCTTTTGCAATCTGTTCACTTATCCTGCTATGTCATTGATAATTCATTATTAAGCTTGAGTAACTTGAATTCTCAATTCTTTAGGCAAGCTAAAGGTTATGTTCTCTTCTCGCCCATTTAATTCCTGTGGTGACGTAGCGCCCCAATCTTGTAGACGCTGAATCACTTGTTTAATCAAAATTTCAGGTGCTGAAGCACCTGCGGTAACACCAATTTTAGTGGTTTCAGCAAACCATTCCTTTTTCAGCTCATCCGCATTATCTACGAGATAAGCATGCTTACCCATTCGCTCTGCCAATTCACGAAGACGATTAGAGTTCGAAGAGTTTGGAGAACCAACCACTAAAACGACATCACATTGAGTCGCTAAATCACGGACCGCATCTTGACGGTTTTGAGTTGCATAGCAGATATCATCTTTACGCGGCCCTTGGATCGCTGGGAATTTAGCACGCAATGCATCAATGACCTTTGCAGTATCATCAATTGAAAGTGTCGTTTGAGTGACAAATGCTAACTTATTAGGATTATTCACCTGTAAAGCAGCAACATCATCTTCATCTTCAACCAGATAAATTGCACCACCATTTTTTAGATCATATTGACCCATGGTGCCTTCAACTTCTGGATGCCCTTCATGACCAATCAGAATAGCTTCAATCCCTTCACGCGCATATTTTGTAACTTCGATATGCACTTTTGTCACGAGAGGACATGTGGCATCAAATACTTTTAATCCACGGCGCTCAGCTTCTTGTTGTACAGCTTTTGATACACCATGTGCACTAAAAATCACAATATTGTCATCAGGAACTTCATCTAATTCATCTACAAAAATTGCACCACGTTGGCGTAAATCGTCCACAACAAATTTGTTATGTACCACTTCATGACGAACGTAAATGGGAGGATTAAAGCTTTCAAGTGCACGATTAACGATCGCAATAGCGCGGTCTACACCAGCACAGAAACCACGTGGATTAGCTAAAACAATTTCCATAAGACCCTCAAACGATCGCTAAAATTTGGTCAATGAATCAGAATATTTTTTAAAACAAATGCGAATTGCTATTTAGTTTAAAAGCACTCTGCTCTAAAATAGAGAAGATATTTTATCATATCAGGAAAAATATCATGTCGGGTCTCTTGTTTGTCGTTTCAGCTGCTTCTGGAACTGGCAAAACATCATTAGTTAAAGCCCTACTTGAGCGCGTAAGCAATTTACACGTTTCTGTTTCACACACTACTCGAGGTCAACGTCCTGGTGAATTAGATGGTGTGCATTATCACTTTACCAGCAAAGAATCTTTCATTGAGCAAGTGAATCAAGGTGGTTTCATCGAATACGCAGAAGTTTTCGGTAACTACTACGGCACTTCACAAGCGACTGTAAAAGAACAACTTGCAAAAGGTCATGATGTTTTACTTGAAATTGATTGGCAAGGTGCAGAACAGGTTCGCAAACTTTTTCCTGAATCAAAACAAATTTTCATTCTTCCACCTACTCAATTTGATCTTCGCCAACGCCTATCAAACCGCGGTACAGATTCTGTTGAAGTGATTGAACATCGCTTAAGTTGTGCGGTAGAAGATATGCAACAGTACGTAAACTTCGATTACATCATCTTGAATGATGATTTTAATAAAGCTTTACATGATCTTGAGTCTGTTATTAATGCGAACCGTCTTTCATTATCACAACAGGCTCACCGACATAAAGATTTAATTCAAAAATTAATCACACCGAATTCGTGATTAAACTTGAGTCTATAGACAAAGCATTTTATACTGCGCAGTCTGTTAAAAAATTTCATACATACGAGAACTCTTATGGCACGCGTAACCGTTGAAGATTGTTTAGACCATGTAGACAACCGCTTTGAGCTTGTACTAGTGGCAAGCAAACGCGCGCGTCAACTTGCTCGTCAAGGTATCGAGCCAACTGTAGAATGGGACAATGACAAACCAACAGTGGTTGCTTTACGTGAAATCGCTGAAGGTCATGTCACTAAAGATATCTTGAAACAACGTGAGCAAGATTATCAAACGTCTAGCTTAGATTTAGCACTTTCTGCAAATAACTTAAACTTAGATGGTTTTTCTTTCCAATAAGCTTTAAGACCTGCATTTAAAAGAGCCTAGTCCAGTGACTAGGCTTTTTTATTGAATTTTTTTAGAGAATGATTCGACAAAATTGAAAAAATTTGTTAAAAAAATTAGAGCTATTCTCTATTTAAAAATAGAGCATTGTAGCAATATGAATTTTTAGTAAAGTCTTTTACTTTTTACTCTCTTCCACGGATTCAAAGGTGTAGTATGCCAGGCCCATTGGTCAGCCAAGCTAAGCAACAGCTAAAAGTCATCATCGACGCGTATTTATCTGAAAAGGACGTCGACAGAGTGCTTGTGGCCTGCGATTATGCTGACATGGCACATGATGGTATTACACGCAAAAGCGGTGAACCCTATATTCTGCATCCGATAGCCGTAAGTTGTATTCTGGCGCATATGCGCCTAGACCCAGAAACGTTGATGGCAGCACTACTGCACGATGTCATTGAAGATACCGACTTTAGCAAAGAAGACATTACTGAAAAATTTGGCAAAACAGTGGCTGAGCTGGTCGATGGTGTTACGAAATTAAGCCACTCTAGTGACAAAGAATATAATAAAGCAGCCTCATTCCGAAAAATCCTACAAGCCACATTGCAAGATCCTCGTGTGATCATCATTAAACTTTCAGACCGTTACCACAATATGACGACTTTGGAAGCTTTAAGACCGGATAAACGTGCCCGTATTGCGCAAGAAACTTTTGATATATTCGTGCCAATGGCGCGTTTGGTCGGCATGAATGAAATGGCTGACAACCTTGAACACCTCTGCTATCAAAATCTTGATTTAGATATGTTCAATGATGTTCAAGATGCTTTGGCGCAAACCAAACCTCAACGCTGTAAATACCAAGCCATTTGGGAAAAGCATTTGAGTGACCTCTTGGAAAACTCCAATATTCCTGGGCGGATTAAAAAGAAAAACAATAACATTGAATTGCTACGCCACTTTGTTAAAAACGAAATTAACCTTCAAGAACTCACACATAGTCATGCGTTTGAAATCGTTCTCCAGACCATTGCCGATTGCGATCGTTTAGTTGAGTTGTTAAAAGATAACTTCCAAGTTTTAAATTACCAAGATCATATCCGCCGCCCTCTTCCAGGTGGCAATCAATCCTTAATGCTGCGTTTGAAAGGCGAGAAAACAACGCTTTCGCTCACCATACAAACTGAACTTATGCGTAAGGCTGCGCGATTTGGGGTGGTATTAGGTGAAAATGCTCCTCAAACATGCCGATCTGCCATTCAAGCATCTATGCAGAATTTGCATACCTTAGTCGGTGGCGACTGTGCAAAGACCACGTTTAATGATCTATTAGATTATCTACATCAAGAAAAAATATGGGTCTATACTCCTCAAGGTCACTTACATGAGTTACCACAAGGAGCGACAGCAGTAGATTTCGCTTATTCTGCAAGCTTGTTCTTAGGTAACCATGCAGTCGGCTGTAAAATTGATGGTGAAATCAAACCGCTTTCTACACCACTCTCAAGTGGTCAAGTCATTGAGGTGATTACAGATGTTCTCGCTTCACCCAACCCGGATTGGCTGAGCTTTATCAACACTCAAAAAGCCAGACGCTCTATTCAAAATATTTTGCGAGACCAAGATATTGATGAACAGCGCCTTGTCGGTCAACAAGCTTTAAATCGTGCATTAAAGTTATTTAATACGTCTATTCATGATCTAACCGATCAAAATTGGACTGAACTATTACAATGGCGCCATATTCCAACCAAGAATCAACTTTTTGAACAAATTGCTGTAGGTGATTTGCTCCCACAACTTGTGGCGAACCATCTCTTTGCTCAAGATCATCATCAAGATCAAGCATCCAGTCGCCTGATCTTAGGTACTGATGGTGTAGATGTTAAATATGCCCATTGTTGTAATGCAGTGTTAGGCGATCCTATACAGGGGCATTTATCTCGCCGTGGTCTTATTGTTCACCGTGCTCGCTGTAAGAACCTTCTACACGAACAACAGTTACATCCTGAAAATATTATGCCGTTGCACTGGAAAGATGAAGGTGAATCAGAAATCAACTTCAATGCTTACTTGTGTATCGATCTATTATTAAGTGATGAGCAAATTTCAGAACTGATTTATATCTGCCGTAAATCAAAAATAGGAATCGAGTCCGTTCGAAAATACGATTCAAAAACCTATCTGAGTATTGTTGTTCATAGTCGTCAGCAAATTGCGCAAATCATTCGTGAACTCCGCATGCAATTTGGTTTTCCGCGTATTTCACGCATGTCAGCTCCTCTTGCGGTTGAAGAAGTCTCACAAGCCTGCTAAACAAATACAGATTAGAGCTTTCACCTATAGTGTTCATCCTTTATGATGAAGCTAGATTTGAATAATGGAGAAATAGATGTCCCGCCAAGTCATTCATACTGAAAATGCACCTGCTGCAATTGGTACTTACTCTCAAGCCATTCTTGTCGGCGATACACTTTATCTTTCAGGACAAATTGGATTAGATCCATATAGCATGGAATTGGTTGAGGGCATTGAAGCTCAAATTCGTCGTGTATTTGATAATCTAAAAGCAGTTTGTGAAGCTGCTGGTGGTTCTTTAGCTGATATTGCTAAACTGAATATCTTCCTCACTGATTTATCTCACTTTCAACTGGTAAACCAAATTATGGGGGAATATTTCGCTCAGCCTTACCCTGCACGAGCGGCATTAGGCGTTGCAAGTTTACCTAAAGGCGCACTGGTTGAAATGGATGGTGTTGTAATTATTTCTAAATAATTTCAATATCTTAAAAAATACCACCTATAAGGTGGTATTTTTTTATCTGGAAAAACGATGAATTAAACAGCATTTTTAAATGAATTTCATTGACAAACGATAATAATTATCAATAATATCAACTATCGCATTTATCCTTGTGGTTGAGCAGAAATGTACGTTTGTTTATGTCGTGGAATTACAGATCAAGATATTAAAGATGCTATGGCAAATGGCGCTGAATCTTATCGTGAAATTCGTGACTTGCTTGACCTAGGCACTTGTTGTGGACGTTGTGTTCCTGAAGCACGCAGTATTATTAATGAAGAACTTGCTGAAATAGCTGCCAGAATTTCAATCGCCGCTTAGTTCAGAATGTGCTAAAAAATAATAACAACTCATTCTATAACTATAATTCAGATTTCCAATTTCTCCCCCCGCTTTGACTCAGCGGGGTTATTTTTTGCAAAAGTGTATTTGATTGCGATTTTCATTTGCTGTTCAATAAATTACTCGTCAGGCTTTAGCAAGTTGGGTTAAGATAATCTCTATCGATAGCCTTCTATGATAGGCTGAATTTTGAGTTTGGAGCTAAGATCATGAAAGGCAACCGTGACGTTATTCATCAGTTAAATCAGGTGCTTTACCACCATCTTACAGCCATCAACCAATATTTCTTACATTCACGTATGTTTAATGATTGGGGCATCGAACAACTCGGTTCAGCGGAATATAAAGAATCTATCCGTCAAATGAAGCATGCAGATAAAATCATTGAGCGCATTTTATTTTTAGAAGGTCTTCCAAATCTGCAACATCTGGGTAAGCTCTATATTGGTCAACACACCATTGAAGTGCTGCAATGCGATGTTCGGAAAGTCAAAGAAAATATTGAAACGATTCAAACTGCTGTGAAATTAGCAGAAGAACAACTCGATTATGTTACACGTGATTTAGTACAAGAGATTTTAGAAAAAGAAGAAGAGTATTTAGATTGGGCGACCACTCAACTCGATCTTGTCGATCAAGTTGGTGTAGAGAATTATATTCAAAGCCAAATTTAATGATTGAAATAAAAAAAATCCCCTTTCGGGGATTTTTTTATTTCAATAAATCATCATACTCAATATGCTGCTTATGCAATGTTTCTAAAATCCATAATTGATGCTTAGCTTCTTGCTCCTTACCATTAAAAGCCAACACTTGTGCATACTTATGTAAATCATATTTTGATGCCAAGTTTGCAACCATTCGCTCTAGATCAGCAAGTTGTTGTTCTGTCATTTCAGTTTTAGGATCTAATCCGATCCACCACACACGCTCTTTAAATTGAGTAATCAACCAAATTTTCTTTTGCATGGTGTGTTGTTGATCTACTGTTAAAGCTTCAGTCTTTGATGCGAGTACACTTTGCTCTTTATATAAAAAATAATCTCGTGTCGTAACTAAAGCCCCAACAATCGTGATAAGACCAATCACTGCGAACACTCGACCATTCACTTTTAATGAAGGCAAATTTGTATATTCCGCCTGAATGATGCCCAGTAAAAAACCTGCTGGAAGTAGAAAATAAGCATAATGCAAAGGAAACTCTAACATGCCATGAGTGAGGATTGCACATACCATTAATGTTGCAATGATCGATATATTATCCTTCACCCCTTTATTGAGCCACAGTAGCCAAGCTGTAAAGTACAGAAGAATAAGCCCACCTAAAATCAAACCATTCCAGACCAACAGATCTAGAATCATGTTGTGTGCACTTTTATACCAAAGTGAAACTTGGAAGGTATCGGTAATATAGTATTGCGCTAAGCCTGTTTGATTCCATCCATACCCCCACCATGGTTGATGCAGAATTGCAGCTATCATTTGTTGCCACATATCTAGACGAATATCACCTGCACCTTTTGCCACTATTGCTGAGCCTTGAACAGCAGTTTGAGTATCTGTAACAGCAAAAAGCCATTGATTAAGAGATGCTAAATTGGATGAAAGTAATATAAATAAGCCAACCCATAATGCGAGATGGATATGAGAAAATCGATTCTGTTTTTTGACTTGCTTGATTAACCAATAGATCACAATAAAAGCGCAAACGATAATACTTGTTCGAGATTGTGCTAACACCACACCAAACAGTGTGATTAAAGACATTGGCACAAGAAAAAAACTAGAAATTATTTTCTTTTCAAATAGATAAATACTACTTAATAAACTTAGAATGAGTAATGTCGCTAAATTATTCGGCTGAGCTAAATTCGCATACGGGCGATTGCCTTTAAATGAATAAATAATACCTGAAAAGAAGGTATGCATATCCAACCACTGTAGCACAGCAAATATAGCTGAGATAACTCCGACTGAAACAAATGTTAAACAGGTAATTTTAAATACTTGTTCTCTCTTTTTCTGCTCGAGGCAAAGTTGATATCCAGCAATCACCATCAACATAAAGAACAGAATATACGCAAAACTAAATAAAGCATTGCTGAAATAGATGTTCTGTCCAAAAATAAATTGAATGAGTGGAATACTTAAAAATGGCAATAAATAAAGCTGTGGTTTTGCGATTTTTACTTTAGATTTTGCTAAACATAGTAATAAAAAAGAGGCTGCAATAAACGTCAGTACTTCTGAACCGAAGGTTGGCCAAGGAGAACGATGGTATGGTAATAACCAAGATAGAATTAGAAAAAGAAGAATAAAAAATATATAAAAATTCTTGCACATTACAAGATCTATAAAAATAAAAATAAATTCTATTATACTTATTTAATGAAAAGAAAGAGCAAGCTTAAAGCTTGCTCTTTTAAAAACTATTATTATGCACCTGCAGATGGATTAGTACCTGCTACACATGACTTAGGCGCTAAATTTTCAGCAACATCTGTTTCACATTTCCAAGCGCCGACAGACTCATCTGCATTATCATCAGGATTAGTTGCACCTGTTACAGCATCTGCATCAGATGTACGAGTCCAAGCGATGAATTTTCCATTAATACGCGAAGAACCTTGTAAGTTACAAACAATTGTTGATTCACCATTTGTAGCTACAGATACATCTATCTTAGAGCACGCTGCTGTTTCTTCAGGAAGGCCTACACCTGAAGCTGTAGTAATTGCAGCAGTAATACCCTCTGAAAGTTTTAACTCAGTGTTCGTCTTACCACCAGTGATATCAGCTAAACCAACTGAAACCTGTGATTTAGCAACGTAATTTTGATACGCAGGAATCGCAATCGCAGCAAGAATACCGATAATTGCAACAACGATCATTAACTCGATTAAAGTAAAACCTTTTTGAGCGTTCATAACATCTCTCCTAATTTTTTAAGTTCAAAGTTAACAACCTATCCCCAAAATAGATTTTGTTGTTGCTAACTAACTGATGCTATTTTCTGATAACGCTTCAAAGTTGCCAATAAATAATTTTCAAATTTATTTTTAATGTTAATTTATGTAAAAAAGTGACATTTTTTGTCACTTTTCTTAAATCAATTTAAAATAATTGGCTGATTACTGAGCTCATTTTCCAAATCTTGCACTTTATCATCATAAAAACGATTCAAAATTTCACCGACTTCCATCACACCAACAATAACACCCTGTTTATAATTTTTATTTTTTAGCTCATTAATCATGTGATCACAGATTGCTTGCCAATCCTGTTGCGTTGTGGCCTTTTGAATTCCACGATCAATCACAATTTCAACTTTCTGTTCACATAGATTTAAATATAACAGTACACCACTATTAAACTCTGTATCCCATACACCTAATTCAGCAAAAAGTTGTTCTGCTCGCTGACGAGTATTCATTGAATAAGCCAAGGCACATGGAATATATCCCTCTATGACCACTTGGATCTCTCCAACATGACCTTGCTCCGCTTGTTTCACTGCCTCTGCAATCGCATTTTGATCCATTTTGGAAAAATAACGTTTAGACGCAGGCAAATAACAAAAATGCTTAATCCAACGCTTGAAGCTCGGTTGAGATGCTTGTTGCAACTTTGGTTCAGTGATAATTTCTGTCGTTTCAGTTTTTGTTACCATGAGCCTGACGCACCTCCCCCACCAAAGCCACCACCACCGCCATTAAATCCACCACCGCCAAATCCGCCTCGACCGCCACTGCCGCCGCGTCCTCCGCCAGATAAAAATGCTTGGAAAATCAACTGTGCGATTGATGTAAATAATAAAAAGAAAATTCCAATACCCACAATTAAGCTGATTAAAATCCCTGAACCATAAATCATACTCGCAGCAAAAGCAGTAACACCCGCGACCGAAGCACTTAAACGATTACCAATAATAAAAGAACCAATCACACCAGCGATTAAAATAAATAATACCGTGTTAAATGTCTTTTCCTTTGCATATTGCGCTTTTAAGGCTTGTTCTTGTCTAAGTTTCAGTTCTTCAGCAGCTTGCTGGGCAATTTCCGGATCAAGGTTAACGATTCGTTCAATTTCTCTGACCCCTGCAATTAAACCCTGTCCAAATTGATTGACTTTAAAATAAGGGGTGATTTGTTCGCGAATGATTCGACTCGCAACGATATCTGGAATCACACCTTCCAATCCATAACCTGTTGCGATATGTAATCTTCGATCATTAATCGCCACTGCGATTAATAAACCATTATCTTGTTGAGCAGAACCTAACCCCCAAGTCTGTGCAGTCCGCATTGCAAAATCAAAGATACCTTCCTGACCAGTTGTCGGAACAATGACGATCCCAATTTGAGCCTTACCCTCATTATATAGACCGCGAATTATTGTATCGAGTTCTGACTTTTCCTGAGGAGAAAGTATATTCGCCTGATCTATCACAGGTTCATTTAATGTAGGGAGTTGACGTTGTGTGTCTCCTTCCTGCATATCATTTGAAACAGTAACAGGAGGTACTGGAGTTGGTTTATTTTGCTGAACACTTGATGATGGATTTGTTGAATTGGGTTGAATCACTTTTCCCAGCACAATCGCATCAGACTCATGATCTACTGCTGTTGCAGTTTCTGCATGAACCATTTGCAATGTACAGGTCATCGCAAAGACAAATAGCCATGAAAGCAATTTCATACTATTGTGTCTAAGATGCTGAGTTCTCATGCTCATATTCATCAACTTATAATCATTGATTTAATCAAAAGAAACATTAGGTGCCTTTTGTGCACTCGCTTCAGCACTAAAGTTTTCTTTTGCATCCATGCCAATGACTTTCGCAGTTACGACTTGTGGGAATTGACGAACATAGGTGTTGTAATCTTGGACGGTAGAAATATAGCGATTACGCGCAACTGCTATACGGTTTTCTGTACCCTCTAATTGTACCTGCAAATCACGGAATTGCTCATTCGCTTTAAGATCTGGATAGTTTTCAGTCACTGCCAGCAAACGTGATAATGCACTTGTCATTTGCGATTGCGCTTCTTGATAACGCTTGAATAGTTCAGGATTTTCAAGCACTTCTTTATCAACTTTAAGCCCTGCAACATTTGCACGTGCCTCTGTGACTTCAGTTAAAACTTGTTCTTCATGTTTTGCATATCCTTTAACTACATTCACCAAATTCGGAACAAGGTCTGCTCGACGCTGGTATTGGTTTTGTACCTCAGACCATGATGCAGTCACCGCTTCATCTTTCGCTTGAAGTGTATTGTACCCACAACCTGTGAAAAGCAAGGAACTTGATAATGCGAGCACAACAGCTGATTTTTTTAAAATTTGCATGACATCAACCTCATTATTTATTTGTATTTGTTTAATTAAAAATATTGTATATGCAAATTCAAAATTGAATGTAGCATTTATTTTATGGCTTTAATTTATATAAAAACATTAAAATAAAAAAAGCCACCCTAAGGTGGCTTTTTGTTTGAAATTACTCTTCGTCTTTTTTATCGTCAGCTGGAGGTAAGTCCTTCACAGCTTCAGCAATTAGACCAAACATGTAGTTTCCGTATGCATTAGTTTTATCATAATGGAAACGTAAACGAGGTGTGATACGTGTCTTAATACGACGACTCAGCTCATGGCGCAGAAAACCTGATGCTTTATTTAAAACATCTAGAGTATCTTTATTTGCTGCTTCACTTTGCTCATCACCAAGTTCACGACCCATGACAGTGACATAAACTTCAGCATAGCCTAAATCTGGGCTCACTTTCACCGCTGAGATGGTCACAAGACCACCTAAGCGTGGATCTTTCAGCTCCTGACGGATAAGTTCAGACAATTCACGCTGAACCGTGTCCGCCATACGCTTAAGACGTTGACTACCCGCCATTAAAGACTCCGTTTAATTAATTGAACATCATAGACTTCGATTTTATCGAGCACTTTGATGTCTTTATAGCCTTTGACTGCAAGACCACATTCCATACCAGCACGAACTTCTTCAACCACTTCTTTATAACGGCGAAGTGATTCAAGTTCACCTTGGAACACAACCACGTCATCACGTAAGACACGAATTGGTTTATTACGGTGTAATAAGCCCTCAAGAACCATACAACCTGCTGCCGCACCAAATTTACTTGAGTGGAATACTTCACGTACTTCAGCCACACCAAGAATTGTTTCACGATGTTCTGGTGCAAGCTTACCACTCATTGCATCTTTCACATCATCAATCAATTGATAAATGATTGAGTAGTAACGGATGTCGATACCATCTGCGTCAGCTTTTTGGCGTGCTGTATTATCTGCACGAACGTTAAAGCCTAATAAGAATGCTTCTGAAGATTCTGCAAGTGTGACATCAGACTCAGTAATCGCACCAACACCTGAACCAATGACACGCACTTTCACTTCATCAGTTGAAAGTTCAGCCAATGCAACATGAAGCGCTTCCAATGTACCGCGAACATCTGTCTTCAGAACTACATTCACAATCGGCACATCTTTTTTGCCCATTGAAGCCATTAAGTTTTCAAGACGCATTGCAGATTGACGCTCTAAACGTTTTTGACGTTCACGATCCATACGCGCATCAGCCACTTCACGTGCTTTCTTCTCATCATTTACAACAAGAACTTCGTCACCTGCCATTGGCGCTTCTGGAAGACCTAAGATTTCAACTGGAATCGATGGACCTGCAGACTTAATACGTTGACCATTTTCATCAGTCATCGCACGTACACGACCGTAAGATGCGCCTGCAAGAACGAGGTCACCTACTTTTAATGTACCATTTTGAACAAGAATCGAAGTAACCGCACCACGACCTTTATCAACACGTGCTTCGATTACAACACCTTGTGCCGCACCTTCTTCAGAAGCTTTTAGCTCTAGAAGTTCAGATTGAATCAAGATCAAGTCAAGAAGTTCATCAATACCTGCACCCGTGTGCGCAGAAACCATCGCGACAGGGACATCACCACCCCATTGCTCAGGCACGATTTCTTTAGTTGTCAATTCATTCAATACGCGATCTGGATCAGCAGATTCTTTATCCATCTTGTTGATTGCAACAATGATTGGCGTACCTGCTGCACGAGCATGGTCAATCGCTTCCGCTGTTTGTGGCATAACACCATCATCAGCTGCGACCACCAATACAACGATATCAGTTGCTTTCGCACCACGTGAACGCATCGCAGTAAATGCTGCGTGTCCCGGAGTATCTAAGAAAGTGATAATACCTTTATCCGTTGTAACGTGATAAGCACCGATATGCTGTGTAATACCGCCCGCTTCACCTTGCGCTACTTTCGCACGACGAATACGATCAAGAAGCGATGTCTTACCATGGTCAACGTGACCCATGATAGTAACCACTGGTGGACGCGTTGTTTGTGCACCACGTGCTTCTTCAGCCGCTTCAAGTAAGTTATCTTCTGCTTGAGTATCTGATACTAGAACTGGGTTATGACCCATTTCTTCAACCACTAGAACTGCTGTATCTTGGTCAATTGATTGGTTTTGAGTGACAAGCTCACCCATTTTCATGAGTGTTTTAATTACTTCACGAACCTTAATCGCCATTTTTGCAGCAAGGTCAGCAACAACAATAGTTGCACCGATTTCAACATCATAAACTTGCTTTTTAACTGGCTTCTCGAAACCATGTTTATTAGCTTGGCTTGATTTCAAACCACGTTTATGAGAGTTGTCACGGAAAGATTGCTCTTCTTGACCTCGACGACCACCTTTCTTAGGAGAACGTGCACCTGGTGTGTTATTACCACGCTTAATGTCACGGTCTTCTTTCGCAAATGAATCTTCGTATGCTTGACCAACAAGACCAGCAGCCAATGGAGAATCATCGACCACACGAATCGTTGCAGTTGCATCTTCATTAGAGTACTTAGAAGCCATCTGACGCATTTGTTCAAGCGTACGTTGTTGTGCTTCTTCAGCTGCTTTACGACGTGCTGCTTCTTCAACTGCTTTTAATTTAGCAGCTTCAGCTTCACGTGCTTTTTTCTGTTCTGCAGTTTCAGTTGGCTTAGTTGCTTG
The DNA here is from genome assembly GCF_056783995.1 of Acinetobacter sp. ANC_7588. NCBI lineage: Bacteria > Pseudomonadati > Pseudomonadota > Gammaproteobacteria > Moraxellales > Moraxellaceae > Acinetobacter > Acinetobacter sp. ANC_7588. The sequence continues at coordinate 54,822 of NZ_JBWYIU010000008.1, read as the reverse complement.
TTTAACAATCGGTTTATTTGTTGACTTGCGCTTAACCACAACCGCAGCTTTAGCAACTTCTTGCTTCTCACTCGATTGTTTCGCTGCAGCACGCATTGCATCTAAGTTCGCTTTCGCTTTACTTACTGCAGGTTGCGCCTTCTCTTCAGCTTGAACTGGTTTAACTTCAACTTTTTGCTGTGCTTTTGCTTCAGTTTCAGCTTTTGCTTTTGCCAATGCTTCAGCTTTAATTTGTTCAGGATCTGGCTTAGTGAACGTATGCTTCTTACGAACTTCTACGTTAATAGTTTTAGCTTTACCTGATGTACTTGCTACTTTTGCAGTACTCGTAGTTTTACGTTTCAACGTGATTTTTCCTGCGCTGCCGCTGTCTTGCCCATGCGCTTTTTTCAAATGAGCGACTAAACGGTCTTGCTGTTCTACTGAGATTGTGTCTTCTGCCTTAGATTGAGGCAACCCAGCATCTCGCACCTGATCTAATAGTTTTTCAACTGGAAGACCTACGCTGACTGCTAACTCTTTAATTGACTTATCCGTCATGTATGACCTCCTCGTTAATTAAACCATGATTCACGTGCTTTCATGATCAATTGACCTGCTTTCTCAGCACCTAAACCTTCGATATCAGAGATATCATCAGTTGCCTGATCTGCTAAATCATCTACTGTGATTACACCGCGAGCCGCTAATGCATAAGCAAGCTCTGAACTCATTCCTTCCATTGCTAGAAGCTCTTCGCTCGGTTCTTGAATATTTTCTTGCTCTTTCAGTGCATCTGCTAATGCAACTTCTTTCGCACGGCTTTGTAAAAGCTCAACCGTTTCTGCATCTAATTCGATTTCATCAAATGTTTCAGCTGGAACGTAAGCAATCTCTTCAAGTGAAGTAAAGCCCATTTCTACCAATGCCATCGCAAGGTCTTCTTCAATATCAAGACGACCTACAAACATATCGAGATATTGCTGTGCTTCATTTTGTTGACGAGCACGGTACTCTTCTTCAAGCATCATATTGAGCTTGTAACCAGTTAACTCAGAAGCTAAACGTACGTTTTGACCTTGAGAACCAATTGCACGCGCCAATTGATCGCTTGTAGCAAAAATAATATCTGCTGTGCGTTCTTCTTCATCAATCACAATACCCGATACATCTGCTGGCTCTAAAGCACTTGCGATATATTGAGCTGGATCATCTGACCAAACTACAACATCAATACGTTCACCGTTCAATTCTTGCTGTACAGCTTGGATACGTGTTCCACGCATACCAATACATGCACCAACTGGATCAATACGATGATCGTTCGTTTTCACTGCAATTTTAGCACGAACACCCGGTTGACGTGCAGCAGCTTTAATTTCGATGATTTCTTCAGAAATTTCTGGAATTTCTTTTTTCATCAATGCCATTAACATTTCTGGCTTAGCACGAGAAAGTTGTAGCTGCGCACCACGACCTTCACGGTTTACGTTAAATAAAATCGCATTTACACGCTGTTTAGGACGTAAAATTTCTTTTGCGATCATTTCTTCACGTGCAAGATATGCTTCCGCATTCTCACCGAGGTCAATAATGAAACCATCTTTAGTTTGTTTCTTTACTTCACCGTAAATTAACTCACCAACTTTAGATTCATATGCATCTGCAATAAGCGCACGTTCAGCTTCACGAATTTTCTGAACAATAACTTGCTTCGCGATTTGAGCTGCAATACGACCAAATTCAATTGATTCTACTTCAAGCTCACGCACATCACCGATTGACCATTTCGCTGGGTCCACATCAGAAATCGCGTCTTGGCATGCAGGCATTTCATGATCTTCATCTGCTACTACAGTCCATTGACGGAAAGTACGGTATTCACCAGTCTTACGATCGATTTCAACGCGCAACTGTGCTTCTTCAGAATTTGTGCCTTCGTAGAATTTTTTCTTCGTTGCAGCAACTAGAGCTTGCTCGAGCGCTTCGAAAATCGCTTCACGACTAACACCTTTTTCATTACTAACCGTCTCAGCAACGGTAAGAATTTCACGGCCCATAAGTCACCTACTATTCAAATTCTTTTAGTTAAGATTAATTTAGTCTTGGTAGATCAAGTTGGCCTTATCGATATTGTGACTATCGATCTCGAGCACTTGTTGCTTTTCAACTTCAACTTGGATCATTTCATTTTCTACATCTACAGCAACCAGTTTCGCTTGGAATTTACGGCGGTTATCCACTGCAGAAATCAAACGTAAAGCAACTTGTTGACCAATATATGCTTGCATCTGTTCAAGTTTAAAGAAAGTGCGATCCCAACCTGGTGATGAAACTTCTAATGCGTATTCACCAGAAATTGGATCATGAACATCGAGGATTGCACCAACTTGTTGGGTAACACGTACACAATCTTGCACACCCACACCACGACCAAGATCAATTTCACCGTCTTCGGAAATAACAGGTTCTTTGTTTGGATCTTCAGGCTTGTCAATGTAGATACGTACTAGCGAACGCTTACCCTGAGGTGTAAATTCTAAACCCCATAGTTCAACATCGCACGCCTCAACAGCGGGTGCGATCAGTTCATACAATGCTTGGGTTTTATTTGATAACTTCATTTACTCTCGTCATTTATGTGCGATTCAATCGGCCAACAGACCGACACAGACTAACTATAGTGATAGCATGATTATTTGACCAATTGATGTCCACACTACACGATAGATAACAAAAAAGGGCGCATTCGCCCCCATTATTGCACAGAAAAGCAATGCCCACTGTGCAAAAAGGCCCACCTAGTTGTGAGCCTCTTTAGAAACTTGGTAGCGGGAGCTGGATTTGAACCAACGACCTTCGGGTTATGAGCCCGACGAGCTACCAGACTGCTCCATCCCGCATCAACGTGCAAAATTATATCTAAATTTGAATCATTTTTCAATCAGAAAAACTTTCTAATTAGACTTGATTAAGTTGCACCTTAATCAAAAGTGGTAGCGGGAGCTGGATTTGAACCAACGACCTTCGGGTTATGAGCCCGACGAGCTACCAGACTGCTCCATCCCGCATCAACGTGCAAAAAGTATATCTCAACTCAAACTTTGTTTAAGTTGCCTATCTTAAGTTTGCATCTTAATTATAGGATTGATTGGTAGCGGGAGCTGGATTTGAACCAACGACCTTCGGGTTATGAGCCCGACGAGCTACCAGACTGCTCCATCCCGCATCAACAGATTTTGCTGCAAACACCAACTTAAACTTCTGGATTATAAGTTGGTGCGGAAGGGGGGACTTGAACCCCCACGCCCGAAAGCACTACCACCTCAAGGTAGCGTGTCTACCAATTCCACCACCACCGCAGCTGTGACGCATTCTAGTGGTTTCAATGAAAAATTGAAAGCGAAATATTCAATTATTCAGCTGGTTTTGGTGCAGTTGATGAAGTTTCAGGCGATTTTTGATCAACTTGCTCAGTTGTGTTAATCGTTTTCAAACCATAAGCATCTGTCGTTTGCTGCTTCGCAAAGTAAGCCAAGCTAATACTTGTGATAAAGAATAAAGCAGTAAGTATCCCGGTTAAACGAGTTAAGAAGTTACCAGAACCAGAAGCGCCGAATACAGTCGCTGCACCGCCACCGCCAAAAGACGCACCTGCATCTGCACCTTTACCATGCTGTACTAGAATTAAAATAATCATCAATAACGCTAAAATGATGTGTAGCACCAGTACAAAAGATTGCATGATGAACTCCTAATTATTTTGATTGGGCAAATGCTTGCGCAATTTGAACAAATGATTCTGCATTGAGTGATGCACCGCCTACGAGGGCACCATTGATATCAGGGCATGCTGCCAATTCAACAGCATTCTCAGGTTTTACACTACCACCATAAAGAATTGCTATGTTTTGACCTTCAGGTGTAATTTGACTCAATCCTTCACGAATTTTAGCATGCATTGCTTGTGCATCATCCGGGGAAGCTGTTTTACCAGTTCCAATTGCCCAAATTGGCTCGTAGGCGACGGTAATATGCACCCATTGCTCTGGATTCACAACACCTGCAATGTCACAAATTTGTTGTAACACCACTTGCTCAGCTTGCCCACTTTCACGCTGTTCAAGGCTTTCACCCACACAATAGATGATATGTAAGTTAGCAGCTAAAGCATTTTTTATTTTTTCATTAAGAATCGCAGGCGTGTCATTAAATATTTCACGACGTTCAGAATGTCCAATTAATACATAATCGACTTGGCTATCCTTTAAAAGATCTGCGCTAACTTCACCTGTAAATGCACCAGTACCCGCAATACGTGATACATCTTGAGCGACCACAAACACTTCATGAGCATCTGTTGCAAGTTCATTTTTTACTTGGAGTAAAGCCAATAAAGTTGGCGCAACACCAATTTTACAAACATCATGAGCGATTGAAGCTTGCTCAAGCTGTTGTTTCAAATCAGCTAAAAGCTGTTGCGTGTTAGCCTGCATTGGGTTCATTTTCCAATTGCCTACAACCCACGGAGTAATTGTCGAACCCGACATAGATCTAACCTTCTATCAAAAATGCGCACATTCTACACGGATTTTAAAAAATTAACGTAAAAATTCAATGGATACAGATTCAGCACCTAGAATTCTTTAAAAAAAGGCAACATAAGACACAATACCCAATAGAATAAGTGAAAAAATTCAATTTTTTCATAGTTTTCGGATAATATTAATGATTTTAAGTATAGAATTTTCTACTTATAACCGTATAATTTTAATATTCGAATTATAAAATGAATTTAAGGCGTATTGGGGATGACTTTAGATCAAAGTGGGCCAAAATTTTCTGGGTTAAGTCGTCGTTTGGTTGATGAAGGCATTTTGACCTCCCAGCAAATGCAAAATGCTATTATTAATTCAAAAAAATCTCATCAAAAATTAGTACCTTACCTCGTTGAACATCTCAAAATACGAGCAAATACGATTGCTGAAATGGTTGCTCAAGAGTTTGGGGAGCCATTGTTCGATTTAGATGCATATAATGTTGAGTTACTACCCAAAGATATCGTTGCAGAAAATCTTGTTACAAAACATGTAATCTTACCTTTATATCAACGAGGTATATCTTTATTTGTAGCGACGAGTGATCCTACAGATATCGAAGCATTGGAAGCAATTCGATTTAATAGTAAATTAAACGTCGTTCCTATTACTGTAGAACATAATAAACTTGAAAAACTGATCGAAAAGCATTTTTCTGAAAATGAGAATTTCAATTTCGGCGATGAAGATCTTGACGTTAACGTGGTCGAGAACGATACACCGCAAAATAATAACGATGATGGTCCTTCAGGTGATGATTCCCCGATTGTTAAGTACATCAACAAGCTTTTGGTTGACGCCATTCGCATGGGTGCATCAGATTTACACTTCGAACCTTATGAAAAAACGTACCGAGTTCGATACCGCGTTGATGGTGTTTTAAGAACTATTGCAAATCCACCATTGCAACTCGCGAATCGATTAGCTTCACGCTTGAAAGTTATGTCTCAAATGGATATTTCAGAAAAGCGTATTCCGCAAGATGGCCGTATTAAGCTTAAATTATCTCGTACTAAAGCGATTGATTTTCGTGTTAACTCATTACCAACCCTATTTGGCGAAAAAATCGTATTACGTATTTTGGATCCGTCTAGTGCAATGCTCGGTATTGATGCATTAGGTTATGAAGAAGATCAGAAAGCTTTATTCCTTGAGGCACTTGAGAAGCCTCAAGGCATGTTACTGATTACGGGTCCAACAGGTTCTGGTAAAACAGTATCGCTTTATACAGGATTGAATATTTTAAATACTGAAAATGCCAACATCTCTACAGCAGAAGATCCCGTAGAAATTAACTTAGAAGGCATTAATCAGGTCAACGTCAACTATAAAGTGGGCTTAAGCTTCTCAGTCGCATTGAAATCATTCCTGCGTCAAGATCCTGATATTATTATGGTCGGGGAGATTCGAGATCTCGAAACAGCTGAAATTGCAATTAAGGCAGCACAAACAGGCCACATGGTGATGTCTACACTTCATACCAATAGTGCTCCTGAAACCTTAACCCGGTTGCGCAATATGGGGGTTCCCTCTTTTAATATTGCAACTTCGGTGAATCTCGTCATTGCTCAACGACTTGCTAGACGACTGTGTGTACACTGTAAAGTACCTGCTGATATTCCTAAACCAAGTTTGTTAGAAATGGGATTCACAGAACAGGATTTAGCAGATCCAGATTTTAAAATTTATCAACCTGTCGGTTGTCCTGAGTGCCGTGATGGTTATAAAGGACGTGTCGGTATTTATGAAGTCATGAAAGTGACACCTGAAATTTCGAAGATTATTATGGATGATGGCAATGCATTAGAGATTGCAGCTGCATCTGAAAGACTGGGGTTTAAGAATCTTCGACGTTCGGGCTTAATTAAGGTCATGAACGGACTCACTTCTTTACAAGAAGTGAATCGTGTGACCAGTGAATAATTAAAAATAAGGAAATCATTATGGCGGTGAAAAAAGCACAGATGATGCCAACGTTTGTATATGACGGCGTGGATCGCAAGGGAACCAAAGTTAAAGGTGAAATGCCTGCGCGTAATATTCAACTTGCAAAAGTCATGCTCCGCAAACAAGGCATTACGGTGCGTAGTATCCGCGAGAAGCGCAAGAATATTCTTGAAGGCTTAATGAAGAAGAAAGTGTCTACTTTGGACATCACCATCTTTACGCGTCAGCTTGCCACCATGATGAAAGCAGGTGTACCACTTGTTCAAAGCTTTGAAATTGTTGCAGAAGGCTTAGATAATCCTGCAATGCGTGAAGTGGTTTTGGGTATTAAAACTGAGGTCGAAGGTGGTAATACTTTTGCAGGTGCACTACGCAAATATCCTCAGCATTTTGATCAGTTATTCTGCTCATTGGTAGAATCAGGTGAGCAATCAGGTGCGCTTGAAACCATGCTCGATCGAGTTGCGATTTATAAAGAAAAAAGTGAAGTTCTCAAACAAAAAATTAAAAAAGCGATGAAGTATCCAATTGCTGTCATTGTGGTTGCAATTATTGTGACCATTATTTTGATGGTCAAAGTGGTTCCTGTCTTCTCTGAGATGTTTAGCTCATTTGGCGCAGACTTACCTGCGTTCACGCAACTCGTAGTGGCAATGTCTGAGTGGGTGCAAAAATATTGGTTTATTTTAATTATTGGTATCGCGCTGACCATTATCGGCTTTATTGAAGCCAAAAAACGTAGTCAAAAATTTGCGGATGCATTAGATCGCACGGCTTTAAGGCTGCCTATTTTTGGTGATTTGGTTTATAAAGCAATTATCGCACGTTATAGCCGTACACTTTCAACCACATTTGCTGCCGGCGTCCCTTTAATCGATGCACTCCAATCAACAGCTGGTGCAACGAATAACGTGGTATATGAGCAAGCAGTTATGCGTATTCGTGACGACGTTGCAACTGGTCAACAGCTTCATTTCGCTATGCGCTCGACCAATTTATTCCCATCTATGGCTGTGCAAATGGTAGCAATTGGTGAAGAATCGGGTTCACTCGATGCTATGCTAGATAAGGTTGCAACCCATTATGAAAGTGAAGTCGACAATGCTGTCGATGGCTTAACCTCCATGATGGAGCCTTTGATTATGGCCATTCTAGGTGTCTTGGTCGGCGGCTTAGTCATCGCAATGTATCTTCCAATCTTCCAAATGGGTTCTGTGGTGTAATGAACGAAATAATTGCGTATTTAATTCAATCGCCTACAGCACTCTATTTAACTGTGGGAATCATCAGCTTATGTGTCGGCAGTTTTTTAAATGTTGTCATTTACCGCACACCTAAAATGATGGAGCAAGAATGGCGTCAAGACTGTCAGATGTTTTTACATCCCGACCAAGCCATAATTGATGAAGATAAGCTCACGCTAAGTAAACCTGCATCGACCTGCCCAAAATGTAAAACACCTATTCGTTGGTATCAAAATATCCCCGTGATAAGTTGGTTATTTTTACGTGGAAAATGTGGTGAATGTGAAAATCCGATTGGTATTCGTTATCCACTGGTAGAAGTTTTGACTGCTGTTTGCTCATTAGTGGTCGTCGCGGTATTTGGTCCAAGCCTACAAATGCTTTTTGGCTTAATTTTAACGTGGACACTGATCGCACTCACATTCATCGACTTCGATACACAACTTTTACCCGATCGATATACTCTCCCCTTGGCTGCACTTGGTTTAGCGGTAAATAGCTATGCACTCTACACCTCACCTACCTCCGCAATTTGGGGATATTTGATTGGTTTCCTCTGTTTATGGGTGGTGTACTATCTATTTAAAATCGTGACAGGCAAAGAAGGAATGGGATATGGCGACTTCAAATTACTGGCCGCGCTTGGTGCATGGATGGGTCCATTTTTATTACCGCTCATTGTCCTACTTTCATCCTTAGTCGGTGCAATCATCGGCATCATTTTGATGAAAGTCAAAAAAGAAAATCAGCCCTTTGCTTTTGGACCTTATATTGCGATTGCTGGATGGATTGCATTCTTATGGGGTAACGAAATTATGAAGGTTTATTTAGGCGGTTAAGCTAAAATAAGCCCCATTATGATAATTACAAGGTTTTTTACATGCGCTTTATTTTGGGCTTAACAGGTGGTATTGGAAGTGGAAAAACTGCTGCAAGTCAGTGGTTTGAAACACAAGGTATTACTGTTGTTGATGCAGATATCGTAGCACGTGAAGTGGTTGAAATTGGAAAACCTGCACTACAAAAAATTAAAGATCATTTTGGGGATTGGGTGCTATTGGAAGATGGCGCACTCGACCGCAGAGCGTTAAGAGACCATATTTTCAAACATCCTGAAGCTAGAAAGATATTAGAAAATATTACGCATCCTGCAATTCGCCTATCGATTATTGAACAACTACAACGGGCGACCAGTCCTTATGCCATTTTAGTTTCCCCACTCTTATTTGAAACCAATCAACACCAACTTACTCAACGTACTTTACTGATCGATGCATCCACAGAATTACAAATCTTGCGTGCTTCGCAACGTGATCATCAAGACATTGAGCAAATTAAAAAAATAATGAGTGCGCAAATGTCTCGTGAAGAAAAATTAAAACGTGCAGACGATGTTGTTATTAATGATGGTGAACTTGATCATCTCTATCAACAACTCGCAGTAAAACACCAATATTATCTCGATATTACACAACAAGCTTAGATTTTAAAAAAGCAGTCTAAGAAGACTGCTTTTTTTGTTGCTCAAGTTTTTGGCTTAGTGCATCTTGGCGACCCAGCCATCGCCATGGTTGTAATGCGCCTATCGCCATACCCAACAACCCAAATAACATCGCAATACTTAAAGGTTCATTTAACAAAGGCACTGCCAAAATTGCAGCTAAAAAAGGCGCTAAATTGGTAATGCTCCCTGCTTTAAAAGCCCCGAGTCTTTTAATCGCTTCCACATAAGTTAAAGTTGCAATAATGACCACGAATATGCCATGAAATATTGTCTGAAACAGTAAATGCTGAGGTTCAGGAGTACTAAGATCTTTGGGCAAAAATAACACGTAAATGGGTACATAAATCACGGCTGACCAGATGGCAACTCCACACATCGCCTGCCATGCACTCAGTTGGAATTTACGCAGTAATACGGTAAATATTGCCCAAAAAATGGCGCTCAAGAAGAATAATCCATCACCAGCACCAAAAGGAATGCCTGATTCACGATACATCAGGAGACTCATAATACCGAGCACGGTGATCATAATGAGCAAACTTGCCCATGTATGACGATCAAAAGCCTGCTTCATCAATATAAAAGCCACGATGGCAGTACAAATAGGAATACAACCATTGAGAAAAATTGCAGCATGCGCAGTCGGTGCATAGTGAAATGCGCTATAAGCCAACAAACAATAGATCACACCACCAATCATTGCCAAAATAAATGATTCTTTTTTAAGTAAAAAAGAGGCTTCTCTACGATAAAGTAAAATCGGCATTAAGATCAAAAAAGCCAGTGAAAAACGCAGTGCCACAATGTCCCACGTATTGATGTGCCATAGCGCATTTAATCGTGCAGTGAGGGTAAATCCCCCCCAGATGCACATGGTAGTAATAAGAAAAAAATAGCCTTGGGCTCGATCTGAAAGTGCCATCTCAAATTAGGCTTGACGTTGTCTACACGCTTCGTAAAGTGCCATGCCTGTCGCCACACTCACATTCAAACTTTGTAAATTGCCACTCATTGGAATATAAACTTTGTGATCGCATTGCGCCTGAGTAATCGGTCTTAAACCAGTATCTTCAGCACCCATAATCACTGCGACAGGACCAGTCAAATCACATTCGTGAATAGGTAGAGCATGCTCATCTAACATCGTGCCAATCACTCGAACATTAAAATCATCTTTGATTTTAGCTAAAGTACGAGCCAAATTCGTCACTTGGATAAATTTAACTTTCTCTGCACCACCAGCAGCAACCTTACGAGCCGTTGGTGTTAAGCTCGCAGAACGATCACGAGGAACAACAACCGCGTGTACGCCCATGGCTGCCGCAGTTCGAATACACGCACCCAAATTATGCGGGTCCGTCACTTGGTCAAGCGCCAGTAAAAAAACATTGTCTGTACTTTTGATTAATTGCTCAAGATCATTTTCATTCAGCGTTGGATGAGGACGAACTGCAGCAACGACACCTTGATGAAAAGGTTGTCCAGCCAGTTTTTCAAGGCTGTCTCGGCTCGCTTTTTGAATACTAATTCCGAAAGGTTCAGCCAACTCAAAAATACGTTTTAAACGTTGATCTTCACGACCTTTTAGTGCAAATAGAGTCAAAACGCGTTCAGGTTCTAACTCCAACAATGACTCCACAGAATGAACGCCATAATAATATTCGGGTTTAGCCATGAACGACCTCAACTCACTAAGACAATACAATAATATAGAAAAGAAAAATCCCGCAAAGCCAACTTTACAGGATTTTATATAGCGAATAGTTTAACCGATTTGACCATTGAATGTTGGTCAAATTTTTTTTTGGTAATTAACCTTCGAAATGACAAACGTAGTCTAATACGTCATCTGTTTCGATTTTGAAACGGCTCTCACCAGGCACGTAAAACGACTGCCCTGCACGGAAAAGCTCATGTTCTTCATTGTCTGCAATTGTGACACGACATTCACCAGAAATAATTTCCATACGCTCTGGTACATGTGTTTCAAAAGTAAGCGGTTGTTCCGTCGGTAGAATAACCCCAAGTGTTTTTTTCGTACCGTCTTCAAATTGAACAGTGTGGCTAATACACGTCCCGCCAAAATAAACATTTGATTTTTTTACAACAGATACATGATCAAATTGTGATGACATGCGTATTCTCCAAATAATGCGCATTTTATAAATTTTAATTGCCGTAGTTTAATTGCGCTCGAGCAACTAATCAATCAGTGTTTTGCAATGGTTTTTATAAGCAACTTTTGTTCCCTATTGATGAAATTTAAAGATTTTTTTGATTTCTTCTATATATCTTTTGTACACAGGTAAAAGAATATATTCAGTCACTAGTAATCAACCTAATTTCAGTTAAAATGCAAACTAAAAGTTCTCATATTCAAATGTCGTGACTTGAGACTAAAACAAAATTTCTCTATCTTAGAATCCACACTTTCGCAGCTCGGATGCGTTTATGCTGACACACCTTAATCTGATCAACTTTGCTTTAGCCGATAACTTAGCCATTGATATTGATCAAGGTTTCAATGTTCTTACGGGTGAAACTGGTGCAGGTAAATCTTTATTACTCGATGCATTATCAGCGTGTTTAGGCGAGCGTACTGATACGAATTACGTTCGTTATGGTTCAGATAAGGCTGATGTTACAGCCGTATTTAGTTATCAAGATCAAAGTCCTGAAGCTGAATGGTTAAGCACTCATGAGCTGGCAGATGAATCGGGTGAAATTCACCTAAGACGGGTAATCTTTGCTACAGGTCGTAGTAAAGCTTGGATCAATGGACGTCCAAGTAGTCTGTCAGAATTAAAGGAAATTGGCAGACTCTTAGTCCAACTTTACAGCCAACATAGTCAGCAACAATTGTTAGAACCGCCCTATCCAAAACATTGGTTAGATCGTTACAGCAACTTTGGTCAACATACGCTTGCTGTCAAAGACAGTTATAACGCATGGCAAAAAAATATCCGACAGCATCAAGCTGCGCTTGATGCACAGACCACCCGCCTTCAACGCATTGAGACACTTAATCTTCAATTAGAAGAATTAGAAGAAGTGGTTCGACTTGACTATAAAGAAATTGAACAAGAGTTCGATCGCTTAAGTCATCATGAACACATCATGCAAGATTGTAGTTATGCAATCAACGTTTTAGATGAGTCTGATCAAAATATCACTCAGGAAATTTCAAGTATTATTCGCAAGCTTGAATCTCATGCAGGTCGTAGTGATTTACTCTCTGAAATTTATAACTCATTATTAAATGCGCAAAGTGAACTCGATGATGCCAGTGCTAATTTAAAACAATTCATTGACCGTCAGAGTTTTGATCCTGAACGAATGGAAGAGTTAAACACACAACTGGAAATATTCCATCGTTTAGCGCGCAAATATCGAGTACAACCCGAAGATTTAAAATCAGAATACGAACATTGGCAGGCAGAGCTAGAACAATTACATCAGCTTGAAGATCCAGAGACTTTGGCTGAACAAGTTGAAATTTCGCATCAACAGTTTATAGAGAAAGCTCAATATCTAGATGATATCCGTCGTAAAGCAGCAGAACCCTTAGCCAAACTCTTAACAGAACAAGTCAAGCAACTGGCTTTACCAGAAGCTCATTTTGAATTCCGTTTTGATCCTCTGGAGCAACCTTCATCTGAAGGGTTTAGTTTTATTCAATTATTGTTCACAGCAAACAAAGGGATCCCACCTCAACCACTTGCGAAGGTTGCGTCTGGTGGTGAATTGTCACGTATTGCATTGGTCATGCAAGTCATGAATGCAGAGAAAACCGAAGCTGAAGTACTCGTTTTTGACGAAATTGATGTAGGTATCAGTGGTGGAACAGCTGAGATTGTCGGTCGCTTATTGGCTGGATTAGGTCAACATGTTCAAATTCTATGTATTACACATCAAGCCCAAGTTGCAGCGCAATCGGACCAACATTTGTTAGTGAAAAAACTGCAAACAGACCCTGCTAGCAGCACTATCGTTGAGCTTGATGAAGATCAACGGATATTAGAGCTTGCTCGTATGACTGGTGGTGTCGAAATTAGCGAGACCACCCTTCAACATGCTAAACAATTAAGACAATTAAAGTTTCAGGCCAGCACATCTTGATTATTTTAAAAGGATTGTTGAAAACCCATAAGTCTAGTATGTTGAAGTAAAGTGATACTCAAACATAGGAGAAGCCATTAGGTGAGTAAACAATTTCTAACGCACCGTTGCCTGATTGCCCCACCTGATTTAGCAGATGATTTCTTCGCAAATAGTGTGGTCTATATCGCGCGTCATGATCATGAAGGTGCGCAGGGAATTATGATCAATCGTCCAGCTGGGATTCAGGTTAAAGAACTCTTAACAGATCTTGATATCGTGGCAGATCATGTTCACCCACATGATGTCTTACAAGGTGGTCCTTTACGACCAGAAGCAGGTTTTGTACTTCATACAGGTCAACCTACTTGGCATGCGTCCATCGCTGTAGGTGAAAACCTCTGTTTAACAACCTCAAAGGATATTCTTGATGCAATCGCACACAATGAAGGTGTTGGTCGCTATCAAATTGCTTTAGGCTATGCCAGTTGGAGTAAAAACCAGTTGGAGCAAGAAATCGCTCGAGGTGACTGGCTCATTTGTGACTCTGATATGGATTTGATTTTTAACTTACCCTATGACGATCGCTGGGACGCTGCCTATAGAAAAATGGGGGTCGATCGTACATGGCTTTCATCTGAGATTGGACATGCCTGATTCAACTACCGCTCAACTCATTATGGCCTTTGACTTTGGCACACAAAAAACAGGAATGGCTGTAGGATCGTCCATTATTGAAAGTGCTACGCCACTTTCACTTTTACCGATGAAAGATGGCATTCCCAATTGGGATGATCTACTCAAAATTGTAAAACAGCATTCTCCAAATCTGTTTTTAGTCGGGCTACCACTGAATATGGATGATAGCGAATCGGAACTATCAACACGAGCACGTAAATTTGCCCGTCGTTTAAGACACCAAACCAATATAGAAACATGGATGGTGGATGAGCGATTAACAACTCGCGAAGCGCGTGATGAACTCGATCATTATCAGGCGCAAGGGCGTGGAAAAAAGTTGTCCGCAGACAGCTTGGCAGCCGCTTTATTTATTGAAAGTTGGTATCGTAATCCTCAAGGTATTCAACCTTAATAGAATATTTGCCACTTCATCTAGGATAAAAATAGCGAAAGGTTAAATTGATTCTAGGCTCTAATACTTTGGTTGATTTCGCTAAAGTGTGTTTCCAAAAACGCTGTGTTTGACCTTTCATCACAATCAACTGTCCTGATTGTAGATACATTTCAGCAGTATGAGTTTTATCACGATGTTTAAATCTAAATTTTCGGGTTGCGCCGAGACTCAGTGAAGCAATGACGGTCTCGCCATGTTCAGGATCTCTTAATGCAGCCTCATCATCACTATGCCATCCTACACCTTGAGTTCCATCTTCATACAAATTAGCCAAACAAGAATTAAATTGAACTCCTGTTATAAGTTCAATTTTTTGCTTGAGTGCTAATAATTTCAAATCCCAAATCTGTGCTTGTTTATCCATCCCTGAATAGTGATATTGGTAGTTTTGGTCACCATACCATACGACTTTACGACCCGTCTTAAAATATTGGCCGTATAAAATCACTTCATCCTGTTTCCAAGCCAAAGCTTCTGAAAAATAATCGAAATAATCCTGTGATTCAGCATGAGTAAGTATAAGGCCGTAATCTTCTACAATCCCATCACAAGGTAGGAGATTTGAATTGGGTTCGGGTGCAAACAGCTCGAAGTTCATAACCAATTTGCCATGAAAATATAACCTTATATTAGCTGAATATTTCAACTGACAAATTGAAACATTGTGAACGCTTGTGACACTGGACAATCAAGCTTAGACTGGCATAAATCTAGACAATAAAAACAATCGCTTATGAATTTATGGCAACTTTTTCTAAAACTTAAACCTTTCGTTCGACCTTATCGCTTTTTAGTGATTGCCACTCTCTTTCTTACGCTCATCGGCTCTTTCACAGCTCAAGTGAATGCACTCACTTTGCAGTATGCAGTTGATGAAATTAATGCGCTGGTTGAGAATGGTTTTGGCTTAGCTGAAGGCTGGAATATCCTGATTACCATTACAGCGATATTATTGGGTAAAGAAGTAATTAATGCTTTTGTGCAATTCGGACAAAAGTTTTATGGTGAAAAACTTAGAATTTTTATTTCACAAGATCTAGCACAAGGCATCATTGAAAAATTTCTGACCTATAGATTAGCTTTTTTCAACGAAGAGAATAATCAGGCGGGCAAATTACAAACACGAATCGATCGTGGTATTGGCTCTCTGACTCGTCTAGTTCAAATATTCTTTATTGACATTTTGCCGTTATTTACCAGTGCGATCGTGGCTTTAGGATTAATGTACTACGCCAACTTTTATGTTGGCTTAGTGGCGACCACTATCGTTCCAATCTACTTCTGGTTAACTTATAAACAAGCACAAAAACTCGGAGGCTGGCGTAGAAATTTACGTGATGGTCGAGAAAAGAAAAGCCAAGGTATCCTCGGAATTATTAATTCAATTACGGTTATCAAATCTTTCAACCGCGAGTCAATAGAATCGACCAAACAACTCAAACTACAAAAAGAACTCACAGATAATCAAATGCAAACCCGTCAGGTCAGCTTTTTATTTGATGGGTTAAAAACCTTTATTGAACAAATAGGTATTGTTTTAATCATCATCCTAACTGCGTATTTTGTGCTTGATGGTCAGATGAGCATCGGTATGATCATGTTTCATGTACTGCTGTTCAATAATGTATCCGCACCAATTCGCTCCTTACATCGTATATATGATGAAGTGAATGATGCCATGATCTATTCAGAAAGCTTCTTTAAAATTTTAGAAGCAGATGATCAAATTGAACCTACAGGTCAACTCAAACCGCAAATTCAAGGAAAATTTACGCTGAAAAATGTTGAATTCTTTTATCCAAACGGTCACCACGCACTAAAGAATATCAATATGGAGATTCGACCCAATAAAATTACTGCATTAGTTGGCTTATCAGGTGCGGGAAAATCAACCTTAATCAGTCTTTTAGATAAATTTTATGAACCTAATCAGGGATGTATCGAACTCGATGGCATCGATCTCAATCAAATTGATACTCAATATTTGAGAGATCATATTGGATTAGTCCTACAAAAAAATCATATTTTCCAAGGGACTATTCTTGAAAATATTCGCTATGGTAAAACAGAAGCCACTGAAGAAGACGTGATCATTGCTGCTAAAAAAGCCTCCATTCATGAGCAAATTTTACAACTTCCAGATGGCTATCATTCCGATGCATTGCAACTCTCTGGAGGACAACAACAGCGTATTGCGATTGCTCGTATGTTCTTGAAAAATCCGCCGATTATCTTTTTAGATGAACCGACTGCGAGTTTGGATGCCATCGCTTCGGAACAAATTAAACAAAGCCTTGATGAGATTAAACAAGGACGTACTGTCATTATTATCTCGCACAGCCTGTCGCAAATTATCGATGCGGATTACACCTATGTCATGAAAGAAGGCGAAATTGCCGAGCATGGAGAACATGATGCTCTTTACCATCAAGACGGTGTATATAAACAAATTTTTGATGCGATGGCTAAAAGTTTGAATATCGAAAAAATTGCAAAAACTTTTGAAGACGATGGGGATGAGGAAACCCATAGTTAAAGTTTAATCTAGGTAACCTTGGCATTGAAGCAGTTGAATCAACACACAGTCATCTGCTTCATAGAGCTGACTTAACTTCGTGTAAGGATCACCATCGAGCGCTAATATTTGTGCAAATGCAGGTTCAGTTTTTATATCTTTTTGCTTAAGGCGAATGATTTCCTGTTTAAATTGGTCATTTGCCAAATCTAATATTCTATGTTCAACGTAGAAGTGCTGGAATCCCGCCTGCTGATGAATTGGTGTTGTAGAACAAAATATCTCAATTGACCAAGCACAATATTCGAATCGGCAAATCCAAGTATCACGTTCAAAATAACTTCGCTCAATGCACCATGCCTTATAGGTTTGAAATAATTTTAGTGTTTCAATCAAATGATTCTCTTGCTCAATCGGATAACTACAAATGAGGTCGATATCACTTTGTGCTATTGCAATTCCTAAAGGTGGCGTACCGACCACTGTAACTTGATACCGCTTGAGTATTTCCAAAAGGTTTAAGTCATCAATGACTTTTTGAAAGTGTATTTTTTTCATTGTTATTTTTAATCTCTAAGATGATTCAAATTTAAAGCGGTTGAATCTCCCAATATGAATTACTTTAACCCTCAGCAGAAAAGCTTAAGCAATTAAGGTTATTTTTGATTTTCGATAACATCTAACGCATAAACAGTTTTAATATAATTTCGATACTGCGTTGAATAAGAGATTTCCAAACAACGCATAAGGTATGCTTTCTCTTTTGAATATTGATAGCTGCCTAACGCTTCTTTGAGCGCTTGATCAATATAATTTTGCACTTGTTTTGCCGCCTCATGGCTATGCTCACCGAGTTGAAAATATCCACCTCTCGCAATATTTGCTTCAGCTGCATAAATCTCAGAAAGAGATAGACAATACGCGATCCCATCATTATGCAAATACTCTTGTGCCCGTGATAAATCATCCGCATAAATGCTTGAACTCAACAAGATACTTAAACCAATAGCAAATTTAATTCTCATTTTTAAATCACTTTCTCAAGACAATAAAAAAGCGCCTTTTGGCGCTTTAAATACATTAGGGTTGTTTTAGATATGGCCATGCCGCTCTTAAATAAATAAACATGGACCACAGTGTTAAAATTACAGCGGTATACAATAAACCATATGCAACTAATTCAAGTGGTTTCCAATTGAGTAAGAACACGGAAATAGCAATCATCTGAAAAGCTGTTTTATATTTACCAACCGTTGATACAGCCACATTGGTACGTGCACCGAGCTCAGCCATCCACTCACGTAAAGCAGAAACGGTAATCTCGCGTGAAATAATCACAATCGCAGCAAAAGCCATCGAAATTGTAGGTTGCCATTGCACCAAAACAATCAATGCTGCTGCGACCATTAATTTATCCGCAACAGGATCTAAAAAACGTCCGAATGCAGAAGTCTGATTCAATGTTCTTGCCAAATAACCATCAAACCAATCTGTGACAGCAGCAATCACAAAAATTGCAGTCAGAATGATATGACGCGTCATACCCCCTTCATGCCCACCCACACCAATCGCAGGAGGCCAATAGGCAATAATTAAAAAAACAGGTATTAACGCAATACGTGCTAGCGTCAAGATATTTGGTATATTCAGGATGCGACCTGTAGACATAGACACCGCCAGTTTGCCCCAATTACAGCTAAAATTTGCAATAAAAACTTGAGCTTTGATTCTTTAATCCGCTTACTTTAAACGATTCACTACCCGCTGTCGACTAGGCAAAAATCGCGACAGTCTGTCTACAAATTGCAACGAGACGGTCATTATGGTCCCAAATATGGGCATATTCAGTAGAATAACCATGCGCAGAATGATCTGTAAATACTTTATATTTAAACCAATCTCGTCGGTCAGCTTGAATAGGTTCTAACAGCGTCACATACCAAGAAATTGAACTGCCCGGTGCTGGTTTTTTTAATATAGGAAAAATTCCTGCAGGCCAAATATCTAACATTGCTATAAATTCAGGCATGCTCAGCGGACCTGCTTCAAATTTAGATTCTGCATATCGAAACCACCCACCAAAATCTGGCTTTTCAGCAGCCGTACAAGGGTATTTCCCTTCAGCCCAAATCAGATCATAGTTCTGATAGCATTGCGGCATAAGAGGATGATAAGGCAACTTAACTAAACTTTCAGGTGAATCATACTGTGGTGCTGAGCGAGTTTGATCCATATTCACAACTGATTCACGGTCTGAACCAAAACTTGCCAGCAGAATTCCCTGTACAGCATCATCCTGCCAAATCCGAGCCTCAATATTAGTCACAGATTTACCTTGCCTTAAAATTTCCACTGTCACTTTGACTGGCTTTTCCTGAACAGGACCCACAAATACCACACTGGTGCTCAATAATCTTTTTTTAGGGTCATGAATCATTTGTGTTGCTTTGTGTAGCATCATCGCCGTGGTTAAACCACCAAAAATGGTACGACCCTGCAACCAACCCTCAGGGATCTCCACCCATTCTTGTTGATCAATTTCTTGAAATACCTGTCCAAATGACATGTGCAACCCTTTTATTTTAAATTTCTTATCGCGCTAGCATGCTGAATTTTCAGATTGAGGTAAATGATCAATGACTCGCAGGTCAATGATCCTTTTGGCAAATTGATATGCATGATTACTCATGCAAGATTTTGTACACAGTCCGAGCGAGATTTGCACCAAAACCTGGGACTAAATTCAGATCCTTTTCAGAGGCTTTTAATACCCCTTGAATCCCACCAAAATGTGTTAATAAATCACGGCGGCGTTTTGGTCCTAGCCCTGGAATGGCTTCTAAAACTGACTGCCCACGACGTTTATCGCGCTTGGCACGATGTTTAGTAATGGCAAATCGATGCGCCTCATCACGAACCTGTTGAATTAAATGTAGCGCTTTATGGTCTTCAGGCAGTTGAATCTTTGTGCCATCAGTGAAATGTAAGGTTTCCAAACCAGGCTTACGTCCTTCCCCTTTTGAAACCCCCACCATGAATGCATCCAATCCAAGATCTTGCATGACCTGCATTGCCATATGTAATTGCCCTTTACCACCATCGATGAGAAGCAAATCTGGCAGCATCGCCTTCTTATACCGTCGTGTCAAAGCCTGACGCATGGCAGCATAATCATCACCGCCAGTGATATCTTCGATAGCAAACTGACGGTAATCGCGCTTGCGAGCCCCTCCACTATCAAAGACAACACAAGAAGCGATCGTTGCTTCGCCCATCGTATGGGATATATCAAAACATTCGATACGATCAATTGGACGTCCGACCACCTCTTCTAACTGATGAAAACGTTCATTCAATTCATAATGGTTAGCAAGTTGTCCTTTAATGGCATGCTGTACATTCATGGTCGCAAGCTCGAGCCATTCTGCACGGGTTTCTCGAACTTTTGATTTAATCAGAATTTTTTTGCCAAAATTTTGTTGTAGTGCCTCTTCTATGTCTTTCTTGTCTGGCAGCTCCACGTTGACGATTAATTCTGTTGGAATCTCATCGGCAACTTGGAAATAAAAGTTCGCGATAAAATCTGCCAGCATTTGTCCCAAATCATCGCCCAACATATCTGGGAAATAACTTTTTCCTCCCAACATCTTGCCATTACGCACATGCATAATCTGAACGCACGTTACCCCCGCTTGGTATGCGATCGCTAATATATCTGCTTCACCTTTGACTTTATAAATCGCTTGTTGAGTTTGGACATCACGCAATAATGCCATCCGATCACGATAAAAAACGGCTTTTTCAAATTCGAGAGCTTCTGCTGCCGCTTCCATTTTGGCAATTAATTCTTGATTAAGCTCACGTGTGTCCCCTTGTAAAAAACGAATAGAGTTATCAACATCATCTTTATAATCTTCAGGTGATATCATACCCACACATGGAGCTGAGCAACGTTTAATTTGATACTGCAAACACGGTCTTTTACGTTGCGCAAAATAACTATTTTCACATTGGCGGACATTGAATAATTTTTGTAAGACCACCAATGTATCACGTGCATTATAAGCACTTGGATAAGGTCCAAAAAATTTACCTGCTTGATGTTTCCCCTTACCACGACCTGCTGCAATACGTGGATAAGGCTTATCACTGGACACAAAAATATAGACGTAAGATTTATCATCTCGCAGCATGATGTTATACGGCGGTCGATGAAGCTTAATTAAGTTTTGTTCAAGAAGTAATGCTTCCGTTTCTGAGCGGACCACCATGGTTTCAATATCATGAATGCGGGCAACTAAAGCCTGTGTTTTGGGATGCTCAATGGTTTTAACAAAATAGCTAGAAACACGATTTTTTAAATTCTTCGCTTTTCCCACATACAACAACTCTCCATCTTTACCTAACATGCGATAGACACCAGGCAAAGTCGTAAGATTGGCTAAGATTTTTTCAATGTGTTCACGTGCGTTTTCGTTCACAAGCAGCCTTTAATGTAGAGTCAGTCATTCATGCAACAGCATGAGCTTATTGTGATGGTAACGCGCTCTATTTCAAGTGCATTTCGGTAGACGATTTTAAAACCTTGTTGATCCAACAGTTCAGGGCAATGATCGCAGATTTTATAATCAGCTGATTGTTAAAAAGTCTGAGTTGTTAAATTCAAGTTTGATATGCTTTTCAACTGATTCATTCATGGATGCGCCAACATGACTGCGACCGATCGTGCTTTTCACGCCATACAACCTGCACTCTCATCCCATAGTCCTTCAGAAAAAGATCGACTCATTGGAAAGTCTCGCTTTCATTTTGAACCAGCCAAAGTGATGCAGTTATTGCGTGATCGTATCATTGGGCAAAATCCAGCCTTAGATGAAATCGAAAAAATGCTTCACGTGGTCAAAGCTGACTTTTCAAGTCCTGAACGCCCCTTGTCCGTCACCTTAATGCTTGGACCAACAGGTGTTGGTAAAACAGAGACTGTTCGTTTGATTGCTGAAGCGATTTATGGTCGTCCTGATGCGTTTTGTCGTATCGATATGAATACACTGGCTCAAGAACATTATGCAGCCGCTTTAACAGGCGCTCCGCCCGGATATGTCGGTTCGAAAGAAGGTCACAGTTTATTCGATGAAACTGCGATTAATGGCTCTCATACCCGTCCTGGCATTATGCTGTTTGATGAACTTGAAAAAGCCTCTCCCGAAGTGATTCGTGGCTTAATGAATGTGTTGGATACAGGTCGTCTAACCCTTACTGCTGGAACAAAAACGATTGATTTTCGTAATTGTATGATCTTTATGACCAGTAATGCAGGAGCGCGCGCAGCACAACAATATTTAGATAAATTAAATGTTTTACCGCAAAAACTTCAAAATCTATGTTTAAAACGCCTACCCACGAAAGCCATTATTGAAAAAATACTGCATCGCAGTTTTGATCCGGAGTTTCTGAATCGAATTGATCGTGTCCTTCATTATCAGCCTGTTCAAGATGATGCACTCCCTAAATTGGTAGATATTGAACTGGAAAAACTCAACATTCGTTTGCAACATCAAAAACGTCAGGTTCATTTATCAGACCTTGCCAAAGCATATTTCTATCAGGGTCATGATATCCGCTTTGGGGCACGTCATTTAGCACGGAAAATGAGAACTGAACTAGAACCCATTATTGCGATCTACTTTCTAAAGCATCCAGATCAACTTCATCTCAAGCTGGATTGCAAAGACGGTCAGCTCTCGATCATCAATCAATAAAAAAAGCCCATTATGGGCTTTTTTTAAACAAATCATCTTAAACCAGGAATCGTGACAAAGGATTCTGCTGCCGTTTTATTATAATACGTACACCCTTTTTCAATATTTGCCATTAATAACTGATAACGCTGTCTATTTTCTGCAACATCATCGTTCATTATCAATTTTTCATAGAGTTTATATTCATCATCAGTCGTACGCTTCAAAGTTTGATGATATTCAGCAGGATATAGTTTGCTTTCAAATTCAATGGCTGTTGAATCATCTAAACTAATCTTCATACTGGTGTCAAAAATACTGCTAAAATTCATACCCATCCAACGATCTTTTGCGAGTTGAAATTTAACAATTGGATTTTTGTCATTTAAAAGATCAAGATACAGCAAGTTATCTTCATAAAATTGGTTAAAACTCTCTTCCAATGGTTCACTCGTGTTTGGATAGAGTTGTAAATAATCTACTCGGTTTTGTTCTGCTTTCTTTCTATAACAATAGCTACCTGAAGAAAAATTTTTAAGACCATCTTTGGCGATAAACAATCTCACATTAGGGCTCAAATCATTTCGATCAATGTTGCGATAACCTGGTAAAACTGTATCAAAAACATTTTTACCCGATAGGTTTACACGCTCCATTTCGATATCCGTTTGGATGTCACCAATGATATTCATCGTCCAATGACTAGGACTATTCACACTGAGCGTATTTTGGGCTTGATCATAGGTTTGATAGATACGATTTCGCGTCACAATCACACTATTCAACGGTTTAAAACTATCCGTATAAGTAAATTGTCCATTTTGAAATTCAATATAATTTAAGCCGAATCGATCATTGGAATTATAGTAAATTGAATAGAGTTGATCACCGTTTCGAAATTGTGTACTCGGTGATGATTCATACGAATCTCCCGACCCACCGCCGCCACAGGCACTTAAAAAAAACGGTAAAACACTTAGTACTAATATTGTTTTTTTGAGATTCATTTGAATTTTCTTTTGTATATTTTACAGACAAAAGCATAGCTTTTATTGAACTACTTCTCAATTTTAATTTACATCATTTTAAGTAAAATTAAAAAATGCGCCCTGAGGCGCATTTTGATCTGAATGCTCTTAAAACACATAAGGTCGAATGAAAATCAGGAAGAATATCCCTAACATCAAGAACCATTTTAAAAAGTAATATAACTGACGGTTCTTCGCTTTCAGTGCTTTTGCTTTGACACGCAAGCGATAAATATAACCAAATGCTTTGTTCAGACCACCCGTTTGATCCCCTGCTTCATTCGGTGAACTTGCCGCAGTCATTACATTTTTACCAAACCAATGATTAAACCGTTCCATCCAACGTGTCTTTAAAGGGCGCTCTACATCAGCAAAGAAAATAATACGATTTTGATCCGTCGTGTTTTCTGCATAATGAATGTAGGTTTCATCAAACACAACGCTTTCACCATCTCTCCATGAATACCGCTGACCATCTACATCAATAAAGCAACGATCATCATTTGGCGTCAACAACCCTAAATGATAGCGTAAAGATCCCGCATAAGGATCACGATGACGAACCAAGCGACTATCAGGAGCAAGCTCAGTAAACATCGCCGCTTTAATGGTTGGCAATGTTTTAAGCAATGCTGTCGTTTTAGGGCACAGTTCTGCTGCTGAAGGATGTGCAGAGTCATACCATTTTAAATAAAAACGCTTCCAACCAGTTTTAAAAAATGAATTAAAGCCTAGGTCATCATATTTTTCAGAGGCTTTGATCCCACCCTGCTCATATAAAGCTTTGGCTTCATCACGAATCATTTCCCAATTTTCATCTAACACTTTTAAATCTTTAAAATGCTGTGTGTCGATATAAGGCTGGTTTGGCACCTTAGAGAACATATACATCAAAAAATTAATAGGTGCCAAAATGGTCGAATGATCAAAGAATTGACGATAGAACGAATGTCGTACTTTTCCACGACGTTGAATATACAGTGCCGATATGATGAATATCGCGAGAATAATCCACTTGATCATTGATTGACTCGGTTTATCTTTGGTTAGCGGGTTAAATGAGGAGATGCTGCACCTAAATTGGAAATGAATTGTTCCAATTTAGATGTATAGATAATCACGTAAATTGTATAACGACTACCCCAAACAACGAAACATTGTGTTCTACAAATAGACTTTTGATGGCTTTATATTTCAGTTTATTGACTTTTATGACGAAATTTAAAGTGCAAAATAACTTGAAATTACCTACCTACCCCAGATATAAGTTGAAGTGTTTTTAAATAAAATGCCAATTGAAACAATCGCTTTATTGTAAGAAGAACAAATTCTACATTCGCATCTGCTGTTTTATAACGCATGCTGGTGCAATAAATAGATGACCATTGCGTCACGGCTTGATACAACTTGTTATGTTCTTTTTCGATATAGTTATCGTAAGATTAGCGAAGCTTTAATGTGCGCAGGAAATACGCACTAGCTTCACAACATCAACTTAGAAGTCCTCCAAAAAAAAGGAGATCAGGGCATGATCCACGCTGGCAATGCCATTACCGTCCAAATGCTTTCGGACGGAATTGCAGAATTCCGCTTTGACTTACAAGGTGAGTCGGTTAATAAATTCAACCGCGCAACAATTGACGACTTTAAAGCTGCAATTGCTGCTGTTCAATCAAACGCTGAGATTAAAGGTCTTATCGTTACATCTGGTAAATCTACATTTATCGTTGGTGCAGACATCACTGAGTTTGGTGAAAACTTTGCGCAAGGCGAACAAGTCATTGTAGATTGGGCGATGCCTGTTCATGAAATTTTCAATTCATTCGAAGATTTAAATATTCCTAAAGTTGCTGCAATCAATGGTATGGCATTGGGCGGCGGTTTCGAAATGTGCTTGGTGTGTGACTATCGCGTGATGTCAGAATCAGCACAAGTTGGTCTTCCAGAAATTAAACTTGGGATCATTCCTGGTTTCGGTGGTACTGTTCGTCTAAGCCGTGTTATCGGTATCGATAACGCTGTTGAATGGATGGCAATGGCGAACCCGAAAAAAGCACCTGCTGCACTTAAAGATGGTGCGGTCGATGCGGTGGTTGCTGCTGATAAATTACAAGATGCTGCGATCTCTATCGTTAAACAAGCAATCGAAGGTCGTTTAGACTGGAAAGCGAAGCGTCAAGAAAAATTAGATCCAATTAAGTTGAATCCATTAGAACAAATGATGGCTTTCAACTCGTCTAAAGGTGTGGTGCTTGCGAAAGCTAATCCTGCACAATACCCTGCGCCAAAATTATTGCTTGATTCTATGCAAGCAGGTTCAAGCTTAGATCGTGCTGGTGCACTTCGCCAAGAAGCTGAACACTTTGCAAAAGCAGCGGTAACGCCACAAGCAGGCGCGTTGATTGGTCTATTCATCAACGACCAAGTTGTGAAGAAAACTTCGAAAAAATATGAACAAGGCGCTCACCCTGTAAATCAAGCTGCAGTACTTGGTGCAGGTATCATGGGTGGTGGTATTGCTTATCAAGCGGCAAGCAAAGGCACACCAATTATCATGAAAGATATTGGTAACCCACAACTTGCTTTAGGAATGAAAGAAGCAAACGGTCTTCTGACTAAACAAGTTGAACGTAAGAAAATCAAGCCTGCTCAAATGGGTGAAACGCTTGCACGTATCCGTCCGACATTAAGCTATGATGAGTTTAAAGAAGTCGATATCGTGATCGAAGCGGTAACAGAAAATCCGAAAGTGAAAGGCATCGTACTCAAAGAAACTGAGTCTAAAGTACGTGAAAACACGATCATTGCATCAAACACTTCTACGATCTCAATCACGCGTTTGGCTGAAAACCTAGAGCGTCCTGAGAACTTTGTAGGGATGCACTTCTTTAACCCAGTGCATATGATGCCTTTGGTTGAAGTGATTCGTGGTGAAAAAACTTCACCTGAAGCGATTGCAACGACTGTCGTCCTCGCTCAAAAAATGGGTAAAACTCCGATCGTTGTAAACGACTGTCCGGGCTTCCTTGTAAACCGCGTATTGTTCCCTTACTTTGGTGCCTTTGACCTTCTTCTTAAAGACGGCGCTGACTTCCAACAAGTCGACAAAGTGATGGAAAAATTTGGCTGGCCAATGGGTCCTGCATACTTAATGGACGTTGTCGGTATTGATACTGGCGTTCACGGTGCAGAAGTGATGGCTGAAGGTTTCCCTGACCGTATGAAGCCTGATTTCAAAGGTTCAATCCAAACAATGTATGAAGCACAACGTCTCGGTCAAAAGAACGATGTTGGTTTCTACAAATATGAATTGGACAAGAAAGGCAAGAAAGCAAAAACTGTTGATCCAACAGCGTATGACGTAATTGCTTCTGTCGTGACTGGTGAAAAACGTGAATTTGATTCTCAAGAGATCATTGACCGTATGATGATTGCTTTCTGTAACGAAACTGTTCGTTGCTTAGAAGACAACATCGTTGCAACACCAAACGAAGCAGATATGGCAATGATCATGGGTGTAGGCTTCCCTCCATTCCGTGGTGGTCCATGCCGTTACATCGATCAAACTGGTGTAGCTGAGTATGTTGCGCTTTGCGACAAGTATGCGCATTTAGGTAAGGCTTATGAAGCGCCACAAATGTTGCGTGACATGGCTGCTAACAACAAAAAATTCTACGGTTAAGGAGCAACGTGAATGGCTACTTTAAATCCACGTGACGTTGTCATCGTTGATGGCGTACGTTCAGCAATGGGTAAAACCAAAAATGGTATGTTCCGCAATGTACGTGCCGATAACTTATCTGCTGAATTAGTTCGTGCATTGGTTGCTCGTAACCAGTTTGATGTGAACGAAGTTGAAGATGTGATCTGGGGTTGTGTGAACCAAACTCTAGAGCAAGGCATGAACATCGGTCGTAACATCGTGTTATTGGCAGACTTACCAAAAACTGTTGCAGGTCAAACTGTTAACCGTCTTTGCGGTTCTTCAATGCAAGCAATTCATACCGCAGCTGCTCAAATTGCGACAAACCAAGGTGATATCTTCATCATCGGTGGTGTTGAGCACATGGGCCACGTTGGCATGATGCATGGTATCGACTTGAACCCACAAGCATCTAAACATTATGCAAAAGCATCTAACATGATGGGCTTAACGGCAGAAATGTTAGGTCGTATGAATGGCATTAGCCGTGAAGAGCAAGACGCTTTTGGTGTTGAATCTCACCGTCGTGCTTGGGCTGCTACTCAAGAAGGTCGTTTCAAAAACGAAATCATTGGTGTTGAAGGTCATGATGCAAATGGCTTCAAAATCCTTTGTGATGTAGACGAAGTGATTCGTCCAGATGCGAACCTTGAAGCATTTAAAGCGTTGCGTCCTGTGTTTGACCCTAAAGGCGGTACAGTGACTGCTGCTACATCATCAGCGTTGTCTGACGGTGCATCTGCAATGTTATTGATGTCTGCTGAGCGTGCGCAAGCACTCGGTCTTAAGCCACGTGCTGTAATTCGATCTATGGCAGTTGCAGGTTGTGATGCTGCGATCATGGGTTATGGCCCAGTTCCAGCAACTCAAAAAGCGCTGAAACGTGCTGGCTTGAGCATTGGTGACATTCAAACTGTTGAGTTAAACGAAGCATTTGCTGCTCAAGGTCTTTCAGTATTGAAAGGTCTAGGTTTACATGACAAACAAGACATCGTGAACTTAAACGGTGGTGCGATTGCGCTTGGTCACCCATTGGGTTGTTCTGGTGCGCGTATCACAACGACGTTGTTAAACGTGATGGAACAACAAGATACACAAATCGGTCTTGCGACGATGTGTATCGGTCTTGGTCAAGGTATCGCAACTGTGATCGAACGTGTTTAAGTTTTAAATACTTGACCAAAAGAAACCCCGCTTAATGCGGGGTTTTTTCTCTTAAAAAAAATCTTGTTAAAAAATTTATAAATATGAAGAAAAAAAAGACATATTTCTATCCAGTATTTTATATCGTTCTCAGTCTTATAATTTTCTATTTTGGATGGAAGTTAGAAAATCAATATGAATTGCCTTTCTTTAATCCTCTATTAGTTTCTAGTATTGCTTATGGACTGGCTATTACTTTTTTAACTCCCATTTTTCTTGTTATTATCAATCAGTTTTATGTCCGAGAAATTGAGGAGAATCGCAAAAAATTCCGTTATAAAAAAATTAATAAATTCATGAATTATTTTATATTTATACTTCTTACAGGGTTTGTGTTATTTTTTGTTTGGAGGTTATTTTCCCCGCAATTTATCACGCTTACAAACTTCGCTCTGATCAAAATAAATGAAGTCATTGGCAAGCCAGTTATAAAAGAATTTCTATTTAACGGTACGGTACAAGCTAATCCAACTCATCAACAAAAAATTAATATTGGCTCACACAAACATTCTATTTATGTTATTGATACTGTTACTCACAGGATAAATTTTACGCTATCTGATAATAAGAGAGAATACTCATTACAGCAGTATTGCTTAACTCAAAATTTGAACCTTAATATTCAGAAATATAAAATTCAAATTGAAGGTTATAATTCTTTTTTGGGCTTTAGTGCTCAACAAAATCAACACTTGAGCAACCATGTATCTGCTCAACAAAATATCAATTTAGATCTTAACACTTTAAATTCATGTGAATTAATCTACTATAATTTACCTAGGCTTTAAAATAATTTGCAAATTATCAAACGTGTTTAAGTTTAGATACGTGACTAGAAGAAATCCCGCTGTTTGCGGGATTTTTATACTTTAGAAATCAAATTTTATTTTAGATTACTCCGCCATCCATCACCCAACAACTGATTTAAAGGTTGCTCATCAAAGGTCATTGGAATCGCGCCTCCACCCTGTTGGATATGATTCAATGCTTTGTCCCGATCAATCCCTAAAGGCTCCAACATTCTAAAAATGCCTGAACTCGGATCATTCGACTGTAAGCCTGCTGCAACAGACAAAACATACTGCTGCTGTAAAGGTGATAAATGACTCATATCAGGCACTGGGGTTTTTGGTTGAAAATTCAGTACAGGTGAACTTTGCTCTAAAGCAGCATTTTGAATATCCTGCTCTTTTTTGATCACTTGATGTTGCAAAGATTGACGCACCTTTTGATCTTCTTGAAAAGGTGTAACAGTCGTCACAACTTCATCACGTAAATCATCGTCCGCCATCAATTGAATTGAAGGCAGGCTTGCAACATCTTCAGCATGAGTCAAACTCATCAGCAAGGCTGAGATCACACCGAACATCAAACATAATTTAGAATTAGTCATAAGTAAGACTCTGACATGCATCGTTCAAATTGAGCATCAAGAAACAAGAATAACTAAACAAATAGAGCCATTCTTTAATTAAACTACACCAATTTATTTACGTATTCATCAGCACTCAGATAAATGGTTTCAAGTGTTTTTTAAAAGTTTTGCTAAGCAACTGAATTTCAAGACTCGGTCTGATTTTACAAATATGGACTTCAAAGCTTAACTTCAATTCATTATAAAAATAGAAAACTCATACATATCCATCAGCCATGAAAACTAAAATAAAAAACAGCCTACTCGTTATATTTTTATGTCTCACATCACTCTGGGCAATTTTATTCATTTGGACACATCAGCCTGTTAATGCCATTTTCACTTATGCACTGATCTTGTTTTGGGTTGGGCTTGCCATCATTACAGGGATATTCCATTTCAAGCAACACAGCTATAAGCCCTATTTCACATGGGCGTATTTGATTATTTTTTTGATTACTATTATTAGCTTTTTTTCCTTAGAACCACGCAATGATCGCGTTTGGCAGGATGAAACCGACAAAATTATTCAATTCCAATTCAAAGATGGCAAAGTGGAATTACAGAATGTCAGAAATTTTATTTGGCACAGTGATAAAGACTACGTGACGCGATGGGAAACACGACAATACGATTTAGAAAAGTTAGATCGTATAGATTTAGTGGTATCTCATTTTATGCAAGGTCCTATTGCGCATGTTTTTATTACATTTGGTTTTGATGATGGCGAACATCTCGCATTTTCTTTAGAAGTTCGTCAGGAAAAGGATGAAGGTTTCTCCACCATTGGCGGTTTTTTTCGGCAGTATGAATTAGCACTGGTCGTAGGTGATGAAAATGATTTGATTTATACACGCTCAAATATTCGCGAAGAAGATGTCTATATTTATCCAATTCAAATGAATCAAACCGAAATTCAGATGTTGTTTTTAGAATTCCTGAACAAAGCCAACCGGCTGAATCATACCCCAGTTTGGTATAACACCTATATCAGCAATTGTACGACCATCTTGTTTGATTTATTAGAACATGCAGTAGGACAAATTCCACGAGATTATCGCGTGACCTTACCAGGCTTAATTCCAAACTATTTATATGACAAAAAAGTCCTCGATAATGGTATTACTTTAAATCAATGGAAAGAAAAAGCACATATTAATCCTAAAATTGAGCATGTTCATGATGTACATTTACTTTCAAGTAAAGCCTTTTCTGCCTTACTCCGTGAGTAAAGCATGCGTCCATTTTTTATAACCACGCTGAAAGAAACAACCAAGAAAGTTTGTTTATTGCGTTTCTTCCTGAACAGCAGGCTCTGAACTTGGACTTTGATTCACTGTTTGTGCTTCAATCACTTCGGCATTTTGATTTTTTAACTGATCAATTTCGCGTTGTAATTGATTTAATTCGCGATATAACTCGTTAAAGCGATTCACACTGAGATCACTTTTAAATAGGATCATTTCGTTACGGCGTTGCCAGTCATGATTCTTCAAAAACTCAAACATTTCTTCAGCTTTTTTTGTGATCTTAAGTTCTAAAGCAAACAAAGCTTGATCATTATTATGCTGTCGGCTGAATTTTAACTTTTCTTTCATTGGCTCACGCAAGTCTGCTTTCATCTCCAAAGCATCAAGCGCTTGTAAAGCTGTCGCATAAATTTGTTGGTCACGCGTTTGATATTCAGATTGAATTTTTTTCACTTGGACAAACATCTTTTCGGTGTCTTGATATTTATTCTTTTTATCTAATTCTAGGCGACGAACGTTCAGAAACTCATCCCACTTGGCTTGATCTAACTCACGTAAATACATATTTCGTGATTCAATATTGTCTACCCAATACTTCAAAATAAATTCAGAAAGTACTTTATAGTCACCATCCAAACGCTCATCTTCAACTTTAAAATTCAGAGGGGTTTTCCAATCCTTCGCTTGAACATAAAGCTGCTCAATTTTTTCCGTCATCACCAAATCAAATTGTTGACGTTGCACTTCATCATTTTTCTCATTTTGCGCGTAGGCACAATAACCAAATAATAAGGTCACCATGACGATAACCACCGCTAAAATTCCGCGCATCTCAAACTCCTATCCTTTTTTTGTTTGAGTAATGAATCACTTGCGAACAATGACAAGCACATGATGTGTATTGTATAGCATATTTTTTAAGCAGAAATAGGAATGAATTTAGTGGATATTGCTGTGATTTTGTCGATTTATTCGTGATTCTGTGATCAAGTTTCAATAATTTATTACGCAAAATTCATATTTTCGACAGAAATATATCGGATTGAAACTCTGCGTTTCAGATTTAGACCTTTAATTTTGTTGTCATTGCCCACACTATAGATTCATAAATGATGATTAGAGATTTTTTATGCGTGTAGATGTGTGGTCAGATGTAGTATGCCCTTTCTGCTATATCGGAAAAAAACGTTTAGAAGCAGCTGCTGCTGCAACTGGTGTAGAACTTGAAGTCCATTGGCACAGTTTTCAGCTAGATCCTGATGCACCGCCACGTCAAGAAGTCTCAAATAGCGAACGTTTAGCATTAAAATATGGGCGTACTGTCGCTGAAGTTGAAGAAATGCAACGCAATATTGCGGAAATGGCAAAAACAGAAGGCATCGAGTTCAATTGGGAAAATGCCAACTCAGGAAATACATTCAACGCCCATCGAATAATTCATCATGCACAAAGCTTAGGATTGGGTTCGGAAGCAAAAGAAGCCTTTTTTTATAGCTATATGACCCAAGGTTTAGCCATTGGTGAGCGTGAAACCCTCGAAGATGTTGCTTCGCGCATTGGTTTGAATCCAGTTGAAGTGGATGATATTTTGGATTCTGATCAATATGCCGATTTTGTCCAATTTGATGAAGAACTTGCACGTGATCAATTAAAAGTGACTGGCGTACCATTTTTTGTATTCGATCAGCGTGTGGCTTTGGCTGGTGCTCAACCGACTCAAGTCTTCCAAGATGTGATCAACAAAGTATTAACGACTGCCAATGAACAAACAGATCAACCCACTGTTGAAGATGCAGAAACTTGTACTGATGAACATTGTGACGTGCCACCAAGCAAATCATAAAACATCTTCGAGAACCTAAATACTGGCTTAAGGTTGCATGACTTAAGCCATATTTAGACTGTTATAAAAATAGAATTCAGCGTTGCATAAACAAGCCTATTCAAGTGAATCGGAACTGAATATACTTCATGTATAGATTCACTGCATGACTCTATACATGGTAAATTTTTATAGACCTCTTTCCCCAAGGAGGTCTTTTTTTATCTATAAAACAATTATTTAATAAAATTATTTGAGTTTTAAGTCTTCTCATTATCTGTTCCAATTTTAAATCACTTTAAATTCATTGTTGTTTATTGTGAATTTTGTTGAACAATTCATTAGAATAGATCAAACATTGATTTTTAATAATATCACGATGCTTAAGCCCATTTTTAATTTTATAAATAAATTCAGCGGCTTAACAATGAAAATGACTTAGAGCGAATATGAAAAGAATCATGCAGCAGTTCAAACCGTCAACCTTAAGTCTTGTCTTAAGTTGTAGCTTTTTAAGTACTTTCGTGTATAGCCAAGATCAGCAAGATGACTTGACTGATCCTTATCAAACAGATGAAATCAGTGTCAGTAACGAATTCCCTACTTTAGACTATCCTTTAGAATTTCAACAAAAAGATTGGCCAACATCGGATGAAAATAGCTTAGGTTGGATTAACTACGTTCCTCGCATGGTTGATGCAACGCCGACACTATTCCCAGAACAATCCAATAAAAAAATATACGCTCCGACCCAAGCGACTGAAGATTTATCATGGATTGACCGACGTCAAAAATCGATTCGCCACTGGGCAGACCGAACCGCTCAGCGAATCGATGGTTGGTTTGGTGAAGGTTATGAAGATGAAACCGCCAAAGCAACGCTACGTGTAATCTTTGATAATAAATGGAATAAGTATGATGATTACGAATTCAAGCCACGTATACGCGGTAAAATCGACTTACCAACCTTAGAGCGTAAATTAAGTTTAGTCTTTGGTGATGATTCACTGGATAATGAAATTGACAACAATATTGCCATTACCAATGAAAATCCCGCTGCTGATCCCGACAAAAATGTCGACACTAAGCGAATCCGTGAAGATAACAGTTCGATCGCATTACGTTGGTCACAACTATCTGATAAGTTACCTTTCGATTTAGATGCTGACTTAGGTATTCGATCTGGAGATGACATTTATGCCCGCTTGAAGGCAAAAAAAGATTGGACTCTCGGGAATGATTTTTCCTTTCATGCTGAACAAATCTATCGTTATGGTATAGATAGTGAAAATTATCTAAGAACCAATTTGGAACTCACCCACGCACGTCCAAATGAAGCGTTTATTTCAAATCAGCTTTATCTAACTTATGCAGATGAGCAGGATGATGATTGGACTTGGGATAATCGTACCTATCGCCAACATCAGTTTTTCCATGATAACCGCTTTAACTACGGTATGTATGTGGGTGGTTATTACAATAACGATGATTTACGTATGAACAGTTGGGGACCTTTTGTTTCGTGGCGCCAACCCTTATTCCGCGAATGGTTCTTTGTTCAAGGTGACCTTAACTATTTTAATGATAAGCGTGAAGATCGATCACACTATCCTCGTGCTTTAGTTCGTCTTGAAGCTAGATTTTAGCGCTCGATAATAGTCATAAAAAAATCCCATCACTGATGGGATTTTTTTGGATCTTAGATTCTCAAATGACAGGCTTTTGAATCACGATACGATCATTACGTGTAATACGTGTTTTTTTAGTAGACGCTTCAGCTTCAGTTTTAGGTAAAACATAGCTGACGCGATCTGTGCGTGCGATACGTTTACTATCCACAAAAGGATTAATATCAAACTGTGGAATTTGATGCTTCACCACGGTTACACGATCATTTCGAACAATTTTTTTCACATCATGTTCTGCATAAGTGACATTAGTTAAGCTCAGACAAAACATGCTAAATGCGAGCATCATTGAAGTTTTCATAGAATATTCCCAATATTTAATGATCGTTATTATAGATTAATTATTATTTTTTGATATGTTTTACAAATCGAAACTTGGACGTATTTTTTTATCATCAACATCAAAAAAATTTATCTAGTTTAACCCAAAGCTTAAATAGCTCATTTTGCATCCTACGACGGCGCTGCATTAAAAAAGCCTATCCGAAGATAGGCTTTCGATCACAATTTAAAATATGCGCTTATTTCAATAATAAGCTGTTAATGCGTTTTAAATATGCAGCTGGATCTTCTGGTAAACCACCTTCCGCAATCATCGCTTGATCAAAAATCACATTTGCAAGATCGTCAAATTGTGCTGAACCATCCAACTTTTTCACCAATGGATGCTCAGGGTTAATCTCTAAAATTGGCTTGCTTTCTGGGACTGCTTGACCTGCCTGTTTTAACATGCGAATCAACTGTGGAGACAACTCGCCTTCACCCGTCACCAGACACGCTGGAGAATCAACCAAACGAGTGGTTACGCGCACTTCTTTGGTTTTGTCTTTTAATGACTCAGACAGCTTTTCAACCACAGGTTTAAACTGCTCAGCCGCCGCTTCTAATGCTTTTTTCTCTTCAGCATCCTGTAAATCACCTAAGTCTACAGCACCTTTTGCGACATTCTGCATTGGTGTCCCGTCAAACTCATGAACAAATTCCATTGCCCATTCATCTACACGTTCAGTCATTAGCAGAACATCGATGCCTTTTTTCTTGAATAACTCAAGTTGTGGCGAGTTTTTAGCAGCCGCTAAGCTTTCCGCCGTTACATAATAAATCGCCTTTTGACCTTCTTTCATTGCTGCTTTGTAGTCAGCCAATGAAGTGGTCACCTCATCATTGTTTGAAGTTGCAAAGCGTAGAAGCTTCAAAATTCGATCACGATTGGTGAAATCTTCACCCAAACCTTCTTTTAAGACAGATCCAAACTCAGCATAAAACTTCTTAAATTTCTCTTGATCTGCTTCATCTTCAGATTTAGCTAAAGTGTCTAAAGTTGTTAAGATTCGACGTGTGTTGCCTTCACGGATGGTTTTAACATCTCGACTTTCTTGAAGTAACTCACGACTCACATTTAACGGTAAGTCTGCGCTATCCACAACACCTTGTACGAAACGTAAATAGTTCGGGATGAGATTATCTGCATCATCCATGATGAAGACACGTTTCACATAGAGCTTGATACCTGCTTTCGCTTCACGTGAGAAAATGTTGTGCGGTGCTTTACTTGGGATATACAGTAATTGCGTATATTCGGTACTCCCTTCTACACGGTTATGCGCCCAAGTAATCGGTGCTTCAAAGTCGTGACTTAAGTTTTTATAAAACTCAATATACTGTTCTTCAGTAATGTCATTCTTACTACGTGTCCACAATGCGCTGGCAGAATTGATCGCCTCCCATTCACCCGTTTTGACATACTGGCCTGGTTTGGCTTCTTCTCCCTCAGCCGCTTCTTCTTGTTGCCATACCTCTTTTTCCATTTGAATTGGTAAACTGATATGGTCTGAATATTTATTGATAATTTGCTTTACTTTATAACTTTGCAAATAATCTAATGCGTCTTCACGCAAGTGTAGAATAATATCTGTACCGCGACCTTCTTTTGTAATTTGCTCAACTTCAAATTCGCCTGTACCACCACTGATCCAACGTACACCTTCTGAAGCTTCAGCCCCTGCACGACGTGATTCAACTGTGATTTTATCAGCGACAATAAAGCCAGAATAAAAACCGACACCAAACTGACCAATTAACTGTGCATCTGACTTTTGATCACCGGTTAATTTAGACATAAAGTCTTTAGTACCAGATTTAGCAATCGTACCCAAATTATCAATAGCTTCTTGTTGGCTTAAACCAATACCGTTGTCTGAAATGGTGATGGTTTTATTATCTTTATCCAATTGTACGCGTACACGTAAATCTGGATCATTTTCATAGTATTCAGGATGATTAATCCCTTCAAAACGTAATTTATCACATGCGTCTGAAGCGTTT
Organism: Acinetobacter sp. ANC_7588; assembly: GCF_056783995.1. NCBI lineage: Bacteria > Pseudomonadati > Pseudomonadota > Gammaproteobacteria > Moraxellales > Moraxellaceae > Acinetobacter > Acinetobacter sp. ANC_7588. Next base: position 17,631 of record NZ_JBWYIU010000008.1, on the reverse strand, counting down.
GAAATTAGCTCACGAAGGAAAATTTCTGGATTTGAATAAAGTGAATGCGTCACTAAATGTAAAAGCTGAGCAACTTCCGCTTGGAAACTATGTTTTTGTGTATTCTGCTCGCTCATAAACTACTCCTTAAACACATCAAAACAATTTTTTTGAATGCTTAATGAATGGTGTAGCTTCTAATTTTTTCAATGGTCAAAATTAAATTTTTTTAAAAAGGACCTTGTTTGTAAATTCGATCAAGATGTATTTCTAGTTTTTGCTGACGCATTTGATAGACATGATTTAAGCATTGCAAATTTGCTTGGCATTGATCACGTAATTCCAGCCATTTGACTTGTTCATTCTGAATGATTGATCGCATTCCCATCGGTACTAAACGACGTAGAATTTGATAAGTGGCAGCCATTTTAACATCTGCATCATTCAAGATAAGATGTTCACAAACAGCTTTCTCAGTTTCGGACTGTGCCTTTTTGCAATCAAAACTCGCTGCAAATGCTGGAACACTTGCACATGCAGCCAGCACAATGATGAGTTTTATGAATTGGTTCTTCATGCATACTACTCGGTTATGAGCCTTCTAGATTATTGAAAAAAATTGTTTTTTTATATGGTATTTTCTACCTGTTATAGTACAACACATAAAAAAAGCCCTATTGATTAATAGGGCTAGGCGCAACTTTATTTTTAGAATTTGTAGCTGTAACCAATGCTATAGATGACTGGATCTATGTCTAGCTTGAACTTTGTTGTTCCATCTACATTCACTTCAGGATTCAAATCTGCATAACGCACGTCAGCGAATACACCCCAGTTTTTTGCATCAGCTGGTTGGAAATTGAAACCTAACTGCGCTGCATAACCAAAATCTTCTTTTACACTTTGAACGCCTTGCTCATCCCAAGCAATAAATGCTGTTGCACCAAGACCAATATAAGGTGTAAATCCCGAACTATTTTTAAAATGATATTTCGCAGTCAGAGTTGGTGGTAAATGTTTAATCGTCACTGCATCAGCACCATTAATCAAAACATCATGGCGAACTGGTGTGGCTAATAATAGTTCAGCAGAAATTTGATCATTAAAGAAATACTCCACCGAAGGGGTAAAAGCAAATTCATCATCGGCTTCCACTTTAGCTCCTCCTAGAGCAGCCACAGTGGTATCTTGCGTTGGAGAAATTGCAGATGCACCTACCTTAAGTTGCCATTCTCCTGCCAGTGCATTTGCTGACATCCCAACTAAAACAATCAGTGCAATTTTATTTAACATTATTATAACCTCTGGAAGATCGATATAAATAAACTACTATTTAAGTATAATAAACATGCCAAAAATTAATATGCAACTCCCAAAAATTAAATAAAATACGTTTTATTTATAAATACCTGTTTATAATGATAATTTATTTTAAATCATACTAATTTAGTCAATTATAAAACCATCAATTATTTTAAATAACCTATTAATCATATTATTTTACTCGGAATTTTTTTATTTAATCCTACTATTTTAATCTGACTTAAAATAAAAAAGGCGATTATATTAATCGCCTTTTATTCAATCATTTTTTAAATGTAGTTATAGGACCATTGCCGCGATCCAACCAAAAATCATCAATGGAATATTGAAATGAATAAATGTCGGAATCACACTGTCTTTCATATGATCATGTTGACCATCCATATTCAAGCCTGATGTTGGTCCTAAAGTCGAGTCTGAAGCTGGAGAGCCTGCATCACCTAGAGCTGCAGCAGTACCTATGAGCGCAATTGTTGCTGCTGGACTAAAACCAAACTGAATACATAATGGGACATAAATGATTGCAAGAATTGGCACTGTGGAGAATGATGATCCTATACCTAGTGTAATTAACAATCCGATGAGTAACATCCAGAATGCTGCCCAACCTTGACTATCACCAATCCATGCGACTGAAGCCTCAACTAGCGTTGGAACCTGACCAGTAGCGCCGATCACGGCTGCAAAACCTTGTGCTGCGATCATAATAAAACCCACCAGTGCCATCATACGCATACCAGTAATGATGACATCGTCAGCTTCTTTCCACTTGAAAATACCTGCACAGCTTAGGATCGCCACGCCGACTAAACCAGCTAAAATCATCGAATCAGAATACAATTGCACTGCAAGCGTTGCTAAAACAGCACCCCCCGCCATATAAATCGTAAATTTAGAAACCTCCGGTCTCGCAGAACCTTCTTGAACACCCATTTCACCCGAAATGCTTTGTGGTTGTTCTTCGACATGAATGTCACGATATTCTCGTGGTTTACGATAGCTATAAAACACTGCGATTAATAAACCTACGAACATCCCAAACACAGGAATCGCCATCGCAGAAGGGATTTGATCATAATCAATTTGGAAGCCAAGTGGTTCACCAAAAGTATTGATGTTTTGACCTAAAATATCATTTAGGAAAATTGCACCAAAACCGACTGGGATCAACATATAAGTTGCACATAAACCAAATGTGAGTAGACATGCAACCAATCGTCGATCAAGCTTTAAATGGTTGAATACCATCAATAATGGTGGAATCAATACAGGAATAAAAGCAATATGCACGGGAATTACGTTTTGAGAACAAACAGCCGCTATAGCAACTGTTGCAAAGATGGCATATTTGACACGATTTTGTATTTTAAGATTAGCCTCACCTTTAAGTGAATTAATCATTTTATATGCTAGAAGATCTGGCAAACCTGAACGAGCCAAAGTTAAGGCAAATGCACCAAGTACACCATAAGCTAAAGCAATCTGGGCACCCTTGCCCAAACCACCATTAAACGCTTCCATAGTGCCTTGTAAACCAAGACCAGCCAATAGGCCTCCTGTTACAGCACCAATGATCAGTGCAAATACCACAGGCACACGAGCCAAAGAGAGGCCAAACATGACCCCAATGGCAGCAAGAATTGCAAACATAAGAAATAGGAATCAGACAAAAAAACTATTTTATCAGAATTTGTTTGTAATAAATCTGCTCATCAGGGGTTGATACCTTCACTCGTCAGATTCTATTCGCCTTGCGCATTTTTTTTTGCAAATTGTTTAATATACGATGCGATCTCTTGGGCACGACTTAAAACAGCCCAATGATTCGCATCTAGCTCAACACGTTCAAAACCTGTCGCCCATTTTGGAATTTCGTCAATCAACTCTGGACTTACATATTTATCGCGTTTTAAGACTACCGCTTGAACGGGGCAAATCGCATGACGTTGACGAGGCATCATTAGACGTGGAATAAAGTTTGCCCGATACAGTGCCACACCATACTCACCATCCTTAGAGATATTTTGGTTTACAGGTAAGCCTTTTGTATCTTCAAGAATTTCAAATATTTTGCCCCAGCGATCTGGATTGAGAAAATTCCACATCGTCGGTGCAACTACGGGTAGCTGAAATAGTACGATGTACCAAGACTTAATCAATTGCTTAAAGAACTTTGGTTTTTGATGTTTGAATTGTTCACGCATCCAATAAGCAGCATGGTCCAAGCATGGTCCAGATATAGTGGTATATGAAAGAATACGACCTTTAAATTTAGATTCTGTTACGGATTCCCATGTTTGAATTGAGCCCCAATCGTGTGCTGCCACATGAAAGTTTCGATTTGGCAACAGATGATTTACCACACTCTCCAAATCCAAAGACAGTTGAGCTAATGCATAAGCGCGAATCTTTTTCGGTACGCTCGATTGACCAGCGCCACGCACATCATAAGTTACAACAAAATAATCTTCGATTAAATTCGAAATGATTGGTTCCCATACTTCTTGATTGTCTGGATAACCATGCACAAGCACCAATGCCGGCTTATTCCGATCTCCCCATGTTTTAGCATAGAGTTTTTGTTGATCTGTCGTGTTAATCCAATGCGATTCAAATTGCATAATATGCTCAACCTTTTTTGTTATTGATTGACCGTTTTCTTGGTCTACGATGATTTTCGATCAATGCCAGAATATTTTTTGTACTTTAGTATGCTAACTAATGAAATAAAAATAATTGACCTAAATGAGTATTTTGAAAAAGCTAACGACAATTCCGTTAATCTCCAAGTATATGTTTAATAGCTTTGCACCCTTTCAAGGCGCAGGCATTACTATCGATAAAATCGACTTAAAAAATCATCATATTCGTGTAAAAATGCCACTTACACGAAAAAATAAAAATATTGTGGGTGTCCACTTTGGCGGTAGCCTTTATTCTATGGTTGACCCATTCTATATGACATTACTCATGTATCACTTAGGTGATAAATATATTGTTTGGGATAAGGCTGCAAGCATCGATTTTTTAACTCCTGGTCGTAGCACTGTTTATGCAGATATCCGCATTGATTCCAGTGAAATACAACTCATCAAAGAGCTCGCTAGCAATCATGCTCCTGTTTACCGTAACTATACTGTGAATATTATGGATGAATCAGGCTTACGGATCGCAGAAGTTCACAAAACTGTGTATATCCGTCGCAAGAAGGCAAAAGCCACACGTTTCCGTTAATAAAAAAAGCGCTCTATGAGCGCTTTTTTTTATCACTTTAGCAAATTAACGATTATTTTGTTCTATCGCTTTTGCTCTATCGCTGCTCCTGCACCGCCGCCAATTGCACCACCAATTGCAGCGCCAGAGTTACCACCAAAAATACTTTTACCGACTGCAGACCCGATTGCACCGCCTACACCACTATAAGTGGCATTACGATCTGAGCCCCCTTGAGCTTTACTACCTATAGCGGCCCCTGCACCACCACCAAGCGTTGCACCAACACCACCACCAACATTATTACCAACACCACCACCAAGTGCGCCACCTGCAGCAGCTGCACCAATACGCTGTTGATTCGGCGTCATGCTTTCACAACCTGCAAGTAGCATTGTAGATACGGTTGCCATCGCCATGACAGCTGTTAACTTTTTCATCTTGATGTCCCTCTTTGTCTATTTATATAAGCATATCGCGATCTAGAGAATAAAATTTTCAATTTCTGTTACAAGACAACGCGAAAATGATGCTATTTGTAAAGAGTTTTTTTCAAAATAGATATTTAGCCTCAAATTCACATTATCAAACTCAATAAAAAAAGGCACCCGTAGGTGCCTTCTTAATTCAGTTTAGATTAAAACTGATCTTCATTTAATGCTTGTGAGAACGCTTGGTCAACTTCAGAGAAGTCATTAACCAATTCGTGTTCAGCAGCTTCTGCTTCTTGACGACGACGCTCTAAGTGGTAAGCCAAACCTGTACCCGCTGGGATCAAGCGACCAACAACCACGTTTTCTTTTAGACCGCGTAAATCATCTTCTTTACCTGTTACAGCAGCTTCAGTTAACACACGTGTTGTTTCCTGGAACGATGCAGCAGAAATGAACGAGTCAGTAGAAAGTGAAGCTTTCGTGATACCCATCAATTGACGTTCAAACTTCGCAGGGAACTTGTTCTGAGCAAGTACTGCTTGGTTTTCTTGGACAACACGGATGTAATCCACTTGCTCGCCTTTGATGAAGCTTGTATCACCACCATCGATGATCTCAACTTTACGCAACATTTGACGTACGATGACTTCAATGTGCTTATCGTTGATTTTTACACCTTGGAGACGATATACGTCTTGAACTTCATTCACGATGTAGTTTGTCAACGCCACTTCACCTTTCAAACGTAAGATGTCATGTGGATTTTGCGGACCATCAGAAATCGTTTCACCACGGTTAACATGCTCACCTTCAAACACGTTAATCGTACGCCACTTAGGAATTAACTCTTCGTAAATCTCTGAGCCATCATCCGGTGTGATCACAAGACGATTCTTACCTTTAGTTTCTTTACCAAAGCTTACAACACCTGAAACTTCTGCAAGGATCGCATGTTCTTTCGGCTTACGCGCTTCAAACAAGTCAGCTACGCGTGGAAGACCACCGGTAATATCACGAGTACGTGAAGTTTCTTGAGGTACACGACCAATTACATCACCCACACCAATTGTTTCGCCATCACGGACAGTCACAATTGTATTTTGTGGTAAGAAGTAGAACTGTTCACCACCATCAACTGTATCTAATACAATCGCTGGACGTAAGTCTTTACCAGAAGCTGGACGAGACGTTACAGGTAAAATTTCAACTGTCGTCATACCAGTTGCATCATCTGTTTTCGATGTTGCAGTCACGCCATCAGCGATTTGGCTGAAACGTGCTTTACCAGCAACTTCTGTTACCAATGGATGCGTATGCGGATCCCAAGTCGCTACAATACCGCCAGCTTCTACCGCACCACCATCTTTAATCAAGATTGAGGCACCGTAAGGAAGTTTATAACGCTCACGCTCACGACCGATGTCATCAGTGATACCAATCTCACCAGAACGAGATACAGACACTAAGTGACCTTTAGCGTGTTGCACTGTCTTCACATTATGGAAACGGACAAAGCCTGCATTACGTACTTGAACACTGTTCGCAGCAGAAGTTCGGCTCGCAGCACCACCCACGTGGAATGTACGCATGGTTAACTGTGTACCTGGCTCACCAATTGATTGAGCAGCCATTACACCCACTGATTCACCTGGATTCACCAAGTGACCACGTGCAAGGTCACGACCATAACATTTCGCACATACACCAAAAGTAGATGCACAGTTTACTACTGAACGCACTTTAACTTCATCGACACCTTGCTCTTCTAGGTAGTTTGCAAGTTTCTCATCGATGAGTGTATTACGTGGCAGTACTACTTCATCAGAACCTGGTCGCTTCGCATCTTCAGCTAATACACGACCAAGCACACGAGTACCTAAGTTCTCGATAACATCACCACCTTGAATGAATGGCGTCATTACGAGACCGTCAAAAGTACCGCAATCTGGCTCAGTAATCACTAAGTCTTGCGCTACGTCTACAAGACGACGTGTCAAGTAACCCGAGTTCGCTGTCTTCAATGCTGTATCGGCCAAACCTTTACGCGCACCGTGTGTTGAAATGAAGTACTGAAGTACGGTCAAACCTTCACGGAAGTTCGCTTTAATTGGTGTCTCAATAATCGAGCCATCCGGTTTTGCCATCAAACCACGCATACCTGCAAGCTGACGAATCTGTGCTGCACTACCACGGGCACCAGAGTCAGACATCATGTAGATGGAGTTGAATGATTTTTGTTTCTCATCTTCGCCCTGTTTGTTCTTAACAGTCGTGTAAGACAAGTTATCCATCATCGCTTTCGCGACTTGGTCGTTTGTACGTGCCCAAATATCGACAACTTTGTTATAACGTTCACCGGCAGTTACGAAACCTTGTTCGAACTGTTGCTCAATTTCACGAACTTCAACTTCAGCTTTCTCGATGATTGAATACTTCGCAGGTGGAATCACCATGTCTTCCATACCAACAGACACGCCTGAACGTGTTGCTTGACGGAAACCGAGGTACATCAATTGGTCAGCAAAAATAACAGTATCTTTCAAACCAAGCTTACGGTAGCAAGAGTTGATCAATTTAGAGATGTTCTTTTTGGTCATCTCAACGTTGATTTGCTCGAAGCTTAAACCTTCTGGCACAACTTCCCAAAGTAAACAACGGCCTGGCGTTGTATCAACGATAATCGTTTGTTGCTCACGCTCACCATTTTCATTGATCACAGTTTGATGTACACGAGCTTTAACGCGAGCATGTAAATCAACTTGACCTGTTGCAAGCGCACGGTTTACTTCGTGAGTATCCGCGAACACCATGCCTTCACCTTTGGCATTGATTGCATCACGCGTGATGTAATACAAGCCTAAGACAACGTCTTGCGATGGAACGATGATTGGTTCACCGTTTGCTGGAGACAAGATGTTGTTCGTTGACATCATTAACGCACGAGCTTCTAATTGAGCTTCAAGTGTTAATGGAACGTGTACCGCCATTTGGTCACCATCGAAGTCGGCGTTGAACGCAGCACATACGAGTGGGTGTAGACGGATCGCTTTACCTTCGATCAATACAGGTTCAAATGCTTGAAGACCTAAACGGTGAAGTGTTGGCGCACGGTTCAACATCACTGGATGTTGACGAATCACAGATGCAAGAACGTCCCAAACTTCTGGAGTCTCACGCTCAACCATTTTCTTCGCAGCTTTAATGGTAGTTGCTTGGCCAGACGCTTGTAATTTCGCGAAAATAAACGGCTTGAATAACTCAAGTGCCATTTTCTTAGGAAGACCACATTGGTGAAGACGTAAAGTAGGACCTACAGTAATTACCGAACGACCAGAATAGTCAACACGCTTACCAAGTAAGTTCTGACGGAAACGACCTTGTTTACCTTTGATCATGTCTGCCAAAGATTTAAGAGGACGTTTGTTCGAACCAGTAATTGCACGACCACGACGACCGTTATCTAACAATGCATCTACAGACTCTTGTAACATACGTTTTTCGTTACGTACGATGATATCTGGAGCAGCTAGATCAAGAAGACGCTTTAAACGGTTGTTACGGTTAATCACACGACGATAAAGATCGTTCAAATCAGATGTCGCGAAACGACCACCTTCAAGTGGTACAAGCGGACGAAGATCTGGTGGAAGTACTGGAAGTACAGTCAAAACCATCCATTCTGGTTTGTTATTCGACTCTTTGAACGCTTCCATTAACTTCAAACGCTTAGATGCTTTCTTAAGCTTCGTTTCAGAAGTTGTATTTGGAATTTCTTCACGTAAACGAGAAATCTCAGCTTCAAGATCGATGTCTTTCAACAAATCTTGAACTGCTTCAGCACCCATTTTCGCAGTGAATTCATCACCGTGCTCTTCTAATGCTGTGAAGTATTCTTCGTCATTCAGAAGTTGGTATTTCTCAAATGGCGTCATACCAGGATCTGTTACAACGTAAGATTCGAAATACAATACACGTTCGATATCACGTAGCGTCATGTCTAAAAGAAGACCGATACGGCTAGGCAGTGATTTTAAGAACCAAATGTGTGCAACTGGTGAAGCAAGCTCAATGTGACCCATACGCTCACGACGAACTTTCGCAGTTGTTACTTCAACGCCACATTTTTCACAAATGACGCCTTTGTATTTCATACGCTTGTATTTACCACACAAGCATTCGTAATCTTTTACTGGACCAAAAATTTTGGCACAGAATAAACCATCACGTTCAGGTTTGAACGTACGATAGTTAATTGTCTCTGGCTTTTTAACTTCACCATGAGACCATGACTTAATCATTTCTGGTGACGCAAGACCAATACGGATGCGATCAAACTCTACAGGAGCATGACCGTCTGAATCCGTCTTTTTGCGCATGATATCGAGCAAGTCTTTCAATTTTTTTCTCCGTGTGTTGTGGAGATTTTCACTTCACAACTGGGTCACAAATATTGTTTTTTAACTGAATTGGTAATCTCCCCTAACCCCTCTTTTTTAAAGAGGGGTTAGTCTCCCCCTTATCAAAGGGGGATTGAGGGGGATTTAGTCACCATTTTTCAGTTCAATGTTGATACCTAAAGAACGGATCTCTTTGGTCAATACGTTGAACGATTCAGGCATACCTGGGTCCATATAATGGTTACCATCTACAATGTTCTTATAGATACGGGTACGACCCTCAACGTCATCCGACTTCACAGTCAGCATTTCTTGAAGCGTATAAGCTGCGCCATATGCTTCGAGTGCCCAGACCTCCATCTCACCGAAACGCTGACCACCGAATTGTGCTTTACCACCAAGCGGCTGTTGCGTTACAAGCGAGTAAGAACCTGTAGAACGCGCATGCATCTTGTCATCAACCAAGTGGTTCAATTTCAACATGTACATGTAACCTACAGTTACAGGACGGTCAAAACGTTCACCAGTACGGCCATCATACAGTACTGTCTGACCAGTACGTGAAAGACCAGATAGTTCTAATAACTCTTTGATTTGACCTTCTTCGGCACCGTCAAATACTGGTGTTGCAAGTGGAACACCTTTACGGAGGTTGCCTGAAAGTGCCAAGATTTCATCATCAGTTAAGCTATCAAGATCTTCTTGCTCGCCACCAACTTTGTTGTAAATCTTGTCTAAGAATTCACGAAGTTCAAGTACAGTACGTTGTTCTTTCAACATTTGATCGATCTTGTCACCAAGACCTTTCGCAGCCATACCCAAGTGAGTTTCAAGAATCTGACCCACGTTCATACGTGAAGGTACACCTAGTGGGTTCAATACGATATCTACTGGAACACCATTCGCATCATGTGGCATGTCTTCAACTGGCAAGATGTTTGATACAACACCTTTGTTACCATGACGACCCGCCATCTTATCACCAGGCTGAATACGACGTTTTACTGCTAGGTAAACTTTAACAACTTTCAATACGCCAGTTGTTAACTCATCACCTGTAGAAAGCTTGCGTTTTTTCTCAGCGAATTTCTCATCGATTTCAAGACTCTTCTCTTTCAAGAATACTTGAATTTGAGTTAAACGCTCCGCGATGCCTTCATCTACTGGTTGGATATCAAGTAGATCAACAAGTTCTAGATTTGAAAGAACTTCATCAGTTAACTTATCGCCACGTTTTGTTGTACCGCCGCCATTAGACTCTTGACCATTCAACAAACGTACAACGCGCTCACGTGCAGCTTCTTCGAAGATTTTGTATTCTTCTTTCAAATCTTTACGGTATGCATCAAGTTGAGCTTTTTCAATCGCTTGAGCACGTTCGTCTTTCTCGATACCATCACGAGTAAACACTTGAACGTCGATGACTGTACCCTTCGTACCAGATGGAACACGAAGTGAAGAGTCTTTCACATCAGCTGCTTTTTCACCAAAGATTGCACGAAGCAATTTTTCTTCAGGAGTCAACTGCGTTTCGCCCTTAGGTGTTACTTTACCAACTAAAATGTCACCAGCAGTTACTTCAGCACCGATATAGACAATACCTGATTCATCAAGCTTAGAAAGTGCAGCCTCGCCTACGTTCGGAATATCAGCAGTAATTTCTTCAGAACCAAGTTTAGTATCACGCGCAACACAAGAGAGTTCTTGAATGTGAATAGACGTCAAACGATCTTCTTGAAGAACACGCTCAGATAATAAGATCGAGTCTTCGTAGTTATAACCGTTCCAAGTCATGAACGCGACACGCATGTTTTGACCAAGAGCCAATTCACCGCCATCAGTTGATGGACCATCAGCAAGTACATCACCACGACCAACTTTGTCGCCTAGGTTCACAAGCACTTTTTGGTTAATACATGTGTTTTGGTTTGAACGTGTGTATTTAATCAAGTTGTAGATATCTACACCTGCTTCACCCGCAACCATTTCATCTTCATTCACACGAATAACGACACGAGATGCATCTACGTATTCAATACGCCCGCCACGTTTCGCGATCACACACACGCCTGAATCATGCGCCACGTTCGCTTCCATACCTGTACCAACAAGAGGCTTGTCAGCAATCAGCGTAGGAACAGCCTGACGTTGCATGTTTGAACCCATCAATGCACGGTTCGCATCATCGTGTTCAAGGAATGGAATCAGTGACGCAGCCACAGAAACAACCTGCTGAGCAGATACGTCCATGTGCGTTACTTTTTCTGGCGGCATACGTACGAAGTCACCTTGGTGACGAACAGATACGAATTCTTCTGTTAAGTTGCCATCTTTATCCAATTGAGAATCGGCCTGTGCAATCACAGTACCTACTTCTTCAATTGCAGATAAATATTCAACTTCATCCGTTACACGACCATCAACAACTTTACGATATGGAGTTTCTAAGAAACCAAAGCTATTCGCTTTCGCATATACAGATAATGAGTTGATCAAACCAATGTTTGGACCTTCAGGCGTTTCAATTGGACAAACACGACCGTAGTGAGTCTGATGTACGTCACGTACTTCAAAGCCCGCACGTTCACGTGTTAAACCACCTGGACCTAATGCTGATACACGACGTTTGTGTGTAATTTCAGACAATGGGTTGTTTTGATCCATGAACTGAGATAACTGGCTTGAACCAAAGAATTCTTTGATTGCAGCCGCTACTGGTTTTGCATTGATCAAGTCTTGTGGAGACAAATTATCTGTCTCTGCTTGTGATAAACGCTCTTTCACAGCACGTTCAACACGAACTAGACCAACACGGAATTGGTTTTCAGTCATTTCGCCAACAGAACGTACGCGACGGTTACCTAGGTGGTCGATATCATCGACTTCACCTTTACCGTTACGGATTTCAACCAGCGTTTTTAATACGTCAATGATGTCATCGTTTGAAAGAATACCTTCAACTTCACGTGACTTCTGATCTGTACCCACTTCGTAAGGACGACCCAAACGACGGTTGAACTTCATACGACCAACTGGTGATAAGTCATAACGTTCAGAAGAGAAGAACAAGTTATTGAATAAGTTTTCTGCAGCTTCTTTCGTTGGTGGCTCACCTGGACGCATTACCTTGTAAATTTCTACAAGCGCTTCTTCACGACCAGAAGTCGTATCAGCACGTAATGAATCAGCTACGAATGAACCGCGATCGATGTCATTGGTATAAAGTACGTTAAATTGCTTAACGCCGCCTTCAGCGATTTTAACCATCACTTCATGGCTAAGAACCGTGTTTGCAGCAATCACATCACCATTGTGTAATGTAATATCTTCAGCAGTAATACGCTCATATAAATATTCATCAGGTACTGGAAGTTTAGTTAAGCCTGCAGCTTCCATTTGACGAACATGACGCGCATTAATACGTTTACCTTGCTCAACGATTGTCTTACCGTCATTGTCTGTGATATCAAATTGTGCCATCTCGCCACGCAGACGCTCTGGAACCAAGTCAATTTGATAGCTGCCCATGTCTAGATATACAGGAACCTTTTCATAGAACATGTCTAGAATTTGTTCGTTTGTATAGTTCAAGGCACGAAGAATCACAGTCGCAAGTAACTTACGACGACGGTCAATACGAACGTATACTAAATCTTTAGCATCAAACTCAAAGTCTAACCATGAACCACGGTAAGGAATGATACGTGCTGAATAAAGCACCTTACCACTTGAATGCGTCTTACCCTTGTCATGATCAAAGAACACACCAGGTGAACGATGTAATTGAGATACGATTACACGCTCAGTACCATTGATCACGAACGTACCATTCTGTGTCATAAGTGGCATTTCACCCATGTACACTTCTTGTTCACGTACGTCTTTAATTGATTTCGTTTCGCGATCTTTAATGATCAAACGAATTTTTACGCGCATTGGTGCCGCATAAGTTGAGCCACGAAGAATACATTCGCGAACGTCAAACTCTGGTTTACCAAGGCTATACTCAACGAATTCTAAAGCAGCATTCCCAGAATAACTTTCAATTGGAAAAACTGAACGAAATGCGGCTTGGAGACCGATATCTTCGCGGTTTTTTGGTGTTTTGCCATCTTGAAGGAACGTTCTGTACGAGTCGACTTGAATCGCGAGCAGGTACGGAGCATCCATCACTTGGGGCAATTTACCAAAATTCTTACGGATCCGTTTCTTTTCGGTATATGAGTATGCCATCTGGAGTCCTCGGAAAGTAAACTAAACCCGCCTGCAGAACGGGTCTAGAAGGAATTACGCAGGTCGATATGACCACCACTTTGTTCAAATGCTGCAATGTTCAGTGGTATTAAAACGCTTAACAATATTTTTAAACATGGAAAAATATTGGTAAGCGTTTGATTTTATTCAATTATAGTTAGTATTGATGATTTTTACACCAAGTTAACAAAAATCGAGCCGATAATTGTAACGCAAAAAGGCTGATGACCCAAGAGCCATCAGCCAATTTTTGGGGTCAAATTAATATTGACCCCATGGCGAAATTACTTAACAGTAACTTGAGCACCAGCTTCTTCAAGTTTCTTCTTAAGTTCTTCAGCTTCTTCTTTAGAAACACCTTCTTTAAGAAGAGCTGGAGCGCCTTCAACTAAATCTTTAGCTTCTTTAAGACCAAGACCAGTTGCTTCACGAACTGCTTTAATTACAGCAACTTTGTTAGCACCGAAAGAAGTCAACTCTACGTTGAATTCAGTTTGTTCTTCAGCAGCAGCAGCGCCAGCACCTGGAGCAGCAGCTACAGCTACAGCAGCAGCAGATACATTGAATTTCTCTTCAAAAGCAGAGATAAGTTCAACAAGTTCAAGAACAGTTTTTTCAGCAACTGCGTTTAAGATTTCTTCGTTAGTTAAAGCCATGAGAATAACTCCAAATGGATATTGAATGGTGTGGAAATTGATTTATTAAGCTTAAGCAGCTTCTGACTCGTTTTTCTCTTTGAGCGCAGTAATAAGGCGACCCAATTTCGAAATAGGAGCTTGAAGAACATTTGCAAGCATAGTAAGCGCTTTTTCTTGGTTCGGAAGGTTCGCGATTACGCTAACTTCAGCACCTTGATAAACCTTGCCATCGAATGCAGCAGCTTTAAGTTCAAATGCTTTATTAGTTTTAGCAAATTCTTCAAACAAACGAGCAGCTGCGCCCATGTCGTCTTCAGAAGTCGAGAAAGCTAAAATTGTTGGGCCAACAAGGTTGTCGTTCAAGATATCGAACTGAGTATCTTGAAGAGCACGTTTAGCTAAAGTATTACGCACGATACGTGTAGTAACACCTAGTTTACGAGCTTCAACACGAAGAGCAGTTAATTGCTCAACAGTTAAACCTTGGTAGTCAGCAACAACAGCAGTGAAAGCAGTAGAAGCAACAGCGTTAACTTCAGCTACGATCTGTTTTTTGTCTTCGATAAGAAGAGCCATTGTAAAACCTCCTAACGGTGATTTATGTACTCACGCGAAGTACACTCCCAGTTCGTTAACTCATCACTGAGTCAACACGCGGAGGATGAACTAAATCACACCACCGCGTCTACGCAGGCTGGAATATTAAGAGCGAAGCATAAAACTCCCCTCGCCTGAGGTCTTTGACGCTGATAAATTCTCATTTACCAATTCAAAGTTTGCCTAAGTTCGCAAGAAATCCAAAACCGGTATCTTGCGTAAGATTTGAAGCAGCGCTTCAAATCTTACTCAGGGCTTTAAAATTCTGTCTAAGTTAAACTTAGTTAGAAACGTTAGTTACATCAATAGTAAGACCAGGACCCATAGTTGAGCTTAAAGTGATCTTTTTGATATAAACACCTTTAGAAGTTGCAGGTTTTGCTTTCTTAAGGTCAGCTACAAGAGCTTCAACGTTTTGACGAACAGCTTCAGCAGTGAAACCTACTTGACCGATCGCAGCATGGATGATACCCGCTTTGTCTACACGGTAACGTGCTTGACCAGCTTTTGCATTTTTAACTGCAGTTGCTACGTCAGGAGTTACAGTACCCACTTTAGGGTTTGGCATTAAGCCACGTGGACCAAGGATTGTACCTAACTTACCTACAACGCGCATTGCATCTGGAGCAGCAATCACTACGTCAAAGTCAAGGTTACCCGCTTGAATGCTTTCAGCAAGGTCATCAAAACCAACTACGTCCGCGCCTTCAGCTTTAGCAGCTTCAGCAGCAGCGCCTTGAGCAAACACAGCTACACGTACAGTTTTACCAGTACCTGCAGGAAGTGTAGTCGCACCACGAACAACTTGGTCAGATTTACGAGGATCAACACCTAGATTTACAGCTACATCCAAAGATTCTTTGAATTTAGCAGCTGGAAGGCTAGAAAGTACTGCTACAGCTTCTTCCAAAGTATAAACTTTGTTCGCTTCTACAGCAGCTGCAATCGCTTTTTGACGTTTAGTTAATTTAGCCATGTCTTAAAGCTCCACTTCCAAGCCCATAGAACGTGCAGAACCAGCAATGGTACGTACACGCGCGTCTAAGTCAGCACCAGTTAAATCTGGTTCTTTAGTAGTCGCGATCTCTTCTAATTGAGCACGAGTCAACTTACCAACTTTAGTTTTGTTAGGTACAGCTGAACCCTTTTGGATACCAGCAGCTTTCTTAAGAAGAATAGCAGCAGGCGGAGTTTTCATGATAAATGTGAACGACTTGTCGTTGTACACAGTGATCACTACAGGAATCGGAAGACCAGCTTCAAGTTTTTGTGTAGCAGCATTGAATTCTTTACAGAATGCCATGATGTTTACACCACGTTGACCTAGTGCAGGACCGATTGGTGGAGATGGATTCGCTTTACCAGCTGGAACTTGCAGCTTGATATAGCCGTCAATCTTCTTAGCCATTTCAATTACCTCTGGGTACAAACGCCGATTAAGGCTCCCCAATATTTACAAGTAACGATACCGTTACAACAACAATGCCCGATTAATAAAATCGGGCGTTTTCAACCAATTCAGATTAAATTGTTTTTTCGACTTGGCGAAATTCCAATTCAACTTGAGTTGGTCGATTGAATACATTAATCGTCAACGTTAAGCGTGACTTTTCGTACTGAACTTCTTCCACCACACCTTTAAAGTCTGTGAATGGACCATCAGTAACCAATAATTCTTCACCTGGCTCGAACATTGTCTTAGGACGAGGTGCTTCGCCAGTATTGCGTACACGTGCAAGAATCGCGTCAGCTTCTTTTTGCGTAATTGGAGCAGGCTTTTCTGCCGTACCACCAATAAATCCGAGCACTTTTGGACATTCTTTAACAATGTGCCAAGTATCGTCATTCATTTCCATTTCAACTAACACATAGCCTGGAAAGAATTTACGCTCTGACTTACGTTTCTTACCATCCTTCATCTCTACCACTTCTTCAGTAGGAACAAGGACTTCACCAAAGCTATCGGCAACAGCGCTACGCTGGATTCGATCATTAAGCGAACGCATCACTTGTTTTTCATAACCTGAATAGGCATGAATAATGTACCAACGTTTCATAGCTCTTTTACCCGATAATAAACTTCATCAACCAACTAATAATGTAATCAAAACACCATAAACCAATAGCGGTGATTACAACAACAAGTAACACTTGCCATGATGCAGTTACTGTTTCTTGCTTTGTTGGCCAAATCACTCGACGCAGTTCAATGCGTGAGTCTTTCAACAAACGAACAAAGCCTTTGCCTTGATGGGTGGCGTATAATAAACCTAAAGCCACAACGATACAAGCCAAAATTACCCCAACACGCACCCAAATATTGTTTGCGGGAACCCAATATGCTGGAAGATGTTGATTTACCATAAGTGCACCAGCAAGTAATGCCAATGCAATAATCCATAAAATCACGTCAACTGGTGAACCAGATTTAACGACTTCAGCGGAATTGTTTCTTTGAGGAATTGGCGCGTCGCTTAATGCGTCACGCGATTTATCATTCGACATTTTTGTACTCGTCGTTGAATTCGCGACTTATTATATGACCAGTTTAGCCAGCATCAAGCTTTTTATCAAAAATAATTTGGCAGGCCAGGAGGGACTCGAACCCCCAACATTCGGTTTTGGAGACCGACGCTCTACCAATTGAACTACTGACCTATAACAAAACCGAGAATCGAAACTCTCGGTTTTCGTTTGTACTTCTATTATGCAGTTACTTTAGCAACAACACCAGCACCAACTGTACGACCACCTTCACGGATCGCAAAACGTAGACCTGGGTCCATTGCGATTGGG